>JAJZAI010000056.1 GCA_021799495.1 Deltaproteobacteria bacterium
CACCATCAGCATCGGCCGCTGCCGCCGCTCCTCACCGCGCATCCGCCACTTCCTCCTCAACCACGATTACCCACTCAGACGAATTATAGGCGAGTGAAATTCAGGCGTTTATCAACGCCCTGCTAGGACGAAGATGCGCATTTTCGGCGTACTTTCTTTCTAAAGCGGTCTTGTCAACCGTTCGATCTTCTCCCCGAACGTTCTTGCAAACGGAGTCTTCGTGGCGCTCCTTCCGACAGTAGGGACAACAGTAGGGAAATTTCCGAAAAATAAGCTCTTCGACGCTACTTACCCGAAACTTCGCCAACAGAGGAAAATACCAACCGAGCGCCTTGCAGATCGCGTCTTCCACGGTGATTGCTCCTCGCGGCTTGCTGCGATCATGGACGGTCAACATCCCGCATGCTTCTACAAAGTGCGCGAAAGTTGCTGTCGCGGATCTCTCGGCATTACGCTCACCATAAATGCGCGCGACCATGTGGTACAAATCATCAAGGCTCGGCGGTTCGCTCATTTTCTAGATTCTCCAACGGCTGCCAGGTCGAGCTGGACGATATGGCAACATAGCTCGGTCATACTATTAACCTTATATTTCGGCACAGCGACCCGCGCGCACATTTGTTCAACGGAGGGCTTTTTCTCGCACGTGAGGGATGAAATACGGTTGATTTCTGGCGGCAGCTGCTGCCCACAGCGAATCGTCGAATGGGTCAATTCCTTTCGCCATCCCATAAAGGCTTGATTCAAGCGAGTAGACCCTCGCCCATCGTGATATCGAGCGGTTGCTGTCTCAACGTTAAGAACGATTCGAAAGAGAAATGCTCTGGGTACGAGTCTCCTTCGCCAGTAGGCCAACGTTGCAGAAGCCTGCTTTTTCCCACATCCGAGACTGTTCCGGCGCGTTGTGAGGCTGTACGTGTTTGCGGCGGACAATTCGATTCAAGAGTCCAGCAGCCTGCAAGACGGCCTCGTCCATGTCACGACGGCCTTTATTGTGAAACGGCTTCGAAATCGTGAAGAACAGCCCAGATGCCTTGGATTTTTCTAAAGGCTCCCTAATTCACGTAAATTGCATCGCGTCGTACGCTTGACAAGTGCGGACAAGAAGGCGGACAATCCCGTTTGTCCGCTATGTACGTGAATCGAAAAAGCCTTGATTTTATTGGTGGAGCTGACGCGGATCGAACGCGCGACCTCCTGAATGCCATTCAGGCGCTCTCCCAAACTGAGCTACAGCCCCACCGTCAGAAGAGACTTCTCAGCTAACCGGAACCTGCCCGGACAGTCAACCCGCCCCGACCGGCTCGCGACGCCGCGCGCATCGCGCCGCCCGACGCGCCACGCATCCGACCCTGATTCCTTATCCAGCCGCGCCGGCGCGGCCGCGTCCCGAACGATTTCAGGCCGCGCTCTGCCGCAACTCGATCACGTTGCCGTCCGGATCCTGAATCCAGAGCTGCTGCCCGACCATCCGCGCCGCCTCCGGCGTCAGCCGCGAGCGCATCGCCGACCCGTCGAGATACGGAATCCCCATTTCGTCGAGCTTCGCCTTGGTCGCCGCGAAATCCTCGACCTCGATCGCCATATGCGGCCCGGTCGGATCGATTCCCGCCGGCCGGCGGTCGCCGCCGATGATGTGCAATTGATTGTCGCCGATCCCGTACCATTCGCCGGGTATCTTGATTTGCGGACGAGGGATCTTCTTCAGGCCGACGATCTGCTCGTAAAAGTGCTTCGACTTTTCGACGTCGGTCACCCTGACCGCCACATGGCTGAAACCGCGCGTCCCAAGCATAGTGTCCTCTCCACCGCTGAGCTTCGGCGGCGCCCGCGAGACACAGCCCGCGAAACGCCCGTTTATTTTTCTCTAATCGATTGGCCCGCCGATCCGCAAACGGCCGCGATCGCCTCTCGGCGCGATCGGACGCGGCTGTTCCGCTGATTGCGCGCATGGCAGAATCGATCCGCTCTCCTTCGAGACGCGCGCCGCCGCGGCGCGAGGCCTCCTGCCGGCGGAGGAGCGGTGGGGCGGGGTGATTTCCGGCCGAGGCCCTCGAATGTCTATGTCGTATCCATCCGCGCGCGCAATCGCGATCGGCGCGCTCGCCGCGATACTTTTCGTGACCGCCGCGTGTCGCGCAGCGGCCGCGTCGCCGCCGCTGCGCGTAATCCTGACGCCCGCCTTGATGCCCGCCGTGATCGCGCAGGCGCTGCCGATCGATTTTTCCGCGGCCGCCGCCGGCGCGCCCGCCGTCAGGCTGGTCGCCGCCGTATGGTGCGGCGCGGCCCCCGGCGGAGGCGCCGACGCGATCGGCATCGTTTTTCCCCTCGATGCGCCCGTCGCGCCCGCGCCTCTCCTCGCTTCCGCCGATTGCTCCCAGCCGCTCGACGCTCTCGCCAAACGCGCCCTCGCCGCCGCCACGACGCCGTGGCTCGAAGCGGTGCGCGTCCATGTCCGGTGGCGTCCGTGGCTGCTCAGACTCAATCTTGCCGATTCGGCCGGCGCCGCGCGTCCAGGCGTGTCGGCTCCCGACCTGATCGGACTTCCGATCGTCCACGAATATCCAACCTCGAACCTCCACGTGCTCACCGGCCCCGGTGCCAACGCGACTTTCGACGTCGCCGTCGGTTTTCGCGATCGCGCGGTCGATCTCGTCGCGTTTCCGTCCGGACAGATCGCCGATCCCGCGCCCTATCTCGCCAATTCCGAAACCGCCGCGATGCTCTCCGGCGCGCCCGCCGCCGCCAACGTCATCGCCGCCGCGACCTATCCCTTCATCAACCAGATTCTCCGCCTCTACGGCGCCTCGTTCGCGATTCCCATCCCGATTCAGGGCGTCAACCAGACCATGACCGCAAGCGATCTCGCCGTCAGCGGCGGCGACCGCACGATGACCGCGTCGGGCAAGCTCGAATGGCAATCGATCGCCTACGACGCGGCCGTGCGATGCGCCGGGGACGACCTCGCCGTCAGCCAGATCACCATCAACGCGCCCGCCGCCTCCGGATGCGATCAGGACGATCTGCTCGACCGCATGCGATGCCAGGGGAGCGCGCTTGCGATCAACGGCTCGGCGGGTGCCCTCGCCAACGCGCTGACCAATTATTACGGCGGCCAGCCGCTCCACGTCTCGACCCGCGGCCGGCCGCTCGCCTTCACCTTCGGCGGCAGCGATTACCTCGCCACCTTCGACGCGCTCAAGGCCAGCTCGGCGGGCGACGTGCTGAGCGAGGCCGGCCGCGCCCGTATCCGCCGCGTCTCCCCACCCTGACCCGCTATCTATTTCCGTCACCCTCGCGCATGCGATCGCCTTTGCATCTTCCCACCTTCGCCCGCCAGTCTTTTCTCAGTCACCCTCGGGCTTGACCCGAGGGTCCATCTCTCGCGAACGTTGCCGGTCGCCAATTCGGCAAATAAAATCATCCTTCATGGACGTAAAAAGCGCGGGACGCACGCTCGACCTCTTCGAGGCCTTCGCCCGCGCGCAAGGTCCGCTGACGCTCTCCGAGCTGGCCCGCGAGCTCAACGCCCCCGCGTCGAGCTGCTTCAACCTCGTCCGCTCGCTCGAGGCGCGCGGCTATCTCTACGCGGTGCGCTCCAAGCGGCTCTATCCGACCCGCCGCCTGTTCGCGATCGCCAACGCGATCGCCGCCGCCGACCCCTGGCTGCTGCGGCTCGAACCGATCCTCACGCGCCTGCGCGATTCCACCCGCGAAACCGTGATCCTCGGCAAGCGCGACGGCGGCCATATCGTCTATCTCGACGTGCTCGAAGGCCCCCAGACGATCCGCTACAGCGCGCGCGCCGGCGATCTCAAGCCGCTCCATTCCAGTTCGATCGGCAAGGCCGCCCTCGCCGCGCTCGGCGACGCGGAACTGGCGCCGATGCTCGCGTCGCTGCCGATGCCGCAGGTCACGCCCGCGACGATTATCGATCCCGAGGAGCTGGCCGCCGACCTCGCGCGCGGCCGCAAGCGCGGCTACTTCATCACGCGCGGCGAGAACGTCGCCGACGTCGCGGCGATCGCCGCGGCGGTCAGGGTCGATGATGAAATCTACGGCGTCGCGATCGCCGGCCCGATGCCGCGGATGCTCGACGAACTGGATAATCACGCATCGGCGCTGGCCGAGGCCCGCGCCGCGATCGCTTCCGCCGCCGGCGAACCCCCGCTCCGCCCCGCGCTCCCCAAACGCACCAGCGGATGATCCGATACTGCAACGGCAAACGCGAAGCGCAATGGCGCGCTTGACTCGGGAACGGCTCCGAAGTGGACTTGAGGTGGCGGACTGGTTGGATTTTTGCTAAAAATCGCGCCAGTCGGGAGTTGACGCTGCGGTGGGTGGACACAATCGGGCTCTAGCTCAGACGCTTCCGTTTGGAAAAGGCGAAACGCATCACTCGGGCCATGACGCGGTTCTCGAGTGTGCGGACAATCTGGCTTTCATGCGCTCGCTACCGGACGCGAGCATGAAGCTGATAGTGACCTCGCCGCCTTACAACATCGGCAAGGCCTACGAACGGCGCTCTCCGCTTGAACATTACCTCGAACAACAATCCGCGGTTATCGCCGAATGCGTCAGATTGCTTGAACCTGACGGCTCGATTTGCTGGCAAGTCGGGAATCATGTCGCCGCCGGCGAGATCGTGCCTCTCGATATTCCCCTCTACCCGATTTTCAAGAGCCACGGATTACGGTTGCGCAACCGAATCGTCTGGCATTTTGAACACGGACTGCATTGCTCCAAACGCCTTTCCGGCCGCTACGAGACGATTAACTGGTTCACGAAATCCGACGATTATTCATTCAATCTCGATTCGATCCGCGTGCCGTCCAAATATCCCGCAAAGAAATACTTCAAAGGTCCGAAGCGCGGACAATTGTCGTGTAATCCGAACGGGAAAAATCCGGGCGACGTTTGGATCTTTCCAAACGTCAAGAATAATCACATCGAGAAAACCATCCATCCGTGCCAGTTCCCGGTCGAGCTGGTCGAACGGCTGGTGCTCGCGCTTACCGAACCGGGCGATAAGGTATTAGATCCCTACGTCGGCGTGGGCGCGACCGTGATCGCCGCCGTAAAGCACAATCGCACCGGATACGGCTGCGATATTGTCCAGGAGTATATCGATATCGCTTGGGAGCGCCTGCGCCAGTTGCGCGCGGGCATCTTGCGGACCCGGCCGATGGGCAAGCCGATCTACGATCCGGCGAAACCGTACGGCGGGCATCGATGAGAATCGCGGCGCGGTATTCCCATCTCAACGGCCTCGAATTTCTAATCGTTCACCATCCAGAGCGGTGGCGGGAAATCCAGAATGTAATCGCGTCCGTTGACGCGGAGCGCTGCCGCACCAAGCAATCCAGAGAGCGGCGCAAAGCCGGGTTGGGTCTTCTCTATTCGCCCAAAGATATGAACAATGCGATGCGCGCCGCGTTTCAGAAGTACAATTGGATTGAGCAGCGCGCCTCTTATTGGGTGACGGGCGACGCGCAACTAATCAGAAAAACGATCAGCATGGCTCCCGCTCAGCAAAAAGCGGAAATCGAGCGGGCGGGCGAAAGAGCGATCGGTTCATACAATCAAACCGATTTCGTGAAAGATCGCATAGCGGTTGAGGTCCAGTTCGGCAAATACGCCTTTGTCGCATACGACCTGTTCGTGAAACATATGGCCTTTTTTGTGGGAGATATCATCGACGTTGGCGTTGAAATCCTTCCGATGAAGGAACTCCAGGCGCGCATGTCGTCGGGCATCGGCTACTACGAATCGGAGCTGTACAACGTGATCCGGCAGGGCCGCGGCGTGCCCGCCGTGCCCTTGGTGATGGTCGGCGTAGTCCCCTGAAATAGACGCTCACCACTTACGCCAGGGGCGAGAGCCGGCCGGCGGCTTGCGCAGGCCCAGGTTCTCGCGCAGCGTCGCACCCGCATAATCCTTGTGATACAGCCCGCGCCGCTGCAATTCCGGCACGACGAACCGCACGAAATCCTCGTACGCGCCCGGCATATGGGTCGCCGCCAGCACGAAGCCGTCGCACGCCGGCGCCGTGAACCATTCCTCCATCTGGTCCGCCACTTCCTTGCCTGTGCCGACGAACAGGCCCATCTCGCGCAGCCGCCCGCGCCCGCTGAACTCCGCGAAATCGCGCACCGTCGGATTCGGCTTGCCGCTCAGTTGAATCACCCGGTCGCGGATCGCCTGCAGGCCGCTGATCGAGGCCAGCTCCTCGGCCGTGAACGGCTCGTCCATTCCTTTCGACGCAAAATCGAAATTGAGCACTTCCGAAAGCAGCGCCAGCGTGTCGATCGGCCGCGCCAGGCTGTCGATCATTGCGAAGCGGTCCTCGGCGATCGCGCGGGTCTCGCCGGTGACGACGTAGATCGCCGGCGCCAGCGCGATTTCCGAAGGATCGCGTCCGGCCGCGACCACCGCGTCCTTGAAGGCGCGGTAATTTTTGCGCGCCACGTCAAGGTTCGCGTAGATGACAAACACCAAGTCGGCCCAGCGCGCGGCGAAATGCTGGCCGCGCCCGCTCTGCCCCGCCTGAATCAACACCGGCCGGCCCTGCGCCGAGCGCGGCACGGTGAAGGGACCGCGCGAGCGGAACCATTGGCCATGATGATCCAGCCGGCGCACCTTGGCCGGGTCGGCGAAGACGCCGTTCGCGCGATCCATCACGATCGCGTCGTCGTCCCACGAATCCCAATGGCCCAGCACCACTTCCATGAACTCTTCCGCGCGGTCGTAGCGCGGGTCGTGCCCGAGATGTTCCCGCTGGCCGAAATTGGCCGCCTCGGAATTGTTGAGCGAAGTGACTATGTTCCACGCCGCCCGCCCGCCCAGCATCAGATCGAGCGTCGCGAACAGGCGCGCGACGTGAAACGGCTCGTAGTAGGTGGTCGAGTAGGTCGCGCCCACGCCGAGCCGATGCGTCGCCATCCCCATCGCGGTCAGCGCCGGAATCAGATCCATCTTGACCACGCGCACGCCGTTGCGCACCGCTTCGGCGAAGCTGTCGCCGTAGCGATCCGGCATCGCCAGCCGATCGTCGAAGAACGCCAGATGGAACTTGCCCTCTTCGAGGACGCGCGCGATCCGCTGGTAGTAGTCCAGCGTCATGAAGTCGCCGGCCGTCGCCGGATAGCGCCATGAGGCCGGGTAGTTCGAACAATTCTGCGCCTGGAGGAAACCCACCAAGACCATTTGCCGTTGCGCCTGAGTCATGATTGCGCCGTTCCGATCGCGCCGATGCGCGCTTGCGTTGCCGGTAGCGTCGATACTCGCATGGATTCCGTGTGAGGTTTCGCTGATAGCCAATGCGACTAGTCAGTCGTTCGCTGGCGGCTGGCGCGCATCAGATGATCTCGCGGGCGCGAAGCGCCGCGATCTCCGCGTCGTCCAATTCCAGCCATTCGCGCAACACCGCCTCGGTGTCCTCGCCCTTATGCTTCCCCAGATGCTCGATCGCGCCGGGCGTGAGCGACAGGCGCGGCACGATCGACGGCAGGATCAGTTCGCCGACCTCCTTGTCGATTACCTTCATCAGATTGCCGCGCGCCTGATAGTGCGGATCGTCGAAAATGTCGGCGACGCTGTTGATCGGGCCGCACGGCACTTCCGCTTCAAGGCAGATTCGCATCAGTTCGTCGCGGGTATGCTTGCCGATCCATTCCTCGACGATTTCATTGATCGCGTCGCGGTTCCTGACTCGCGCGCGCATGGTCTCGAAGCGCGGGTCCGCGGCCAGCTCCGGCCGGCCCATCGCGCGCGCCAGCCGCTCGAACATCTTGTCGCTCGAGCAGGCGAGCGCGACCCACGTGCCGTCGGCGCATCGGTAATGACTATGCGGCACGATATTGGCCGTGTCCGCGCCCATCCGCTCACGCACGACGCCCTTTTTCGCATAGGCCGGAACCAGCTCGTCGAGGAAGCGGAAAACCGATTCGTAGAGCGCGACGTCGAGATACTGCCCCTTGCCGGTCAGATCGCGGAAACGCAGCGCCAGCAGCACGCCGAGCGCCGCGTAGAGGCCCGAAAGGTAGTCGCCCAGCGCCATCGCGCCGGGCGTGAGCGGGCGGCCGTCGGCCTCGCCGGTGAGATAGGTGATTCCGCTGAAGGCGTGCGCGATTCGCGCGAAGCCGGGACGATCTTTATACGGCCCGTCCTGCCCGTACGCCGTGATCCGCGCCATCACCAGCCCCGGATTGAGCGCGCTCAGCGCGTCGTAGCCGAGGCCCCATTTTTCCATCGTGCCGGGCCGGAAATTTTCGATCACGACGTCGGCCTTCGCCGCCATCCGCTTGAACAGCGCCGCGCCTTCGGGCGCGCTGAGATTGAGCGTGATGGTTTTCTTGTTGCGCGCCTCGCTCAGCCATGTGAAAGTCTCGCCGTTTTCCGCGCGCGCGCCGAGGTTGCGCAGCGGATCGTCGATCTTCGGATGCTCGATCTTGATCACTTCGGCGCCGAACTCGGAAAGCGTGGTCGCGCAGAACGGGCCGGCGAGAAAGGTCGCGGCGTCGAGCACGCGGATTCCGCTGAGCGGTTTTTCGGGCGTCTTCGAACTCATCTGCATAAATTCCGTTCGCGCTAGTGGCGCTCGGCGATCGCGCGGCGCTTGCGCTCGATATTTTCGGCGACCTTGAAATGGGCCATGTCGATCATCTTGCCGTCGAGGCTGGCCGCCCCGCGGCCCTGCGCGACCGCTTCGTTCATCGTCGTGACGAGGCGCGCGGCCCATTCGAGCTGCTCGGAGGCGGGCGAATAGACCTCGTTGGCGATCGCGACCTGGCTCGGATGGATCGCCCACTTGCCGTCGCATCCCAACGCCGCCGCGCGCTCGGCCGAGGCGCGATAGCCGTCGGTGTCGGCGTAATCGACGTAGGGACCGTCGATCGCGCGCAAGCCGTAGGCGCGGCACGCGTTGGCCATCCGCGCGATCGCGAAATGCCATTTGTCGTTCCAGTGGCGCTCGCGCGCGCCCCGTTCGTCGGGCGCGGTCAGAACTGAGTACTTGGCGCTGGCGGAGCCGAACAGCACGTCGCCGGTCTGCATGCTGACTGAGTAATCGCCGACGCCGAAGATCATCGCTTCGAGCCGCTCGGACGAGGCAGCGATGCTCTCGACGTTCGACATCCCGAGCGCGGTTTCGATCAGCACCTCGAGGCCGACCGGCTCCGCGCGGTCAAGCTCGCGTTCGAGCTGGCCCAGCAGCGCGTCGATAAACTGAACGTCGAAGGCCGTGCCGATCTTCGGCGCCATCACCATATCGAGCCGCGGGCATCGCACGACGATTTCCGTGATATCGCGGAACGCCCACGGCGTATCGAGTCCGTTGACGCGCACCGCGACCGTCTTGTCGCCCCAGTCGAGATCGTTCAGCGCCGCGATCGCGTTCTTGCGCGCGTTGAGCTTCTGCTCGGGCGCGACCGCATCTTCGAGATCGAGGAAGATGACGTCGGCGGCGCCTTTGGCGGCCTTCGGGAAGAAATGGGGCGAGGTCGCGGGGACCGCGAGCTCGGATCGCTGGAGGCGGAAACGTCGCGCTTTGGGGATGGTCAGAGACATCGGATCACCGTCGTTGGGTTGATAGACATTGATTTCAACTAATTGAAAACTTATTACACCAATTGAAAAACTGCCGTCAAACGGCCATTTCTGGCGCCAAATGACATGCCGGGCGGACGGGCCGTCCGGCCGCGCTCGGCGCATCGTTTTTCATAATCCGCAGGTTTGCAAAGTAGCAAACGTTTGTGCGAAATCATCGTAATAGAAAATTGCGCCGCAAGCTTGTGTTGGCCGTTTCGCCGAAGCGTCGAAACGGCCTGAACCCGCACGCGGCGTTGACCAATCCGCACAGGCGATCGGCGCCGCCCGAAGCGGCGCGGGGAGTGAATCGATGGAATACCGGCCATTTGGCAGCACGGGTATCCAGATTTCGGCGATGGGTTTCGGATGCTGGGAGATTGGCGGCGGCTACGGCAGCATCGAGGAGACCGAGTTCATACGGGCGATCAACCGGGCGCTCGATGTCGGCGTCAATTCATTCGATACGGCCGAGGCTTACGGCTTCGGCGCGTCGGAGAAATCGCTCGCGAAAGCGCTCGGTTCGCGTCGAAAAGAGGCCGTAATCACTACGAAATTCGGCGTCGGCTATCCGAAGGCGCCGAACTATCGCGACTCGACGCGCCAGCGCGTGATGGAGTCGATCGAAAAGAGCCTGCAAGCGCTTAATACCGACTACGTTGACGTTTATCTCGTCCATTGGCCGGATCGGATCACGCCGTTCGACGAGACCATGCGCGCGCTCGACGACCTGGTCAAACAGGGCAAAGTGCGCGCAGTCGGGCTGTCGAATTTCAAGCTCGAAGAGATCGACGCTTGCATGAAAGCGCGGCGCGTCGACGTGGTGCAATACTGCTGGAACATGTTCGATCGGCGGATGGCCGACGAGATTTTCCCGTACTGCAAGGAGCATAATATCGGCGTGATGGCCTACGGATCGCTCGCCTACGGGATGCTGACCGGCGCGCTTACGGAAGAATCGCCGTTCGAGAAAGGCGACTGGCGATCCAAAGGCGGCCGGCTGGGCAATATCAATCTATTCCAGCATCTGTTCGGCCCTGACCACTATTTGAAGAACCTGCGCGCGGTCGAGGACCTCAAGAAAATCGCCGCGAAATACGGCAAGTCGCTGCCGCAGCTTGCGCTTCGCTGGACCACGTCCAATCCTGTGGTGAGCACGGCGCTGACCGGATGCCGCAATCCGCGCGAGGTCGATGACAACGCCGGCGCGCTCGGATGGACAATCGCGGACGCCGACATGAAGGAAATCGACGCAATCTTCGCGCGTCACGGATGTGTTACGTCGCCCAACGTGTGGCTTGAAACGATTTAACTGACGACGCCATCAAGCGGCCTATGCCTTAACGAGGTGCGCCCATGCCGATTCAAAAATTTGAACCGATGACCAAGGATTTTCCCACTTTCGACTGCGACGCTCACGTCACCGAGCCGCCATGGCTGTGGGAACGCGCGAAGGATTATCTCACCAAAGACGAACTTGAAGCGCTAAAGAATTCGATGTGGTGGGATGACGAAACACGCCAGCTAATCGTCAATGGCTTCGCCGGCGCCGGACTGGGTTCGCAGAAAGTCGGCGGAACGGCGGGCGAGGTCAACGTGCTGAGCTTGGCCGGGCCGGGCCTCAAGCACAATATCCAGCGCGCGCTGAACGTCCGCAATCTGAAAACGGCGACCGCGCTTACCAAGGAGCAGGCCGCCTATATCGACCATAAAGGCTCCTACGAACCCAAGCCGCGTCTGCGCGACATGGACGTCCAGGGTATCGATCAGGTGATGATCATCCCGACCGATATCGATACCTACCCCTGGATCCAGAGTTCGACCGGCGCGCGCGCGATGTGCAAGGCGTACAACGAATGGGCGTGGGAGTATTGCCAGGAAAATCCCGACCGCCTGTTCTTCGCCGCCCTGCTGCCGATGCAGAATCCGAAATACGCCGAGCAGGAAGTCTTTCGCGTGGCGGCCAAAGGATGCCGCGTCGGGCTGATCCGTCCGATTGACGCAATGGGCAATTGGCCGATTCAGCCCAAGTACAATCGCGTATGGCGGGCAATGGAAGAGACCGGGATGGTCTATGGGATGCATCCGTTCCCTGCGATGGGCGCGCTCAAGCCCCCCGGATACAGCGAGCAGTACTCGGGCGCGGAATTGATCGCGCTCACGGCGTCGGCCTCGGGCTTGCCGCATTCGTTCCTGACCAATGTGCAGAACTTTCAGGCCGAAGCGTCGATCTGGGTGACGACGGTGTTGCTATCCGGCTTTTTTGAGCGCTATTCCAAGCTGTACGCCGCCGTATTCGAGGCGTCGTCAACCTGGCTCAGCTTCATCCTGGACGAGTGCGACAAGATTTACCGGCTCTATCGCAATGATCGGAAGCTGCCGCCGCTGAAGCAATTGCCGAGCGAAACTTTCTTCGAGCGATGTGTGACCGGCTTCGAGGGCGACGAGGCGCCGCCGTCGAGGCTGCCGGAATTCTACGAGAACATCCTCGCCTGGTCCTCCGACGTTTACCATCACGACGGCGACGACGCGTGGCGCGCGATCGAAACGATGCGCAAATGCGAATTGCCGGAGAAATATCAGGCGAAATTCCTCGGCGATAACGCGCGCCGGCTTTACCGAATCGACAAGCCGCGCGAATTTATCCGCGAGCGCGTTACAGAAATCGAACGTCCCGATTGGTGGCCGACCGACGCCGAGATTCGCGAGGCGCTGAAGCCGGAGTCTGCCCTGCGCCGCTAGCGATCGGAGCATTAGCATCATGATGACCAAGAAGCGCTTCCCGGTTTTCGACACCGACACGCACGTCGTCGAGTCGCGCGAGCTATGGGAAAAATATCTCGATCCTGAATTCCGCACGCTGGGCAAACATTCGCTATGGCGTGAGAATGGGAGCTACGGCTGCTATCTCAAGGTCAATGGCAAGCCCTTCCGCGACCCGGTCAATTCCAATATTCCGCGTCACGCGGTCTGGAAGCCTGGAATGACGTGGGACCAGGTTGGCGAACTCGATCCCAAGCGGCGCCATCCCGAGACGCCCGGCGCGACCGATCCAAAAGCGCGCCTGCGCGACATGGACGCGATGGGCGTCGATGCGGCGTTGCTCTATCCGACCTGGTTCGCCGAAGGTTTCCATCTGGTCGAAGATCCCGATACGGCGTGGGCGCTCGCGCGCGCCTACAACGACTGGATCGCGGATTTCTGCAAGGCCGCGCCGGATCGGCTCTTCGCCGCCGCGATGGTTCCGCTGCAGAGCATGGACTACACGATCGGGGAACTGCGGCGAATCGCAAAAAATCCCTCGTTCCGCGCGGCATTTATCCGCCCGATGTTCATCGAAGGGCACTATTTCACGCACCCCTATTACGATCCTCTCTGGGCGGAACTCGAAAGCCTCGGCCTGACTTTGGCGGTCCATCCGACGTCCGGTCTGTGGAATCCGGAATGGACTTCGCACGGCCAGTTTATCGAGAAGGTCAAGGGACGGCTTAACCAGTATCCTCTGGTCGCGGTGAACGGCGGCGGCCCGCAGGCGGGCGGCGGCAGCCTCGATGGATTTGCGTTTCAATCCGCGCCCCCGATCGGCCATCCGATTGCGCCGGTTCTCACGGGATGGCTCGACAACCACATGTTCGTCGCTTCGACGCTGATCGCGTTCACCGTGATGCAGCGTTATCCGAAGATGAAAGTGGTCGCGGCGCACGGTAAGGCGTCATGGATGGAAGAAGTGCTGGAAAAGATGGAAGCGTCCACGCGGACGATTCCGCTGCTTCATTACTATCCCGTCCGCACCGACGTCGAGGAGATGTGGGAAGAGGGCAATGTGATGCTCGGGTTCGACGCCGAGGAACGTTTGATCCAGAAGCTGCCCGAGGATTTTGCCGAAAAGATCGTCTGGGGCTCGCGCTATCCGCATCACGACACCACCAGCGCGTGGGACGCGATCGCCAGGCTCGCGCAGGCCAACGTTTCCGACGGCACGATCGCGCGGATGCTGGGCGGCAACGCGGCCGAGCAGTTCGGCGTCAAGCTGAAGCAGACGGTCGGCCTATAGGTGGGGTTGTTCCGTTCAATCCGCCCCGGCATTGGCGTCGCAATTTCCAACGCGGCCAACTGACGCCGGGGCGTTGTTGATTGCGAAAAAGGGATGACCGCGATGGCATGGATTGCCGGGTCAAACCCGGCAATGACAGACAAGGAGATGCGGCGAATTCGGACGCCATTTGCTCGTCATCTTCGAGCGCCTTTTCAATTGTCACCCTCGGGCTTGACCCGAGGGTCCACACTGGAACGCGATGGTCAAACTGGTCTATATCGTCAAACGCCGCGCTGATTTCACTCCCGAAGCGTTCTATCGCCGATGGCTCGAACACGGACCGCTGGTGCGAAGCTTCGCCAAAGCGATTCGCGCCAAGCGTTATATCCAAAGCCACACGATCGCGACGCCGCTAAACGCCGAGATGGCCGCGCCGCGCGGGATGGGCGCGCCGTACGACGGAATTACCGAAGTATGGTGGGACAGCCTTAACGATCTGCTTGCGGCGGCTGCGACCCCGGAAGGCCGCGATGCGATGGAAAAGTTGATCGACGACGAGCGCCAATTCATCGACCTCGCCGGCTCCTACATCTTCATGACCCAGGAACACGTCATCTTCGATGGGCTTTAACAACGAAGGATTTGCGGAAGACAGCCGTGACCCTTCGCTCCGCTCAGAGTGACAAGGCTGAAGTTCTCGGAGCGGCGATCGTGGTCGTCATCCCAGCATCTTTTTTGTCATTCTGAGCGCAGCGAAGAATCCTTCGTTCTTTCGTGCTGAACGGAATGCGGAGTTAGCTCCGCGACGCGCGAACGATCATCGCTTCAGTCGGAATGAGCGTCAGGCGTGGCCAAGCGTGTTGAAGTGCACCGTTCACGCGGCGTGCAGAAAACTGCCAAATTAAAATACTCCGCGGGCAGTTGTGGCTGCGCGCGGAGCATTTGCATCGAATTCTAGAAAAAATTCAGCGCGGGAAGTGGACGGTGGCGGTGCCGATCACGAGCCGGTCGCCTTCCTCGCTCTCGATCCAGATATCCATCTCGGCGGTGCGGTCGCTTTCGTTCTTGTGCGTGACGAAGCCTTGCAGCGTCAGCGTGTGATCCGGCATCACGGGCTGCCGATAGGTCGTGCCCATCCGCACGATGCGCGCGCCGCTCGCCCCCGCCCAATCGGTCACCAGCTTGCTCAGGATGGCGAGGCTCATATTGCCGGGCGTGATCATGCCCGGCAGACCCTCTTTGCGCGCGGCTTCGTCGTCGGTGAAGCGCGGCGTCCACATCCCGCAGGTCTTCGCGTAGGCGCGCACCTGATCCTTGCTCAGATAGAACTCGGCGGGACCGAGCGCGTCGCCGATTTGTACGGTTTCGTAAGTGAGATTGTTGGCGTTGCTCATCGGCGGCGCTCAGGGACGGTTCATGAAGCGATGGTCGACGTGGGCGACGACCTCGCCTTTTTGATTGGTCAGGGTTGAGCGGACGATCACGAAGACCATCGAGCCGGTCCGCCCAGTCTTTTCGTAAATTTCCTTGACGTGCGAGTTGAGCGTGACCGCGTCTCCCGGCCGGATCGGCGCGACGAATTCGACGTCCTTGCCGGCGTCGAAACCCTGCTTGCCGTAGCGCGGAATGTGCTCGAAGAAATGGCGGCCGTTGCGGAAAGTCACGGCGAACGAGGGCGGCGCCACAATTCCGCCGAACGGACCGGCTTTCGCCGCCGCCTCGTCGGTAAAAATCGGATTGGTCTCGCTGATCGCGGAGCAAAACGCCGC
This sequence comes from Deltaproteobacteria bacterium, assembly GCA_021799495.1. Lineage (GTDB taxonomy): Bacteria > Desulfobacterota > Binatia > Binatales > Binataceae > JADMIL01. Next base: position 15,391 of record JAJZAI010000056.1, read on the forward strand.
GATTTGCTCCGCGCTGACCGGAACCGGCTCCGTGGTTTCGAAGACGCGGCCGATCAAAGCCGGATCGTAATCGACTGTCATGCTTGCTTCACCTCGACCGGCGTCGCATGCGGCACGGGCTTGCGGCGCGGACGGAAATCGACCGGCGCGTATTCGCCGGATTTTAATTCACGCACGAGGTCATCGATCGTGCGGATTTCGGCCTCGAAGCGCGTGGCGCAGAGGCCGATCAGGCTTACCAGATGGCTGTCCGAGCCGCCGACCGAATGATAGCCGCGCGCTTGCGCCAGTTCGACGCTCCGTTCGTCCTCGCCCTTGCGCGAGCCGCCGTTCAGCACTTCAACGGCGATCACGTTTTCGAGCGGCGGCTTCTTCGCATAGTGTTCACACAGGCCGACGTTGGGGCGCCCCGGATGGCACGGGACCGCCACGCCGCCCATCCGCGCAACTTCGTCGATAACCTCCTGCGCGGGCAGATGGACGTTGGCGAAATCGAACCGCCGCGTCATCTCGTCGTTCACGCCGAACACGAGCACGTGGCCGTAATCGGTTTCGACTTCAGAGGCTTTCAGCACGAGGATGCCGAACCTGTCTTCGAGCGCGCGATAGTCGGCCTCTTTGTTGAACTGGCGATGCTCGGTAAGCACGACGCCATCGACCGGACGCTCCGCGCGCCTGAGCTTGAGCCAGTTGAGATAGGCTTCGAGCGGCGCGCGGCTGTCTTCGGACGCCTCACTATGGCTGTGCAGGTCGAGCGTGGTGCTCACTAAATCGGAACCTCACCTCGCCGGGCGAAACTTGACCAGCGTGACCTCTGGCGTCACGTCGTCGAACACGGCCTCGACGGGCAGGCCTATTTTAACCTGTTCCGGGGGGCAGTCGACAATGTTGGTCAGCATCTTGACCCCCTCGTCGAGCTCCACCCACGCCATCACATAGGGCAGGGATTCGCGGAAACCGGCGGCCTGGTTCTGATTGGTGACGGTGAAGGCGTAAATCTTCCCGCCGCCCGCGCATCGCACCCAATCAGTGCGCGAGGACATGCAGCTTGTGCATAGGGCGCGCGGATGGAACCGCAAGTCGCCGCAATCGCGGCATTTCTGGATGTACAGTTCGTGGCGCTGCGCCGCCTCCCACCACGGACGATTCTCCTCGTCGATATGGGGAAGCGGTTTGCGATAGGCGCGTGGTTCTTTCTGCTGCGGCATCGTTGGGACTCTCGCTGGTTGCGCGTATGGCGATGATTGCGGCTATTGGTTCGTCAGGATCAGCGTAGCGCCGGAATGGCGGGTGCCGAGCGCGCCGCCGGTTCCATGAACCAGCGCGGTCCTGCAGTTTTTGACCTGGCGCGGACCGCATTCGCCGCGCAACTGCTTGACCGCCTCGATCACCAGGAACATCCCGCGCATCCCCGGATGGTTCGACGAAAGGCCGCCGCCGTCGGTGTTGATCGGCAGCGCGCCGTCGAAGCGCAGGCGTCCGCCGCTGACGAACGGACCGCCCTCGCCGCGTTTGCAGAAGCCGAGGTTTTCGAGCGTGCTCAGGACGGTGATCGTGAACGAGTCGTAGATCATCGCCATGTCGATATCCTTGTGGGCCACGCCCGCGCGCTCGAAAGCGAGACGGCCGGATTGGGCCGCGGCGATTTCGAGAAAATCGCGCCGGCCGCGCGCCGCGTGGCGCACGGTTTCGCCGGCGCCGAGCAGATAGGCGGGCTTTTTCTTCAGGTCGCGCGCGCGTTCGGCGGAGGTGATCACCAGCGCGCCGCCGCCGTCGCTGATGATGCAGCAATCGAGCAAATGGAGCGGCGAGGAGATGACGCGCGAAGCGAGCACGTCCTCGACCGTGATCAGGTCGCGGTATTTGGCGACCGGATTCATCGACGCATGCAGGCGCATCGTCACGGCGATTTCGGCGAGTTGCTCCGGCGTCGTGCCGTAATCGTGCATATGGCGTTGCGCGATCATCGCATAGGCGCCGACGGTGGTCGGTCCGAAGGGTAATTCGTACTGATCGCAGGGGTCGCCGCCGCCATGGCCGCCGCCCGTTCCGATCGCGAAGCGCGACGATGCGGCGGTCGAGCCGTAAACCACCACGGCGACGTCGCACAGGCCCGCATGAATCGCGGCGGCGGCGTGCGCGGTGTGGGCCACGAACGACGATCCGCCGATATTGGTGCCGTCAAGATAATTGGGAGTCAGATTGAGATAGTCGCAGAATCCGACGATCCCCATCGGCCCCATCCCCATCCCGGCCGTGAGCAGGCCGTCGACGTCCTTGATCGTAAGGCCGCAGTCGTCGAGCGCGCCGCGCACGCTTTCGGCCATTATCTGGTACATCGACTTGTCGGGCGCGAAGCGGGTGGGATGTTCGTAAACGCCGGCAACGGCGATTTTACGGCTGAGACTCATGAAGCGCTCCCTACTTCAGGCCGGCGAGAAACTTCTCGAGCGCGGCGTTGACGGCGTCGGGCCGTTCGGTGGTCAGGTTGTGGGCGGCGTCGGCGACGACTTCAAGTCGCGCGCCCTTGATTCGGCTGGCGAGGAATTCGGCGTCGGCGACGGTCGTGATTTGATCGTCGGCGCCTGCGAGCACCAGCGTCGGGCGGTCGATCGAGGCCAGATCCTCGCGCAAATCGACTTCGGAACAAGCGACCATGTCGCCCCATCGAGTGCGTGGATCCGTGCGGATCTGCTCGCCCCATCCTTCCTGAATAATTTCGCGATGTTCGGCGATGGTCTTGGGCGAGTAGCCGTCATTGGTGAAGGGCTGGCCCGCGCGGCCCATCGTGACCGACCGCCACTGTTCGATCCGCTCTTTGGGAATGTTGAACTTCGCGGCGGTGGCGAGCAGCGCGAGCGCGCGGACGCGACGCGGATAGCGAACCGCGATGTCCATCGCGATCGCGCCGCCCATCGAACGCCCGGCGAGCACCGCGCGATCGAGCTTGAGCGCGTCCATCAGCGCGACCGTGAAATCCGCGTACTCATGAATCGAATGCAGCGCTTCGACACCGCCGGAGCGGCCGTGGCCCGGAAGATCGGGCGCGATCGGGCTGTGCGATTTCCCCAGGGCGTCGTACTGATAATGCCAGGCATGGCCATTGGAACCCGCCGCGTGCAGCATCATAATCGCGGCGCCGCGAGTGAAGTCGGGAACGACGTCGGGAAGAGTGGTTTTCCCGACGTAATAAAAATACGTGGCCACGCCACGCACGTCGACATACTTGGTCGGCATCTGCTGGAAACGCTCCGAGTGTGCGATCTTGACCGTTAGGTATTCGCTTCAGAGACCAAATGTCAAATGGAGAACGCGCGCCAATGCTCGCGCGTCGCGATCGCGAAACGCGCGGATGATCGAGCCGGCGCGGAGGGCGCCGCCGTTATCGAAGAGCGATCGGAATCGAAAATCGAAGGGCCGAAAGAAAGGCTGGCCGGCGCGGATCGCGAGCGCGCGATTTCAGGCGCGATCCGGAGTCCCGCACGGCTAATTGGGAGTACGCTTGCGCCGGCCGCGCGTGATCGGCGCTGGCGACTCGGCCGCCTGCAACCGTTCCCATTGTTCAATCGCCGCGCGATTGAACCGCCAATTGCTCCCGACGCGAAAACCGGGCAAACGTCCTTGCCGCAAGAGGCGGTAAATCGTGGTCGGATGCACGCGCAAATGCTCCGACAATTCCTTGATGGTGAATATATCTTCGGCCATCACCATCGATTTCGGGCCACTGCTGCTTTCCTCGGCCATCCGCGCCTCGGCGCCGTTGGCGCCATGAATTTCCTTAATATCGCAAGTCTAGCACAATCGCGCGCGTCCAGTGCACATCAAATTTAGTCAAGAATCAAGCGTGCCGGTGTATGATTTTAACAGTTTAATAATCCGACACCGGAGCAAAAATAATCCTAATTAGCGAAATTTTTATTTCAAATGAGCTTTACGATAGTTACTTAGAACTGTGAAATGAATTTTAGCCATTGTTGGCGATATGACGTGATTTCAGGCTTCATCGCCAAAGATTTCGCGATCATGCTTGGGGCGGTCGGCGGCTTTCCGCTATCGTGTGCGTGTCCAGTCGCGCGCATCTGCGGGCCGGACTGGCGCGACCATGGAGGCTGACGACGATGGGATACGAAGCGCTCGAAGTGACTCGCGAAGGCGCGGTCGCATGGCTGACGCTCAACCGGCCGCATGCGCTGAATGCGTTGAGCGCCGTTATGGTTGACGAACTGCATGATTTCCTGCGCGGACTCGCGCATGATCGGAATACGCGAGTGGTCGTGATCCGCGGCGCGGGGCGGGCGTTTTGCGCCGGTCTCGATCTGAAAGAGCAGTCCGGGGGCG
>JAJZAI010000057.1 GCA_021799495.1 Deltaproteobacteria bacterium
CGAGCTTTTTGCCGTGGAACGCGGCGCCGCAACCCAACTTGCTGATTCTGCGCAACCTGATACCAGCGAACTCATTTACCCAATCGGTGCAGGCCGTGGCGCGCCGCGGATGCGTCGTGGGCGGTTCCGGAAGCCGCGCCATCGGCGCCAAAGAGCTGAAAAAAGCCGCCGCTTGCGCGGAGAAAATCATGGGACCCTACTACCCGCGCGCGGTCTATTGCGATCGCCAACTTTACCTTCAAAAAGGGTGGCGCGGATGCTTCGCGGCGGCGGGATTGACGCCGCCATAGCGCCTCGGCCATCCGCAAGCTCGATCGTCAGAAAGGCGCGGCGCCTGCGCGCGCCGCCCGGTTCAACCACAGTTGATAGATTATCCAAATTCAACCTCAACTGACTGATAATTTGTTATACGTAGTAATTGCAAGATTTGATGGGCAGATTTAACCTATGACGCGAAACTCCTTCGGAGCCTCGCGTCATCGTGTCCGCATCCGCCCGGCCATACCATAGAAAAACCGCGATTGCCGGGTTTCTGCTCGCCACTCTGGCGGTTGCGTTGGCGTTCGCGATCGCCGGCGCCTCCGCGCCGCGCCTCCATCCCGACGCGAATCATTCCGCGCCCGCCGCCAGCGCGGTTGTCGCCGCGGCCTTGCCGCTTCGCTTCGAAGCCGCTGTGATTCCTTCGGGCCGGGTGCGCGGCTATATCGCGCACGGCGCAAACTACACGATAGCGCTCGACCGCGGCGGCGTTGGAATCATGCTCGCGCGCGCCCCGCGGATTCGGTCGTCACGCGCGCGGCGCGCGCGGCCCGCCGCGAACTCTCGGACGCGCGTCGAAATGATCGCGCTGCATCTGCTTGGCGCCGCGCCGCAGGCGGCGCTGGAACCCTCGGGCGCGCCCGCCGGCCGCGTGAATTACTTGCTCGGCGCGGATCGCTCGCGATGGCGGTTTGGCGTTCCGGCCTACGCGAGAATCGTCGAACGCGGCGTCTGGCCTGGAATTGATTTGATTTATTACGGAGCCGCGGGGCGGCTCGAATTCGATCTTGCGATGGCGCCGCAGGCGCGTCCGGACGAAATTCGGATCGAGCTGGCCGGCGCGCGCGGCGCCAGGGTCGATCGCGACGGCGATCTCGTTCTCGCGACGGACGCCGGAAAACTGCGCCTGATGCGTCCGGCGGTCTATGCGCAGTCCGTATCCGGCCGCCGGCGCCGGCCGCTCGCGGCGCGCTATACGATTCTCGCGCGCGATGCGCGGGGCGTGACGATCGGCTTTCGCCTCGGCCCGCACGATGCGAAATCGTCCGTGTTGATCGATCCGCAACTGGACTATTCGAGCTTTCTCGGTGGTTCGGGACGCGATGTCGCGACCGCCGTCGCCGCCGACGCGGCGGGCGACGTTTATCTCGCCGGGATGACGGCCTCGCCCGATTTTCCAACGACCGCAAGCGCGCTCGATTCGTCGTGTTGGTATTGCTCGAACGGCGCGAGCAACTTCTTCGCGAGCGCGTTCGTCAGCGAACTGCGGCCGGCCGCCGGCGGCGCGGCGCAACTTGTCTATTCGACCTACCTGGGCGGCACGACCGGATGGGGCGGCGGCGCGGCGGCGATCGCGCTCGACGCGCGCGGTTACGTCCATCTCGCCGGGGTCACCGCTTCGACCGATTTTCCAATCACCGCGGGCGCGCTCAGCGCATCCTGCGCCGACACCGAAAAACCGTTTCTCGCGATTTTGAATCCCGCCGCCAGCGGCGCCGCGCAACTGGTTTATGCGACCTGTATCGGCGGCGCGACGGCCTACTCCGGCGCGACCGCGCTCGCGCTCGACGCCAACGGCCGCGATTATCTTGCCGGCTATACCGCCGACGCGGATTTTCCCGTCACGCCCGCCGCTTTCGCGCCGTCGTGCCCCGGATGCGCCGCGGGCCGGACGGACGGCTTCCTGAGCGTAATCGATTCGTCGCTGTGGGGGGCGTCCGCGATGGTCTATTCGACCTTCATCGGCGGCAGCGGCGATCAAAACGGCGGCGACGCCGCGACCGGAATCGCGGTCGCCGCGCCCGGCGACGCATGGATCGCCGGAGCCACCGCTTCCGCCGATTTTCCGACGACTGCGGGCGCGTTCCAGACCGTCTGTCCGAGCGCCGCCGATCCGGCGGGATGCGCCTCCGGATTCGTTGCGCATCTGCTGACCACCGCAGGCGCCGGTGCGCTCGCGTACGGAACCTACCTGGGCGGTTCGACCAGCGGCGACGGCATTTCCGCGATAGCGCTCACGTCCTCCGGCGAACTCGCCGTGACGGGCGCGACCTTTTCGAGCGATTTTCCAGTCACCGTCGGCGCGTTCGAGAAGAAATGCGGCGGCGGATGCGCTGACGGCGAAGGTTTCGTCGCGCTGCTGGCGCCTGGCGCCGCGAATCAAATCGGCTACGCCAGTTTTCTCGGCGGTTCCGGTTCCACGGCGGGCGGCGATTCCGCGGCGGCGATCGCGGCCGCGCCGGACGGAGATCTGTATCTGGCGGGCGCGGCGTTATCCCTCGATTTTCCCGTCACCGCTGACGCCGCGCAAAAGAAGTGTACGGCCTGCGCCAACACTCCGCCCGCGCCGAACGCTTTCGTCAGCGTGGTGCGGCCGTCGGCGTCGGGCGCCGCGTCATTGATCTATTCGACCTATCTTGGCGGCGCGGGCGGATTCGACGGTACGACCGCGGTCGGCGACGCCGCTGCCGCAATCGCTTTCGATTCCGCGAGCGGCGGGATGTACGTCGCCGGCGGAGCCGCATCCGCGGATTTTCCGATCAGCGCGAACGCCTTTCAGGCGACCTGTCCCGGATGCCTCGACCGCAACGGCGGCAACGCTTTCGTCGCCCATTTTACCGCGCCGTCCGCGCCGCTCCCCGCGCCGCCGCCGTCCCCGACGCCCACGGCGACGCCGACTCCCGATCCGGATGCGGCGGCGATGCTTGAATATCGGCCGGGGCGGTTGGCCTTCGGCGCGGCGCGGATCGGCGGTCTTGCGCGCCAGCGGACGATCGTACTGTTCAATCCGCGGCGCGTCCCGGTGGCGGTTGCGGGAATTTCAATCAGCGGCGGCGGAGATTTTGCGGCGTCCAACCGCTGCGGTCCCGTGCTGGGAGCGCAGCGCCGATGCGCGATCGCGGTGCGCTTCGCGCCGCTGGCGCCGGGACCGCGCGCCGCGACGCTCCAGATTCTCGACAACGCCGGCAACAGTCCGCAAGCGATCGCTCTGACCGGCCGTGGTATCTCCGCGCCGCCGCGCCATGGGCTGTTTTTGGATTACGGCAGTCCGTAACAGATCGCGTGTGAGATGCGGCGTAGAGCTATCGGCCGCTGCCGGTCAGCGCGACGGTTTGCGGCGAGGTTCCGGCGTCGTCGGCGATTTGCAGCGTCACCGGCGCGGATGGGCCCGGCGCGCTCGGCGCGTAGCGGACGGCGAAGCGGCATGAACCGCCCGGCTTGATAATCGCGCCCACGCAATTCTGCGCGACGCTGAAGTCTCCTCCGCCCGTAACCGAACCGATCACCAGCCACGTCGGCTGCCGCGGCGGATTTGTAATCGTTACCAACTTCGGCAGGCTGGTCCGGCCGACGACTACGTTGTTGAACGCGAGCGCGCTCGGCCGCACCGTGACGGTCGGCGGTCCCGGCAACTGGCTGGCGTAGGCCGGCACGAAGACGCCGGCGTTCGCCGTACCCCATCCGCTGGCCAAATCGTAGCCGGGGCCGGCGTCGAAACCGACGACGACGCCATAACTGTTGTTGCCGCTCGTGATGTCGTGCAGGCCGGCTGCGGACTGACCCGTCGCGGCCAACTTGTAAAGCGTCGGATTGAAGGCGCCTAATCGCTCGCCGGTGGCCTGCACGATTATCCGCGCGATTCCCGCCCATGCCGGCGACGACAGGCTGGTGCCGCCGACAGGAATGAGCGTTGAGCCTCCTTTGCCATCGCAGGCGCCAGAAGGGATGCAGCTTTTGTCCAGAAAGACCAAAGCGCCCGGATCGAACTCGCTGGCGATCAGAGAGACGTCGGGAAGGTCGCGCGTGCCGTCAGCGGGCGTGCCGTCATCCTGATACGCCGGCTTCGGGAAAATTCCGCTCTGACCGCCGCCGCCGGCGCCATTCGGGTAGTTGTTCCAGACCTGCTCGGGCGAATAGTTCGTGACGGCGCCGCGCGCGTTGTACGGTGGGAAAAATTCGGTGCCGCCGACGGCGGTGACGTTGGGATCGGCCGCCATCTCGCTGACGCCGCGCTCATTACCCGCCGTACAGGAACTAATTTGCGCATTAAAGACGGTCGCCGCAGCGCCGTAGTCGTCAGCGGCGACGAAAACAGTCTGCCCCTGCAACGCGGCCTGCTGGAAGATTCCGTGGAGATTGGAGCTATAAAATGAATTGGAGTAACCGCAAAAATTGTAGCTGATGTTGATGACCGGGCAGGCGTCGTCGCTGACGGCGCCCGCAATCGCATCGTACAGGTCGTTGCCGTCCGGCGACGTATTGGCGTTTCCCAGATAGTATCGCAACGGCGAGCCGGGCGCGGCCGCATGCGCCCATTCGAGATCGAGCAGCGTTTCAACTTCGGCGTCGGTGATTCCGGGACTGCTGCCGTCAACCAGAATTTTCTTTATCGGCTGGCCGGGCAGACGAAAGCGCCGGTTGAACGCCGCGATCGGTCCCGCGGCGTAGTCCGAGGTGCCGACGATGCCGATGCATCCCGCCGTTCCCGACCCCTTCAAGCCAAGCTTGAGCAACGGCGTTTCATTGTAAAACACCTGAAAATCAGCCGGGCCGACGAAATTGCCAAGTCCTTTGACAAAATAATCCGGCGCCTGCTGCGACGACAAAATCGTCACGGGCGGCGGCGCGTCGTCGGTATTCTCCGCCAGTTGCATCGGTTTGGCTCCGGATTTGTCCGATGGAACAGCGAAGCGGCGCAACGCCGACTGGTTCATCATCGGCGACTCGCCGTGCAGGTTGTCGAGACCCTGAATCGATTCCGCCACCGCGGCGATCCGTGGCGGCAATTCGGGATCGTCGGCGTTGCCGTAAAGATCGCCGCCGAGGAATTTCAGAATCGAGACGTTGAACGCCTGCGATGCCTGTCCGACCGTGCCGGTGAACGCGATCGTGCGCCGTGCGAGGTTCGCCGCGGTAATCGTGAATCCCTGCGCCGCCAGCCAATCTTCGGCCGTTTGCAAATCCGCCGCGGTGGGTCCGAATTGCGCCGCGAACTGGTTCGGCGTGAGCCATCGATGGTAATTCGGCGACGACGGATCCTGCTGCTCGGCGAGAAGTTGGTCGAGCGCGCCGCGATTGCGGAGCTTCAGCGTCATGGCCATCGTCAGCGGACGGGCCGTATCGGCAAGTCCCGCGTAAGCGTAACGGTCGAGGCGCGGCGGATGATTGCCGGAAAGGCGGATCGCCGATTGCGCCAGCGCGGGCGCGACCGCGCCGGCCAACGCCAGCGCCATCGCCGCAAGCATGACGAGACATTTCCCTGAACCGCCAGAAATTGCCGGACGGCGTTGAGCGATCGAATGCTTCCGTGGCTGATTCAGCAAGGGCGCTTCCCCAGGATGGCGGCGGCGCCGCGCATCAGAAACCGGCAAATGCGGCAAATGTGCAATATCACGCATTTCTGGACATCTGTTTGATATTACCGATTAGTCATGGAGCCAACAATCGACCAGTTTTGACATCGGGAGACGGATACTTAGAGTTATCCCGCGCGATGTGTCGGTAAGAAATGCCGTTGGAGCGATTGTAAATTGGTAATTGTTGCCGACAGCGGATCAGCTCTCACGATTCGCCGAATTTCCTCTTAGTTCAATTTATCTCCGAAAAATCAAGCGGTTATGGCGCATCGATAACGATGGCACGGGAGATGCTTCGCGTTTGCGAACGGAAGTTCGAGGCGGATTGCCGGATTGTGATTGTGAAAGAGGGGGAAGCGCAATTGCGATGAATCCGCCATGCGAACGGACGGTGGGCGCAAGCGTCATGTACTATCGCCATTTTGGGCTGACAGGCGCGCCATTCCAGTTTACGCCGACCGCGCGGATGCTGTTCATGAGCCGGGCGCATCGCGAGGCGTTGGCGGCGCTGGAATGGAGTCTTGCGGAAGAGCCGAGCGGGTTCTCGCTGATGACCGGCGAGACCGGCGCCGGCAAGACCACGCTGCTGGTCGCGTTGATCGCGCGCGGCGAGGGCCGTGCGCGGGTCGCGTATGTGACCAATCCGCGCCTCGGATTCGAGGGAATCGCGCGCGATATCCTGAACCAATTGGGCGTCGCGAGCGGACCGTCGGCGATCGAGATGTGCGAGGCGTTCGCCGCTTTCATGAAAAATCTTTCCGCCGGCGATCGCGTGGCGATCATTATCGACGATGCGCAGAGTCTGGCCGCCGCCACGCTTGAGGATTTGCGCCTGTTCGCGGCCCGTGCCGACGGCGAAAGCGCGCGCCTGCACTTTCTGCTGGCCGGGCAGCCGGCGCTGAGGGAGCTGCTCGCCGCGCCCGAACTGCGTCAGATCAACGAACGGATCGGAATCCGGATCGCGCTGGACGCGCTCGATCGCGATGAAGCGATCGCCTATGTCGCGCAGCGGCTCTCCGCCTGCGGCGGAACGATCGCCGGCGTTTTCGCGCCGGGCGCGTTGGAAGATCTAATCGGGTGCGCCGCGGGCAATCCGCGCCGCATTAATCTGCTTTGCCATAACGCGATGTTCGCGGCATGGAGAGCGAACGAGCTGCGAGTATCGGCCGCGGCCGCGCGCGGCGCGGCGGCAGCGTGCGGATTCGCGCAGGATCGCACGGCCGGCGCGCCGCGATGGCGCGAGCGGCTGGCGTCGAGATGCTTGATGAGCCTGCGCGCCGGTTCGATTCGGCCGGTCGCCGCGATGGCCGCGATGGCGTGTTTTGGCCTGGTTGCGGCCTACTTGTGGCAGGGTTCGCCGCCGCTGTGGCAGAAGCCGGTCAGTATCGATGCGGGTGGAATGATCGGCGAGGCCGTGACCGAGAGTCCGGCGGCCGGCTCGATCTTGATGCCGCGGGCCGATGCGCCATCCACTGGACGCGCGCCGGCGTCCGCGGCGCCATCGGCGAGCGCTCGGACGGGTGCGGCCGGCGCGCTCGATACGATTCCCCTGGGTCCGCGTCAGGTGCGCGTGCGCGCGGGCGATACGCTGTCCGGAATCGCCGCCCGCTATCTGGGATCGGAAGATCAGGTCGATCGGTTGGTGGCGGCCAATCCGCGGTTGGGCGACGGGAAGTTGATTTTTGCCGGTGAAATTCTCAACCTGCCGGCGCGCGCTAGCGGCCCGCGGCGCCGCGAGCGCAGGGTGATCGTCAAGACCTTGAGTCCCGGCGCCGGAAGATCGCTGGCGAGCCGCGCCGTTGTACCGGAGGAGGAATAGGAATCCAGCCGAACCGCCGGACTAATCAAGATTCGGAGTTTGTTCGCCGATGGATGAGGAGCGCGCCCGTCGCGTAACCCCCCCCCCCACGTGGCGGGGCGTAGCCTCTCCCTCGGCGGACCATCAGCCAGCGTGGCGTCTCGTGGTCGGACGCCGGCCGGGCGCCGCGAAATTCGCGGCGGTTGGAGGCCGGAGTTGGCATGACCCGGACGCCTTTTCTTTCGCAAAATCGAGAGTGTGGAGAAATTACGGGCCGGCGGCGCGCACGGCGAGTTGCTGGCTGATCGTCCACGCCTTGCGCGCAAGGCTCGACGCGGCCAGATAGTCGCGCTGATCCATCGCGGCGCGGGCGGCGGTGACGAAACCGCTCGCCTGATTGTAGCTGGAGGCGTCGTCGGCGCTTAATTTCGAGCGGTCGATCCGCGCCAGCCGCGCGCCGGCGTTATCGATCATGTGCTGGGCGTTGGCGCGATCGCGGTCGTCGTCGCCGAGCGTGATGGTCGGGGCGGACGCCGGCGCGGCCGTCTTCGCGGCTTCGGGCGCGGGTTGCGCGGAACGGGTCGTGCGGTAGCCGCCCTCTCGCTTGCGCCCGGTGCGGACCGGAGCCGGCGGCGCTTCTCCGGTCGCGGACGCCGGACGCTCGGCGTGGTAAGCGGGCCGCGCCTGCGGCAGCGGCGCCGCGAACGGGTTGCGGATGCCGAGCTGGGCGCATCCGGCGCAAGCGGCCGCGGCCGCGAAGGCCGCCGCGCGAAAAACGACTCCACGCAGCTTCATCGGGGAATCATCCGGCGCGCGCCGGCGGCGCGATCGCGGCGTCGGTTCGCCGGCCCGCCGGAATCCGGATAATCACGGTCGTGCCGGCGCCGGGTTCGGACTGGATGTCCATCGTACCATGATGAAGATCGACGGCGCGGAGCGCGAGCGGCAGGCCGAGTCCGTTGCCGTTTTGTTTGGTCGTGAAATAGAGATTGAAAATGCGTTCGAGATTCTCCGGTTCGATTCCGCCGCCGGTGTCGGCGATGCGGATTTCGACGAAGCCGCCGGGCGCCAGCGCGGTCGCCAGCCGGAGCGTGCCGCCCTGCGGCGCCATCGCGTCGCAAGCGTTGGAAATCACGTTGCGCAGCGCTTCGCCGAGCAGCGCGCGATCGGCGTTCACAACGGGCAGCGCGCGGTCGAAGTTCGGCTCGATCCGGATGCCGGATGGCGTCACCTGGCCGGCGGCCTCGCCAATCAGTTCGTTAATCGCGACCGGCGCGAGTTTCAGCTCCTCCGGCCGCATGAACCGCATCAATGCGTCGATGGCGCGCGAAAGCCGATCGATCTCCCGCCGCACCGCGCCGAGCCGCTGGTCGAGCGGCGCACCCCGCCCGGCGTCCTGGCTGAGCAGTTCGAGCTGCAGGTTCATCGCGTTCAGCGGATTGCGGATCTGATGGGCGACGCCGGAGATCAATCCGCCCAGCCGCACCAGCCGCCCCGAATAATCGACCACGTTTTCCAGTTCGCGCATCGATTCAAGATCGCGCGCGACGATCAGCAGCCCGGCGGGCTCCGGGCTCTGTCCGAGCGAGGAAATCGAGACGAGCAAGCGGCTCGGTTGGCCGTCGGGACCGAGATCGAGCGCGACGTCGCGCATCTCCGTGCCGGTCGCGTAGGCGGTTTCGATCAGGCGGGAGAGCGGATGGTCGCGGCCGAGGAGCAGCGGCAGGGGTTTGCCTTCGGCGCCGCCGCCGGCTGGAAGTCCAAGACGCTCCTGCGCTTCGGGATTCACGAAGAGCACCGAGCCGCCGGCGTCGAGCAGGATTACGGCGTCGTTGATCGAACGAAAAATGTTGATGAACTGGCCGCGTTCGGTCTCCCATTGCGCGCGCGTCGCCTTGATGCGTCGCGAGAGTTCGTTGAACTTTGCCGCGAGCGTGCCGAGTTCATCGCCGGACTCGACCGGGAGCGCTTCGGCGTCGGCGCCTTCGGCGATGCGCTCGACGCGGGTCGCAAGGTCGGCGAGCGGCCGCATCATCAGGCCGCCTGCGGCCATCGCGCCAAGCAGGCTCAGGACGACTCCGGCGGCGCCCGCCGCAAGGATGTCGCGGACCGAGCGGCGCGCTTCGGCGGCGATCAGCGCGGTCGAGAGGCCGACGCGGATAACCGCCAGCGGCTGGCCGTTGACGTTGATCGCGCGGCTGATTTCGTAGGTATGGTTCCCGGCGATCGCCTCGAAACGGGTTGGCGGCCACCACGAAGCGAGCGCCGCGCGCAAATCCGCGAAGGGCGGCGTCGCGGCGACGGTGGCCGGCGGCGGATCGCCCTGTGGCGCGATAATCGGCGCGCCGGAGAGCGTTTCGATCTGCGCGTAAACGACGCCCTTGCCAAAGGCCTGCGAAGATTCGAGCAGCGTGGCGAGGGCGGGGTCGGCGCGCATCGCCGCGATCGGATCGCCGCTCGCGCGGGTCAGGATCCGGCGCACCTGCTCGAATGACTGGTTGATCAGCAGGTCGCCCGAATCCGCGAGATCGCCAATCATCACCGCCGCCGTGCGATCGATTTGAATGGCGCTGATGGTTACGAAGGGCAGGACCAGCAGCAGCAGGAAAATGGCGGCGAGCTTGGCGCGCAAGTCCATAGTCAACGGCCTTCAGGCGCGGGAGCGTGGGTCATCGATCCAGGCGGCGCGAAACTTCGGCGAATCCTTGCCGGCGCGCGGCGAATTCAGCCACGCCGGACGGCAAAGATCAACGCTATCATGGCGGGCCGCGCGATCAACCGCGCGCCGCCGCGCCGCGCTGGTGAAGAATTTAACCCTGACGGGACGCCGGCCGCGATGCTATCGATGCGGTCTGGCCGGACGCGCGCCGGCCGCCCGCAAGCGCATGGCGATCTCCATCGAACAGAATTCCCCGATCCGATCGCAGTGGCTCCGCGAATCGGGTCTGGCGCGGGCGGCCGGGCGCGGCGCGGCGCGGGTTGCGGCGTTATTCGATTCGATAGCGGCGGCGCTTGCGCCACAACGTCGTCACATTGATGCCGAGCGCGTCGGCGGCTTCCTCGAGCGTCGCGGTTTCGGCCAGCACGCGGCGGATATGTTCGCGCTCGACGTCTTCCAGGCTGGGCGAGCGCTGAGCGGCGCCGGCCGCCGCCGCAGCGCCCGGATCGCCCGGTTCGCGAAAGATCGAGTCCGGAAGATCGTCGGGCGCGATTTCGTCGCTGCGGCAAAGCACCGCGGCGCGCTCGACGGCGTTGCGCAATTCACGGATGTTGCCGGGCCATCGATGGCGCCGGAGCGCGGTTTCGGCTTCGGCGCCGAGACGCAGGTTGGGCCGGCGGTTGCGCAGGCCGGCCGCGCGCAGCAGCCAGCGCGCGAGCGGCACGATATCGCCGGCGCGTTCGCGCAGCGGCGGCACGCGCAGCGAGATTACGTTGAGCCGGTAGAAAAGATCCTCGCGAAAGCGATGCGCCGCGACTTCGGAGTCGAGGTCGCGATTGGTCGCGGCGATGATGCGCGCATCGACCTGGATGGTGCGTTCTCCGCCGATCCGCTCGAAGCTGAGCTCCTGCACGAAGCGCAGGAATTTGGTTTGCAGCGCGGGCGTCAGGTCGGCGATCTCGTCGAGAAACACGGAACCCTGATGCGCGGCTTCGAGCCGCCCCGGCTTGTCCTTCACCGCGCCGGTGAAGGACCCGCGCATGTGGCCGAAGAGTTCCGATTCGAGCAGTTGCTCGGAGAGCGTGGTGCAGTTGACGGTGATGAAAGGATGGTCGCGGCGCGGGCTCAATTGATGGATCTGGCGGGCGAGCACATTCTTGCCCGCGCCGCTTTCGCCGGTGAGCAGGATGGTGGCGTCGCTCGCGGCGGCCTGGCGGGCGGTGTCGAGCAGCCGGCGCATCGCGGCGCTTTCCGTCTCGAGCATTGGCGCCTGTTCGACGGCGCTGCGCAATTCGCGGTTTTCGACGCGCAGGCCGCGCAGTTCGAGCGCGCGCTCGAGAGTGCGGCGAATTTCGTCGAGCGTGAACGGCTTGGTGACGTAATCCTGGGCGCCGGCCTTCATCGCCGCCACCGCGTTTTCAACCGTGGCGAAAGCGGTCATCAGGACGACGACCGTGGCCGGGTCGCGGCGCTTGATCTCTTCGAGCAGCCGCAGTCCGTCCATCTCGGCCATCCGCACGTCGGTCAGAACCAGATCCGCGGGTTCGTCGCCGAGCGCGGCGATCGCTTCGGCTCCGCCCGCGGCGGCGCGCACCCGGTGGCCGAGAGACTCGAAGAAGACGGCGAGGTTGCGGCGGATATTTTTTTCGTCGTCGACGATTACGATGCTTGCCATCAGGCGTGCGCCGGCAACGGCAGCTCGACGATAAAACGGCTGCCGCCGCCCTCCGGAGATTCGACGAAGATGCGGCCGCTGTGGGCCTGCACGATATCCTTGGCGATCGCGAGGCCGAGGCCGGCGGCGCCTTTTTCCGCCCCGTTGGCGCCGAACTGCGCGAATTTTTCAAAGATATAGTTGCGAATCGCGGGCGGGATGCCGGGCCCCGTGTCGGCTACTTCAATCAGGGCCACGCCGTTGCTCCGGCGCAGCGCGATTTCAATTTTGCCGCCCGGCGGCGTGTAGCGCAGGGCATTGCCGACAAGGTTGCTCACCACCCATGAAAGCTTGACCGGATCGCCCTCGAGCATCGGCGGCGCCTCGATCCGCCTGGTCAAGCTTACGCCCTTCTCGCTTGCCTGGATATTGAAGCGTTCGGCGACCTGCTCGACTATGCGCGCGAGGTCAAGCGGCTCCCGTTCGAGCGCGATCGCGCCGGTATCGCCGCGGGCGAGGTTCAGCAGGTTGTCGCTGAGCAGCTTCATGCGCGCGCACTCTTCGAGAATCGCGCGCAGCAGTTCGCGCTGGCGCGGCGCGAGCGCGGCGTCGTCGCGGCCCAGCAATTCGGCGGAAAGCGCGAGCGAGGTCAGCGGCGTGCGCAATTCGTGCGAGAGCGTGGCGACCAGGTTGGCGCGCGCGCGATCCTGATCGCGCAGGTAGGTCACGTCCTGCAGCAGCAGAATCGTGCCGAGCGCGGCCGCGCCGCCGTGGCGCAGCGGAATCGGCTTGACCACGAACGAATGATCGCGGCCGCGCATGTGCAGCGTCACCTCGACCCGCTCGCCGTTCGCGCCCTTTTTGAACATCCGCAGCGCGTCGCGGACGCGCAGGTAGTGCGGATGGTTGCTCGAAAGGTCGTCGAAGGGGATGCCGAGCGCGTCGCCCTGATCGATGCCGAGGATGATCGCGGCGGTCTGGTTGATATGGATCACGACGCCGTCGCGATCGATCAGCACGACGCCGTCGTCGAGGCTTTCGATAATCGCCTCGGTCTTGCTCTTCTCGAACAGCAGGCGCTCGACGTTGAGCTGGTCGTATTGCTCAAGGCGCTCGGCCATCTCGTTGAATTCGCGGGCGACGGCGTCAAGTTCGGCGAGCTTCTGCGGGCCGAGCCGCAGATGCGCCCGGCGCTGGCTGACGCCGCGCAAACGTTCGGCGAGGTCGGTGAGCGGATGCGCAAGGGTCCATCCGAGCCACCACGACAGCGCGGCGCCGAACGTCAGCAACAGGCAGAGTCCGATGGCGAATTCGTAGGCGAGCCGGCCGCCCAGCCGGCTGGCGCGGCTGTCCGCGCGGAACATCGCCGATTTGTTCATCGCGATCAAATCGTCGAGCCTGCCGTATAGCGTCGCGAACCCGGCGTCGTGCCTGGCGCCCCGCGGCGCGCTGGCGACGTCGGCGAAGAGCCGGTTGGCGCGCGTGCGGATGTCCGCGGCGAGCGCGGGCTCGCCGACTTCCGTGTAATCGTGATCCTCGATATCGAGCCAATGGAAAAACGCCGATCGGTCGGCCGGCAGCGCGGCCGCGGCGCGGTTTTCCAGTTCCGCCACCTGCAAGTCGCGCAGCGCGGCGTGCATGTGCTGGGCGGCGTCGATGCTGATGTAGTTGCGATAAAGCGTTTCGCGAATCGCGCCGCCGAGGCGGTAAACGTGCGGCAGCGTATAGAGGCCGAGCAGCACGACCATCACCAGCATCGCGAGCGAACCGTTGCGGATGCTGTTGCGGAGCGTCGGACGGTTCATGGTTCTTCCTCGGGCGCGGCGGCCGCGGCGATTTCGACATCGAGGTCGGGCGCGGCGGCGACCAGCCGGAGCGGCACGGTCCGGCCGAGCATCCGCCGCCAGAACGGCTGGCTGGTGCGGCCGACGATGATCTTGGTGACGCCGTGCTCGCGCGCGAATTCGACCATCGCGCGCACCACGTCGTCGGATTTGAGCCACACGGTCTCCGCGCCGAGGTCGCCCGCGAGGTTGATGTTGTCGAGCAGCTTGACGAAGTTGCGCGTATCGATCCGCGCGACCGATTCCGCCGGCGTCTCGACGTGCACGGCGTACCAGTCCGCGTTGAGCTGGCCCGCGATACGCGAGGCTTTGCGCAAGAGCGAGGCGCTGTCGCGCGGGTTCGACGACAGCCCGACCATCAAGCGATCGGCGACCAGGGTCCGCCGTCCGCCCTCGCGGCGGAGCGTCTCCAGGTCTTCACGCCGGCGGTTGAGTCCGCGCGCGATCTCGCGCAGCGCCAGTTCGCGCAACGACGTCAAATTGCTCGGCTTGAAGAAATTCTTGAGCGCCTGCTCGACGTGATCCGCCGGATAGATTTTGCCCTCGCGCAGCCGTTCGCGGAGTCCCTCGATGCTCAAATCGACGTTGACGACCTGGTCCGCGCGCGTCAGCACGGAATCGGGCACGGTCTCGCGCACCTCGACGCCGGTGATGCGCCGGACGACCGCGTTGAGGCTCTCGAGGTGCTGGATATTCATCGCGGTGATGACGTTGATTCCGGCGGCGAGCAGCTCTTCGACGTCCTGCCAGCGCTTTTCGTGGCGAGAACCGGCCGCGTTGGTATGCGGCAATTCGTCGACGATCGTCCATTCGGGCTTGCGCGCGAGAATCGCGTCGAGGTCCATTTCTTCGATCGTCACGCCGCGGTAATCGAGCCGCCGGCGCGGAACGATTTCAAGTCCGATGGCGCGGTCGGCGGTTTCGGCGCGGCCATGCGTTTCGATGAAGCCGACCACCACGTCAACGCCGCGCTGGCGCATCTGATGCGCCTCTTCGAGCATCCGGCAGGTCTTGCCGACGCCTGCGGCGGCGCCCAGATAAATTTTCAGCAGCCCGCGCTGGGAATGCGGCGCGAGGTCGAGAAAGGCTTCGGGTTCCGGACGCTTGTCCTGGTCCATTCACGAGCCGGCCGGCCGATCGCCGGAGCGCAGCCGATCAAGCGCGAGGTTCAGCATCAGCACGTTCACGCCGGGTTCGCCGAACAGGCCCAGGGAGCGCCGTTCGGTGTTGGCGCGAACCAGCTTCCTGACCGTATCTTCGTCAAGCCCGCGCGCCTTGGCAACCCTGGGTATCTGCAGGTCGGCGGCGGCGATGCTGATTTCGGGATCGAGGCCGCTGCCCGAGGCCGTGACCAAATCGACCGGCACGCTGACCGTTCCGGGATTGCTTTCGCGCACTTCATGCACGCGCGCCGCGACGGCCGTGATTAGCGACTTATTGGTAGGGCCGAGATTTGAGCCGCCGGAGTTCGCCGCGTCATAGCCCTTGTCTCCTGCGGCCGAGGGCCGGCCGCTGAAATAGCGGGGAGCGGAAAAATTCTGGCCAATCAGCGCCGAGCCGACGACCGTCCCTCCGCTCGTCACAAGGCTGCCTTCGGCCTGCCAGGGAAAAAGCGCGTGCGCCGCGGCGGCGATCGCAAGCGGATAAACGATTCCGGTCAGCACGGTCAGCACGATAGTCATTCGGATGGCGGTCCAGATACGCATTTCGATCTTCTCCGCGGGTCAGGCGAGATGCAGCGCCGAGACGATCAGGTCGATCGCCTTGATGCCGATGAACGGGACAATCACGCCGCCCAGCCCGTAAATGAGCAGGTTGCGCGTCAGGATCGCGGCGGCGCCGAGGGGCCGGTAGGCGACGCCGCGCAGCGCCAGCGGAATCAGCGCTATGATGATGAGCGCGTTGAAAATGACGGCCGAGAGAATCGCGCTTTCCGGCGTCGCCAGATGCATGATGTTGAGCGCCTGCAAATCGGGATAGCCGATTACGAACATCGCCGGAATGATCGCGAAATATTTCGCGACGTCGTTGGCGATCGAAAACGTGGTGAGCGCGCCCCGGGTGATCAGCAACTGCTTGCCGATTTCGACCACCTCCATCACCTTGGTCGGATTCGAATCGAGGTCCACCATGTTGCCAGCTTCGCGCGCCGCCTGGGTGCCGGCGTTCATCGCGATACCGACGTCGGCCTGCGCCAGCGCGGGCGCGTCGTTGGTGCCGTCGCCGATCATCGCGACCAGCTTGCCCTGCGCCTGTTCCTCGCGAATCAGGCGCAGCTTGGTCTCGGGGGTCGCTTCGGCGAGGAAATCGTCAACGCCGGATTCTTTGGCGATCGCCGCCGCCGTGAGCGGATTGTCGCCGGTGATCATCACCGTGCGCAGGCCCATCGCGCGCAACCGCTCGAAGCGCTCGCGGATGCCTTCCTTGACGACGTCTTTCAGATGAATCACGCCGAGCATCCGCGCGTTGTCCGCGACGACCAGTGGAGTGCCGCCCGAGCGCGCGATTTTCTCGACCATCGCGTTGAGGTCGGCGGGAGCGTGGCCGCCGTGCTCCTCGACGAATTTGATCACCGCGTCGGTCGCGCCTTTGCGAATCCGATGGCCGTGCAGGTCCACGCCGCTCATCCGGGTCTGCGCCGAAAACGGAATGAATTCCGCTCCGTCGCCGCCAAGCTCCCGCCCGCGGAGTCCGTAGGCGCGTTTCGCCAGCACCACGATCGAACGGCCTTCGGGAGTTTCGTCAGCCAGCGAAGCAAGCTGGGCCGCCTCGGCCAGTTCCTGCGGCAGCACGCCGGCGACGGGCAGAAATTCCTCGGCCATCCGATTGCCGAGCGTGATGGTGCCGGTTTTGTCGAGCAGCAGCGTATCGACGTCGCCCGCGGCCTCGACCGCGCGGCCGGACATCGCGAGCACGTTGTGCTGCACGAGGCGATCCATGCCGGCGATTCCGATCGCGGAGAGCAAGCCGCCGATCGTCGTCGGAATCAGGCATACGAGCAGGGCGACCAGCACCGGCAGCGTCAAAATCGTTCCGCCATAGAGCGCGAACGGATAGAGCGAGACGCAGACCATCATGAAGATGATCGTGAGTCCGGCGAGCAGGATGCTGAGCGCGATTTCGTTCGGCGTTTTTTGGCGCTGCGCGCCCTCGACGAGGCTGATCATGCGGTCGAGAAAAGTTTCGCCGGGGTTGGCGGTGATGCGCACTTTGATCCAGTCGGAGATTACCGTGGTGCCGCCGGTGACGGCGCTGCGGTCGCCGCCGCTTTCGCGGATAACGGGGGCCGATTCGCCGGTGATGGCCGCCTCATTGACGGCGGCGACGCCCTCGATCACTTCGCCGTCGCCGGGTATGACGTCGCCCGCTTCGACCATCACGACATCGCCCTTACGCAACTGCGTCGCCGCGACCATCGCGATCGCGCCGCCGTTGCCGATGCGCTTCGCCATGGTTTCGGTGCGGGTTTTGCGCAAATTGTCGGCCTGCGCCTTGCCGCGCCCTTCGGCCATCGCTTCGGCGAAGTTGGCGAAGCCGACGGTGAACCAGAGCCAGAGCGCGATTTGAAGCTCGAAACCAAGCTGGCGATGGGCGCCGGCGGCGAGGTCGCGAAGAATTATCAGCGTGACGGCGAAGGCGGTGACCTCGACCACGAACATCACCGGGTTCTTCGCCTGGATGCGCGGATCGAATTTGCGGAGCGAATCGAGCGCGGCGGCGCGCACGATCTTTCCTTCCCAGAGCGGAGTCGCTTTGCGTTCAGCCATTGTATGCAATTCCGTATGTCAATTGACTGGATGAATATTCAACTGAGTAATACCGGCCGCGCGGTTCAGTACAGATGGCTGTGGCGCATCGCGAGCTGCTCGACGATCGGGCCAAGCGCGTCGGCGGGGAAAAAGGTCAACGCCGCGACAATCAAAATCACGCCGATCAAGAGGATGACGAAAGTCGCGCCGTTGGTCGGAAAGGTGCCCGCGCTTTCCGGGACGGATCTTTTCGCCGCGAGCGAGCCCGCCAGCGCCAGCACCGGAACCTTCATCAGAAAACGTCCGCAGAGCATCACCAGCGCGAGCGTCACATTGTAAAAGCCCGTGTTGGCGTTGAGGCCGGCGAAGGCCGAGCCGTTGTTAGCCGACGCTTCGGTGTAGGCGTATAGAATCTGCGAAAAGCCGTGCGGACCGGGATTCGAGATGCCGGCCAGACCGGCCGGCAGCACCACCGCGAGACCCGCGGGAATCAGGATCACGAGCGGAAAAATCAGGATGAAGAGCATCGCGAGCTTCATCTCGCGCCCTTCGATTTTCTTGCCGAGGTACTCGGGCGTCCGGCCGACCATCAGGCCGGCGATGAACACGGCCAGCACCGCCATCACCAGCATCCCGTACAATCCGGAACCGACGCCGCCAAAGATGATTTCGCCGATTTGCATGTTGAGCAGCGGGATAAATCCGCCGAGCGGCGTGTAGCTGTCATGCATCGAGTTGACCGCGCCGCACGAAGTGTCGGTGGTGACGGTGGCAAACAGGGCGGAATCGACAATGCCGAAACGGACTTCCTTACCCTCCATGTTGCCGCCGCTTTGCGAGGCGGAGGCGATCTCGTTGACGCCGGCGCGCGCGAGCATCGGATTGCCGCGTTGTTCGCTCCAAGTGCAGACGGCGACGCCCGTCAGGAACAGAATCGCCATCACGCCGTACAAAACCCAACCCTGCCGGCTGTCGCCGACCATCTTGCCGAAGGTATGGGTCAGGCTGGCGCCGATCGCGAATATCGCGAGCATCTCGATCAGGTTCGAAAGCGGCGTGGGATTCTCGTAGGGATGGGCCGAGTTGGCGTTGAAGAAGCCGCCGCCGTTGGTGCCAAGCTCCTTGATTATTTCCTGCGAGGCGACCGGACCTTCGGCAATCGTCTGCACCGCGCCCGCGACGGTTTTCGCGCGCACGTACGGCGCAAAATTATCCGGCACGCCCTGCCATACCAGCGCCAAAGCCATCACGACGCATATCGGCAGCAATACCCACAGCGTCGCGCGGGTGAGATCGAACCAGAAGTTGCCGATGGTTTTGGAATTGCGGCGGATGAAACCGCGGACTACGGCAATTGCGATGGCGATTCCTGCGGCGGCCGAAACGAAATTGTGGAACGCCAGTCCCGCCATCTGGGTCAGGTACGACATCGTCGTTTCGCCGCCGTAGGCCTGCCAGTTGGTGTTGGTCGTGAAGCTGGCGGCGGTGTTGAACGCGAGATCGGGCGCGACCGCGCCGAGCGCCTGCGGATTCAGCGGCAGCCAGCCCTGCAATCGTTCGAGTCCGTAAAGCAGCAGCATCCCGGCCGCGCTGAACAGCAGCATCGAGACGGCGTATTCGACCCAGGTCTGTTCGTTTTCGGGATGCACGCCGCCGAGCCGGTAAATCAGGCGCTCGACCGGCTTCAACAGCGGATCGAGAAAGGTTTTCTCGCCCGCGAATACCCGCGCCATGTAATGGCCGAGCGGTACGCTGATCGCGGTGACGAGCAGCAGGAAAAGTCCGATTTGGATGATGGCGTTGGCGAGCAAGCGCGTCTCCTAGAATTTCTCCGGCCGCAGCATCGCGTAAACCAGATAAATGGTCAGTCCAACCGCTATTGCGGCGCCGAAAACCAGTTCCAGTCCGCTCATAATTTTTCGCATCCCCTGACGTACCAGAGCGCGAGGGCGAAAAACGCGCACGTGGCGGCGATGAAAATCAAATCAAGCATGATTTGCGGATTGAGCAGGTTTCATGCCCTCGTTCCGAACGCCCGTAATACTTGAACTTTTCCAGCAAGCGCGGCGGGCCAATGCACAATGCGATGTATTCCGCGATGCAATATGAAATCAGGAAAACCGGCGCGCCGCCGCCTGATCGGGCGCATGCCGGAAAGCCAATTCCGGCATTTTTCCGCGCCGGCGGAAAAGCGGAACTAATATAGCCGCTAGCAGGCTGTTGACGAAAGCGTTTGATTACTCAGTTTCATAGTTCTCGGCGGTGCGGCGGCGGCGGGTTCAGAGTTGCGGTTCGGCTGCCTTCGC
>JAJZAI010000058.1 GCA_021799495.1 Deltaproteobacteria bacterium
AGGCTGCCTAGTAGCAACTTGATAATTCAACTGCGCAACTCTCGCGGATCTCGGATGCCACTGCTTTTCTACCAATTGACAGACACCACCTTAGGATGAACGGCAACGCAAAACGTCAAAAGGACGCGCGCCACGTGTCCGGCTGGAGATTGACCGCTTTCTCCAGGGGCGGCGCGATGGTGAAAATGCGAGGGCCTTTCGCGAACAGATGCACCCGATAGATGCGCCAGTCCTCAGGACGCTCCGTCGCTAAGGCGCGCTCGTTGCGAGTCACGAAGAATGGCGTCCGTGCAGACCCATTCGTGGTTTTTACCTCCAGCAATCGCTCGCGACCGGTCACGTCAAACGACAGAACATCATAGCCCGCCCCATCTCCGTCTTCGTCGGCAACCCATCGGACCTTCCGAGCTAGGTCCTCGCGACCAGCTCCAGTGAGTTGGCGCCTCTCAAGATTGACGACAAACGCTTCTCCTGCCTTGCCAAGAGAACGGTTCCGATAGTCTCTTGCCACGGGATCGAATTTACGGACAAGGCGGCGCAACGGCTCCGGAATTCGCTCATCGGCCGCTGCAAGAGCGGGCTGCGCGACAAAGATTTCGGTGGGCAAGGCCGGGATCGGTGGCGAAGGCGGAACAGCCTGAAGAATGGCCGAATGCTTGGTGAGGTAACGGTCTATCGCGTCAAAGATGGCGTTCTGATAGTTCCTCTTGGGCATATATCCTGGAATCCAAGGCATGCCCAGTTCATCCAATACAGCCGAGATGTTCTGGTGCTTGAATTCGACGGAGCGGTGCGTGCGGCCAATCCGCGCCATAAGAGCCTTACTATGCCTGGATTTGACGTATGGCCGTCCGGAAAGGTCGGCTTCGAGCATGGCGAAGTAGTCGGCGACGATCGCATCGAGTTCATCGTTCCGCCAATGCGTCCCGATCTTCGTATCGTCAGCCATTTACCCTGCAGCCGTTGTGTTCCATCCTTGAGCTTTTGAATGAACACCACCGCTAGCTTACTTTAGCACTTATAGCTCCATCCAGAACTCACCGTAGTAAACGGTCCAGTCATCGCCGAGATCTAGTAGGGTGTTTACGAAAGCCAATTATTTGCCAAATCTCTCGCGTGTACGATCACAAAATCATTGATTTCATTGGCGTCTCGAAATCGGCAACTGAGCATTCAAGTAGCTTATCAACAGGCTGATAGTCATCCGGAAAAGTCCGCAGTCGTGCGGCCTCACGCACCGAAAAATAGCGAACCGATCCGTCCTCCATCACCACCATATTTTCGCCGCCAGGAACCCCATGTACTCCCGCCTTCAGGGTCTTGGCCGGCCAATCGAGCGCGCTGCCGGTGTGACCAGGGTACGGGCGGGCGCCAGGCTGAAACCTGTGATTGGCAATCCGCGGCTCCTCCGACGATGGCATGGGTAAATCGGCGAGCGCATCGCGGACGGTGCGCCATGGCCGCGCCAGATGGAGCAGAAGACTCGACCTACCAGAAGCCGCAAGTCTGCGCAAATTTGCCCGATCACGTCGTCGATTCCCCGCAAGCTTCGCCCGCCAAAACCTGACATTGGATTTTGGCGTGCGCGTATTCGGGCAACCCGGGTGGCGATGCCAAAAACATCCGTGCACAAAAATGACCTTTCGGGCGTTAATGAAGGCTAGATCCGGGGTTCCGGGAATATCGGCACGATGAAGCCTGTACCGAAAGCCCATCGCATGAACGAGCCGTCGTATCGCGATTTCCGGAGCGGTGTTCTTGCCGCGCACACGCGCCATGATTTGGCTCCGGCGGGTCGCGCTTACAGTGTCCAACAAGCCACCTCATGATCATCATATTTCTTTGGCCGTACCCGCGCGAAAGGTTCGCATGGCGAAGGAAGGGCAATTTTTCCTGTTAGCGGGCGGCGATGCGATTTGCTAAATCATCCCTTTCGGATGGGAGCGAAACCTATGCGCGTCAACCTTACAGTCAACGGACAGGCCCGCAGCGACGAGGTCGAGCCGCGCCTGCTGCTGGTCCATTACCTGCGCGACGTCGCCGGCCTGACCGGCACGCACGTCGGATGCGAAAGCACGCTATGCGGGGCCTGCACCGTCCTGCTCGACGGCAAGGCCGTCAAGTCATGCACGGTGCTCGCCGCCCAGGCCGACGGCGCCAGCGTCACGACCGTCGAGGGCCTTGCCAAAGACGGCAAGTTCCATCCGATTCAGGATGGTTTTTGGGAAGAGCACGGCCTGCAGTGCGGCTATTGCACGCCCGGCATGATGATGGCCGCGGTCGATTTGCTGAGCCGCACGACGAATCCGAGCGAGGACGAAATCCGCCACGCGCTCGAAGGCAATCTGTGCCGATGCACCGGCTATCAGCACATTATCAAGGCGGTTCAATATGCGGCGGAGAAGATGCGCGCCGCGGCCGGGCGCTGAGCCGCCCGCCGATTGAGGGAGAACCAGAATGGCGGTCGTACCGAAATTCGTCGGCGAACGAATCAAACGGCGCGAAGACCCGCGCCTGATTTCAGGAACGGCGACCTACGTCGATGACGTGCGGCTGCCGGGCACGCTGGCCGCGGTGGTGTTGCGTAGCCCATACCCCCATGCCCGGATAAATTCGATCGACGTCGCGGCCGCCCGTTCGGCGCCCGGCGTGGCCGCCGTGCTGACCGGCGCCGACCTCAAAGACAAAGTCGGCGGCATCCCGTGCGTCGCGCCCGCCGAACATATCCCGTTCCATCCGCTGCTCGCGCAGGGCAAGGTGCGCTTCGTCGGCGAGTCGGTGGCCGTCGTGGTCGCGAGCGACGCCTACAAGGCGCAGGACGCGGCCAATCTGATCGAGGTCGATTACGATCCGCTCGACGCCGTGAGCGATCCGGAAAAGGCGCTCGCGGACGGTGCGCCGATTCTGCACGAGGAGTTCGGCAACAACCTTGTCACGCGCGCGCTCGTGCCGAATCCGGCCGTGGACGAAGCGATCGCCAAGGCCGACAAGGTGATCAAGTTCCGCATCGTCAATCAGCGGCTCGCGCCCGTGCCGATGGAGCCGCGGGGCGTGCTCGCCGACTGGCATCAGGCGTCGGGCCATCTGACGGTCTGGACTTCAACGCAAATTCCGCATCTGCTGCGTTCGGCGCTGGCGGCGGTGCTTGGACTGCCCGAAAACCGGGTGCGCGTAATCGCGCCGGAAGTCGGCGGCGGCTTCGGCGCCAAGCTCAATTTTTATCGCGAGGAAGCGCTGGTCGGATATCTCTCGCGGATGCTGGGCAAGCCGGTCAAATGGATCGAGCGGCGGCGCGAAAACCTCGCGACCACCACTCACGGCCGCGACCAGATTACCTATCTCGAAGTGCCGGTCAAAAACGACGGCACGGTGCTCGGCATCAAGGCGAAATTCATCTGCGACATGGGCGCCTATCTGCAATTGCTGACGCCCGCGATTCCCGGTTTCTCCGGCCTGATGATGACCGGATGCTACAAAATACCGGCGACGTCGTTCGAGCAGGTGATGGTCTTCACCAACAAGATGGCGACCGACGCCTATCGCGGCGCGGGGCGGCCCGAGGCGGCTTATATCGCCGAGCGCACGATGGACATGGTGGCGCTTGAGCTCGGGCTTGATCCGGTCGAAGTGCGCCGCCGGAACTTCATCCCCAAGGACGCATTTCCCTACGCGACCTGCGCCGGCCTCGTCTATGATTCCGGCGACTACAACACCGCCCTCAACAAGGCGCTCGAAATCGTCGATTATCCCAAGATACGCGCCGAACAGGCCGAAGCGCTCAAGCATGGCCGCTACGTCGGTATCGGCGTCGCCTCGTACGTCGAAATCTGCGGTATCGGACCGTCGGTGATGCTGCCGCCGAAAGTTCCCGGATGGGAAAGCGCGACGGTGCGGATGGAGCCCGACAGCCGCGTGACCGTCCTCACCGGCATCTCGCCACATGGCCAGGGCCAGGAAACGACATTCGCGCAGATGGCGGCCGACGCCTTCGGCATCGATATCGACGACGTGGCCGTCGTGCACGGCGACACCGCGATCGTGCAATACGGCGTCGGCACCTTCGGCAGCCGCGGACTTTCGGTCGGCGGCGCGGCGCTGATGATGTCGGTCAGCAAGGTGCAGGACAAGCTCAAGAAGATCGCGTCCACGATGATGGAAGCGCCGCCCGATCAGTTGACCTTCGCGAACCGCACGGTGGCGCTCAAAAGCGACGCGACCAAATCGATTCCGCTGCAGGCGGTCGTCGATGCGGCCTACGGATGGAAAATGCCGATTCCGGGGATGGAGCCAGGTCTCGACGCGACCAGCGTCTTCGAGCCGACCGGATGCACCTTCCCGTTTGGCACGCATATTTCCGTCGTCGAAGTCGATCCTGATACCGGCGTGGTGAAGTTCCTGCGCTACGTCGCGGTGGACGACTGCGGCAATATCATCAGCCCGTTGCTGGTCGCGGGCCAGGTTCACGGCGGAATCGCACAGGGAATCGCGCAGGCGCTGTATGAAGAGGTCGTTTACGACGAAAACGGCCAGTTGGTCACGGCGACCCTGATGGATTACGCGGCGCCGCGCGCGCAGATGCTGCCGCGTTACGAACTGGCGCATACCGTGACGCCGTCGCCGCTGAATCCGATGGGCGTCAAGGGCGTCGGCGAAGCCGGAACGATCGGTTCGACGCCGTGCGTGGTCAACGCCGTGATGGACGCGCTCAAACCGCTCGGCGTGCGTCATATCGATATGCCGCTGCGCCCGGAAAAACTCTGGCGCGCGATCAGGGACGCGAAGAAGGCGTAAGCAAATGTATCCAGGCCAATTCGAATATCATCGCGCGGCGTCAATCAAAGACGCGCTGGACCTCCTCAAGCGGTACGGCGACGACGCCAAGCTGCTGTCCGGCGGCCACAGCCTCATTCCGATGATGAAGCTCAGGCTCGCGCAGCCCGCGCATCTAATCGACGTGACGAAAATCGCCGAGCTGCGCGCGCTATCGGAAAGCGGCGGAAAAATCGTAATCGGCGCCGCCGCGCCGCATGATGCGGTCGCGACCTCCAGCCTCGTTCGGGACAAACTCGGACTTCTGGCCGAGGCCGCCGCCGCGATCGGCGACGTGCAGGTGCGCAATCGCGGCACGATCGGCGGCAGCCTGACGCACGCGGACCCGGCCGCCGACTATCCGGCCGCCGTGCTCGCGCTCGAAGGCGAAATCAAGCTCGAACGCGACGGCGGATCGCGCACGGTCAAAGCCGCGGACTTCTTTCTCGATCTGATGACCACGGCGGTGCAGCCCGGCGAACTGCTGTCGCAAATCGCGTTCGCGCCGATTCCGGCGGGCGCGGGCTATTCGTACCAAAAGTATCCGCATCCCGCGTCGGGCTTCGCGATGGTAGGCGTGGCCGCGCTTGTCTCGTTGGATCGGAGCGGCAAGATCGCGAGCGCGCGCGTCGGCGTGACCGGGCTTGGAGCAAAGGCGTTCCGCGCGGGCGCCGTCGAAGCCGCGCTTGCCGGAAAAGCCGCGGACGCCGCGACGATCACCGCGGCCGCGGCGAAAACCGCCGACGGTATCGACGCGCTTGGCGATATCCATGCGTCATCCGAATATCGGGCGGAGCTTGCGCGCGTTTACGCCCGGCGCGCAATCCAGGCCGCCGTGGCGCGCGCCAAAGCATGATTGAAGACCGCGCGGGGGCAATTCAAAGAATTTCGGCGATGAGGGCAATCCAGACAGGCGGGCGGGCGCGATGAAAATCACTGGCGAACAGATAATGCCCGCTCCGCGCCAGCGCGTGTGGGACCTTTTCAACGATCCCGATCGCCTCGCGCGGCTGATTCCCGGATGCGAAAAGCTGGACAAGCTCGCGCCCGACGAATTCGCCGGCACGATCAACGTCGGCATCGCCGCGGTCAAAGGAAGCTATGCGGGCAAACTCAAGCTCGACGAAATCCGGCCGCCCGAGCATTACAAGATGCTCGTTGACGGCAAAGGCAAGCAGGGCTTTATGCGCGGCACGGGAGTGCTTGACCTGACGCCGCGCGACGGCGACCCGAATCAAACCGTGGTCAAGTATTCCGGCGACGTTCAGCTTGGCGGACCGCTGATGCAGGTCGGGCAGCGCGTGATCGACAGCGCCGCCAAAATGCTGATGGGCCAGTTCTTCGCCGCCGCCGAGGCCGAGCTGAAAGCCGAAGCGGCCGGCGCGGTCGCGCGCCAGGGCTTCTTTATCAATTTCTGGCGCTACCTGCTGAACGTAATCCGTTCTTTCTTTCGACGTTCCAGCTAAATTCCCGGATCTTCAATCCGCCGAGGCTCCATCGGGTTCGCCCGGTGGAGCCTCGCGCATTTTTGCGATGCGGCTTCGCAAAATCAGCGAGGGACCGTATTTGCGATCAGTACGCAAGCATAAAAAATACGTGCTTATGGTAGAGGTTATCTTTTTAATGTCGCGCCCTGTCGCAAACTACAGCCGATTCTTCCTCATAGTCGACAACATATCTTACGAGTTTCGTATTTAACGACTAATAGGAAAGATATATAGCCAGTCTTGACAAGTCACCTTTTGAATCTTAGTAAATTACGCCATCGACCAACATTTCATAACGGGAGGAGACATAGATGACACGCAAGTTCCCACTGATGGCCGTAGTCTTTGTAACCGCCATAGCGCTCACTTTCGGAAGCGGTGCGGCGCATGCGCAGCTATACGGACCGAAAGTGCTTACCGCATTCGGGGGCGTAGGCAACGGTCCTGCCTTAGATGGGAATATGGCGTTGGCCGGATGGATGAATCTGACGAAAAAAGGCGGCGCCAAGGCGGTTAGCGTGACCGTTACCTCAGAGATATCACCACCGAATAACAATGGAACGGTTTGTACCTTTACCGATCCATCCGATGTCAGCTATAGCTTTCCCAATGGACTTGACTCCGCCGGAACGCTCACGCTGACTTTAGCGGCGGATGATCCCGACTGTTACGAGATGGCGGATCTCAACAACACCAGGAACGAGGCCGGAGCAAGCATCACTTTCGCAATTTACCGTGTACCCGGCGTATTTTCGCTGGTTGGACTTGAAACCAACCTTGTTAACATAAACAACATCCCTTTCTCTCCTCCGATCCCGGTGAGCGGCGTCATGTCGTCTGTCGTCGGCTTTCCCGTGAATCGGCTGATTGGAGTCAAGTTATTCAACGCAATCGGCGGAACTAGCGGAGTTACCTTCCCCATTCCAGGACCACCTCCAAATGGCCACATCGCTCTTGCCGGCCGCGCAACCTTGGATGGCAAGGGCGGGGCTAAGGCGCTTGACCTAACGCTCAATTATTTTGGCTCGGAAGGCACGATGACCTGCCAGTTGACGAACCCCTCGGATCTTTCCTACACCGTCAGCAAAGGCGTCGGCACGCTTACGCTGGAGCCAAGCGCGTCCGACAGCAATTGCATGCCGAACGAGGCGGGGAAATCGATTACGTTCGCTCTTTATGCGGTCGGCCGACAAACGCGGCTCATTGCAACGTCATCGTCACTGGTTGATACTCAAGGCGACATAATCGACTCGATTGCGATGTCAGGATCGATGTCAGTTCGAAAATTATAGCCGATTGCAGTTCTAATTAATCGAACGGCTCCGCCGCGCGACTCGCGCGGCGGAGCCGTTTTCTTGAATCGCCTGAAGTTATTATTCGCCCGCGATCGTCATCTCTGAGATTTTTATAGTCGGAGAAACCACCGCCGCGCGCCAGCGCAAATCGTCGCCGATCATCTCGATAGCCTGAAACATCTCGCGCAGGTTTCCCGCGATCGTGATTTCCTGCACCGGATAGGCCAGCTCGCCGTCCTCGATCCACAGGCCGCCGGCGCCGCGCGAATAATCGCCGGTCACCGCGTTCACGCCGAATCCGATCAGCTCGGTCACGTACAGGCCGCGCTTCACCGATCGAATGATTTGCTCCGGCGTGCTCGATCCCGGCTCAAGATAGAGATTCGTGGAGCTCGCCGTCGGCGCATCGCCGACGCCGCGCGCGGCGTTGCCCGTCGAGGCAAGTTTCAGCTTGCGGGCGGAGTAGGTATCGAGCAAATAGGTGGCGAGCACGCCGTCCTTGACCAGCGCCTTGCGCGAAGTGAGCAGACCGTCACCGTCGAACGGTTTCGAACCAAGCATCCCTTTGAGCGTGCCGTCGTCGTGGATCGTCACGTTTGGCGCCGCGATTCGCTCGCCGAGTTTGTTCAATAAAAACGACGCGCCCTTGTAAAGTGAAGGGCCCGACGCGGCGCCGGCCACCGATCGCAGCAGGGAAGCCGCCATGTCGGGATCGAACACCACGGGCGCGCGCGTGGTCTTGATTTTCCGCGCGCCCAGCCGGCGCAAAGCGCGCTTCGCCGCCGTCGCGCCGACGGCTTCGGGCTCTTCGAGGTTGCGGAAATGACGGCTTGCCGTATGCCAGAAACCCTGCTGCATCGCGCCGTTTTCGTCCTGCGCGATCGGCGCGGCGCCCAGACTGAACGACGTTCCGGCATAGCCGCCGGCGAAGCCGTTGCTGTTGGCGAAGAAAATTTCATACCGTCCGGAGTCGAATTCGGCGCCCTCCGAGTTGCGGATGCGCGGATCGGCGCCCAGCGCCGCCCGCTCCGCCCGTCGCGCGAGGTCGAGCGCTTCGTCCGCGCGAACCATTCCACGCGTGCTGTCGGCCAATTCCAGATCTGGAAATTCTTTCGGATGGAGCGCGGGATCGGGCAGTCCCGCCGCCGGGTCGGCCGCCGCCAATCGCGCCATCGTCACCGTATGCGCGATGAATTCGCGCAATCCGTCGCGATCGAACTCGGCGGTCGCCGCCGTCGCCGACGCCTGTCCGACAAACACCCGCAGCCCGATTCGGCGCTCGCGCGAGCTTTTTAATTTTTCGACTTCGCCGAGCCGCACGCCCGCCGCCAGCGACTCCGCGCTCACGCACAACGCTTCCGCCGCGCTCGCGCCGGCGCGCCGCGCTTCGTCGAGCGCCCATTCGGCCAGTGACCGATCCACCTGCGTCATCGCCGCTCCTCGGCGCTCCTACGCGCGCGTTCCGCCGACGGTGATCCCGTCGATCCGAATCGTCGGCAGCCCAACTCCCACCGGCACCGACTGGCCGTCCTTGCCGCACGTGCCGATTCCGGAATCGAGCGCCAGATCGTCGCCGACCATCGAAACCCGCGTCAGCACGTCGGGGCCGTCGCCAATCAGCGTCGCGCCCTTGACCGGCCGCGTAACCTGGCCGTCTTCGATCAGGTAGGCTTCGCTCGCGGAAAACACGAACTTGCCGTTGGTGATATCGACCTGGCCGCCGCCGAAACTGACGGCGTAAAGCCCGCGCTTGACTGACTTGATGATTTCCTCGGGCGTCGCTTCGCCCGCCAGCATGAACGTGTTCGTCATCCGCGGCATCGGCGAGTGCGCGAAGCTTTCGCGCCGTCCGTTGCCGGTCGGCGCCATCTTCATCAGCCGCGCGTTCATCCGATCCTGCAGATAGCCACGCAGCACGCCATTTTCGATCAGCACGGTGCGTGAGGTCGGCGTGCCCTCGTCATCGACGTTCAAACTGCCGCGCCGGTTCGCGATCGTGCCGTCGTCGACAACCGTACACAACTCGCTCGCCACGCGCTGGCCGATCCGTCCGGAAAACGCCGACACTCCCTTGCGGTTGAAGTCTCCTTCGAGTCCGTGGCCGATCGCTTCGTGCAGCAGAATTCCCGGCCATCCGTTGCCCAGCACCACCACCATTTCGCCAGCCGGCGCATCCACCGCGTCGAGATTGATAAGCGCCTGATGCACCGCATGGCGGACGTACTCCCGCCAGCGATCGTTCTCGAAAAAATATTTCCACTCGACCCGTCCGCCGCCGCCAAACGATCCGGCCTGACGGCTTTTGCCGTCGTCGGCGATCACCGACACATTGAGCCGGCAGAGCGGCTGGATATCGGCGGCGATGCGACCCTCGCTGGTCACGACCATCACGAGCTTCCGCTCCGCCGCGAACGAGGCCATCACATTGCGGATTCGCGGATCGGCCGCGCGCGCCATCTCGTCAATCTGACGCAGCAGGCGGGCGCGCTCTTCGAGCGGAATCTCCAGCGGCGTGCTTTCGAGCGCGTAAAGCTCGTGCCGGGCGACGCGATTCCCGACCGCGACCGGCGCGATCGCGCCCGAGCGCTGATCCGCGATCGCGCGCGCCGCTTCCGCCGCCATGCGCATCCGGTCGATCGTCACCTCGTCCGAATAGGCGTAGCCGGTGCGATCCTCGGCGCAGACCCGCACGCCCACGCCGTGCGCAACCGACTTGCTGGTGTGATTGACCATCGACTCTTCGAGTCCCAGGCCTTCGGCGCTGCGATGCTCGAAGTAAAGATCGGCGTAATCGGCCTTGCGCTCGAGCGCGCTGCCGAGGATGCGCTCGAACGCGCTTTCGTTCATACCGAACCGGTTCAAAAAGAATTTTTCAGGCTGGACAAGATCGTTAGCCATCGCGATTTACCGTCCTGACCAGAAGTTTATCAGACGGCCGGCGGACTCAGAATCGGCGCGGCGCGGCCGAAGAAAACGACGGCGCGCTTCCGGAACTCCGGAGGCGCGCCGTTCGCCATGCGCATGATTTAATGAATGGATCAGCCGACCGCCGCGCGCTGGCGCGGTTCCGCTCTCTGCGCGTCGCGCCGCGCCGCCTTTTTCTTGCGCGGCTTCTTCGCTTCGGCCGCCTCGGACAAACCGGTGAATTCGATAATCGAAAGCGGAGCGGCGTCGCCCCGGCGCACGCCGAACTTGACCACGCGGGTATAGCCGCCCGCCCGATCCTTGAAGCGCGGCGCGATTTCGTCGAACAGCTTCTTCACCGCGTCGTGCGACTGCACGAAGTCGAACGCCAGCCGCCGCGCCGCCAGATCGCCGCGCTTTCCCAGGGTGACCATCCGATCGGCGAACCGGCGCAGCTCCTTGGCCTTGGCGTCGGTGGTCTTGATCCGTTCGTGCTTGATCAGACTCAGCACGAGATTCTTGAAAAGGGCCTTGCGATGAGCCGACGAGCGGTTCAGCTTGCGACCCTGGTTCTGATGGCGCATCGAAATAAACTCCCCGGAGCGCGCCCGTCAGGCCGACTCGCGCCGCTCCTGCTCCTCCCACATCCGGTCCAGTTCGCCGCGCGGCGGCAGGTTCTCCAGCCGCATGCCGAGCGACAGGCCCATATCGGTCAGCACTTCCTTGATTTCGTTCAGCGACTTGCGGCCGAAGTTCTTGATCTTGAGCATGTCCTGCTCGGTCCGCTGCACCAGCTCGCCGATATACTTGATATCGGCGTTCTGCAGGCCGTTGAAGGCGCGCACCGAGATCGGCAGGCCCTCGACCGGACGATACAGGTATTCGTTGAACACCGGATGGGCCTCGGCGCGGACGCCCGCCGCCGGCGCTTCGGCCTCTTCCTCGACTCCCGCGAAAATCGACATCTGGTCGCGCAGCACGCGGGCGGCGTAGGTAAGGGCCTCGCGCGGCGTGATCGATCCGTCGGTCCAGATTTCGAGCGCGAGCCGATCGTAGTCGGTGCGCTGGCCGACGCGCGCGTTGGTCACGACGAAGTTGACCTTTTTGATCGGCGCGAAAATCGCGTCGAGGCGAATCGTTCCGATCGGCTCTTCGTCTTCGCCGCGCTCGCCGGGCACATAGCCGCGGCCGCGCTTGATGACCAGCTCCATATCGAGGTCGGCGCCCTTGTCGAGCGTCGCGATATGGCGCTCGGGGGTGAGGATTTCGAGGTTCGGCCCGCCCGAAATTTCGCGCGCCGCCACCACCGCCTCGCCCTTGGCCTTGAGCATCGCCGTGAGCTGCTCGCCTTCGTGCAGCCGCAGGCGCACCTCTTTGAGGTTGAGGATGATATCGGTCACATCCTCTTTGACTCCGGCGATAGTCGAGAACTCGTGCAGGACGCCCTTGATCCGCACCGCGGTAATCGCGTAACCCGGCAGCGAGGAAAGCAAAACGCGGCGCAGCGCGTTGCCGATCGTGATGCCGTAGCCGCGTTCGAGCGGTTCCGCGAAGAACCGTCCGTAGGTGGGCGTAAGCTCTTTTTCCTCGAACTCGACCGCCTTGGGTTTGATCAGGTCACGCCAATCATTCTGCATAGTGCTGTTCTTACCATCCGCCGGAAGTTTAACGTCCGCGCGCGCGGTCGGCGCCGCGGCCTTCTAGCGCGAATAATGCTCGACGATCAGTTTCTCGCTGATCGGCGTCGTCAAATCCGCCCGCGCCGGCAGCGCCTTCAGCGAACCGCGGAACTGCTCGCGCTCCAGCGAGATCCACGGCGGCACGCCGCGCCGCTGCGCCAATTCGATCGCTTCGACGATTACCTTCTTCTGCCGGCTCTTCTCTCCGATGCTCACCATCTGGCCGATATCCAACACAAAAGACGGGATGGTGACGGTCTTGCCATCGACTTCGATATGGCCGTGCCGGACAACCTGGCGCGCTTGCGCCAGCGAACTCGCGAAACCCAGCCGATAGACCACGTTGTCAAGCCGCCGCTCGAGCAGAACCAGCAGGTTTTCGCCGGTAATTCCGGGCATCCGCTCGGACTTGTCGAAATAGCCCGCGAACTGCTTCTCGAGCATCCCGTATATGCGCTTGACTTTCTGCTTCTCGCGCAGCCGGATCGAAAATTCCGAAAAGCGGGTGCGCGCCTGGCCGTGCGCTCCGGGCGGATAGTTGCGCCGCTCGATGGCGCACTTGTCGCTATAGCATCGCTCGCCCTTCAGAAAGAGCTTGAGCCCTTCGCGCCGGCACATCCGGCATACTGGACCGAGATTCCTTGCCACCGTTATCCCCTGCCCGCGTCAGACCCGGCGCCGTTTCGGCGGGCGGCATCCGTTATGCGGAATCGGCGTTACATCCTTGATCGATATCACGTTCAGACCGGTGGCCTGCAGCGCGCGAACGGCCGATTCGCGTCCGCCGCCCGGCCCCTTGACGAACACGATCACCGCGCGCATCCCAAAGTCGCCGACTTTGCGCGCCGCCGCTTCCGCCGCCATCTGCGCGGCGAACGGCGTGCCCTTGCGCGAGCCTTTGAAGCCCACCGAACCGGCGCTCGCCCACGCCACCACCAGTCCCTGCGGATCGGTGATCGTCACGATCGTGTTGTTGAACGTCGCATGCACATGCGCGACGCCCTCGGGCACCGAACGCCGCGTCCGCCGCCGCCGGGGCGCTGTCGTGGCGCCGGCCGCCGCCGTTCCCGCCGCCGGAGCGGATCCCGCCGCGGCTTTCGCCGCCGGCGCCTTGGTCTCTTTATTCTCTTCCGCCATCAGTATTCAGTTTCCATCGATCGGCGGCGTCGCGCCGATTGTCTTGAGCCGCGATTATGCTTCTCGGCGCGCCTAGCCTTTGGGCGGAGCCTGCTTCTTGCCCGCAACCACCTTGCGCGGCCCCTTGCGCGTGCGCGCATTGGTATGCGTGCGCTGGCCGCGCACCGGCAGGCCGCGGCGATGCCGGATGCCGCGATAGCAGCCGAGATCCATCAGGCGCTTGACGGCCTGTTGCAGATC
Organism: Deltaproteobacteria bacterium; assembly: GCA_021799495.1. GTDB lineage: Bacteria > Desulfobacterota > Binatia > Binatales > Binataceae > JADMIL01. The sequence goes on from JAJZAI010000058.1 coordinate 13,552, forward strand.
GCGCCTGAGATCGCCTTCGACCTTGTAGTCGGCGTCGAGAACCTGGCGGATCCGCACCTGCTCGTCCGCCGTCAGATCGTCCGTGCCGCGCCCCGGATCGACGTTCGCCGCTTGCAGAATCTTGAGCGCGGTCGCGCGCCCGATTCCGAAAATATAGGTGAGCCCGATTTCGATCCGCTTGTTGCGCGGCAATTCCACTCCGGCTATACGCGCCATCGCAGTCCTCCCTCCGGCCTTATCCCTGGCGCTGCTTGTGGCGCGCGTTGGTCGGACAGAGAATCCGCACGACGCCCTGCCGGCGCACCACTTTGCAATTCTTGCAAATCTTTTTGACCGACGCCCTGACTTTCATTCCCGCCACCAGCCCTCTCGCGCCCGCCTACCGCATCCGGTAGGTAATCCGGCCGCGGCTCAAATCGTACGGCGACAATTCAACCGTCACCTTGTCGCCGGGAAGTATCTTGATGTAATGCATCCGCATCTTGCCCGAAATATGCGCCAGCACCCGATGTCCATTGTCGAGCGAAACCCTGAACACCGCGTTGGGCAACGCCTCGAGCACCGTGCCCGTCACTTCGATCGCGTCACCCTTGGACATGGTTGAGCTCGCTTAAAATCTCCGGGCCGGCGGCGGTAATCGCGATCGAATGCTCGAAATGCGCCGACAGTTTGCGGTCGGCGGTCACCGCCGTCCAGCCGTCGTCCATGATTTCCAGCTCCGCCACGCCTTCGTTCACCATCGGTTCGATCGCCAGCACCATCCCTTCCTGCAGCCGCGGATTCGGCATCCCGGCCCGGAAATAGTTCGGCACCTGCGGGTCTTCGTGCAGCTTGCGGCCGATTCCGTGGCCGGCGAAATCCGTCACCACCGAAAAACCCGCATCCTCGGCGAGCCGCTGCACCGCGCGCCCGATATCGCTGATCCTGTTGCCCACGCGCGCCTGCTCGATCGCCGCATACAGCGCGTCGCGCGTGACCCGCATCAAGCGCTCCGCCTGCGGCGAGACTTTGCCGATCGCCACCGTGCGCGCCGCGTCGCCGTAATAACCCTTGTAAACGACGCCAAAATCCAGCCCAACAATATCGCCCGGCTTCAATTTCCGTCCGGCCTTCGGGATGCCGTGCACGATCTCCTCGTTGATCGAGACGCACAGGCTGTGACGATACTCGACATCATGCGGCCGATAACCTTTGAACGCCGGCCGCGCGCCCTTTTTCAACGTCAACTCTTCGGCCATCCGGTCCAGCTCCAGCGTCGATACGCCCGGACGCGCCGCCGCCGCCACTTCCGCCAGCACCTCGGCCACGATTCGGCTCGCCTGGCGCATCACGGCGATTTCCTCGGAATTCTTAAGCGTAATCAAGCTTCGCCTTAAGCCGCCGCGCCATTCGCGCCGAGCGCGCGCAGAATCCGCCGTTCGATTTCCTCGGTCGCACCTATTCCATCGATCTCGGACAACAATCCCAACCGCCCGTAATGCTCCAGCAGCGGCCGCGTCGATTCAGCATAAACCTTCAGGCGCATCCGCACCGTCTCCTCGGCGTCGTCCTCGCGCTGATAAAGCTCGCCGTGACACTCGTTGCAGACCCCGACGTTGCGCGGCGGATCGTAAATCAGATGATACATCGCGCCGCAATTCCGGCACGTCCGGCGACCCGAGATGCGCTTGACGATCTCGGCATCCGGAACGATCAACGCCACCACCCGGTCAAGTTTCTCGCCGCGATTTTCCAGCATCCGCGCCAGCGTTCCGGCCTGCGCCACATTGCGCGGAAATCCGTCGAGAATAAAACCGCCGATCGCGTCAGGTTGATTCAACCGCTCCTCGATCAGCTTCAACACCAGCTCGTCAGGCACCAGGGAGCCTTTGTCCATATAGCGCCGGGCTTCGACTCCCAACGGAGTGCGGTTCTTCACCGCCGCGCGCAACAGATCGCCGCTCGCCACTTGCGGCGCATGTAGCTTCGCCTCAAGCATCCGCGCCTGCGTTCCCTTGCCCGCCCCCGGCGGACCCAACAGCACCAATCGCACGCTTCGCCTCCGCGCTTCGCGTCACCGCCCGCGTCCGCCGCCGCGCCGCATGAAACTTTCATAATTGCGGGTCAGCAGATGCGTTTCAATCTGGGCGACCGTGTCCAGCGCCACGCCCACCACAATCAGCAGCGCCGTGCCGCCGAAGTAAAACGGCACGTGGAAATGCTGCGTCAGAATCGTCGGCAGCACGCACACGGCGCTTACATAAATCGCACCGCCCAGCGTGATTCGCGACAGCACCCGATCGATATAGTCGGCCGTAAACCGTCCCGGCCTGATCCCGGGAATAAATCCGCCATACTTCTTCAGATTGTCGGCGACGTCGACGGGGTTGAAAGTAACCGCCGTATAGAAATAGCAGAAAAAGACGATCAGGGCGACGTAAACCACATTATACACGATGCTTACCGGCGAAACATAGGCCGACAGCCACTTCAACGAGGGCACGAAAGTCGCCAGGGTCGCCGGAAACATTAAAACGGACGACGCGAAAATCGGCGGTATAACGCCCGAGGTATTCACCTTCAGCGGCAGATGCGAGCTCTGGCCGCCGTAGATTCGCCGGCCGACCACCCGCCGCGCATATTGAATCGGAATCCGGCGCTGGCCGCTCTCGACATAGACGATAATTCCGGTCACGCCGACCGCTACAAACAAAATGAAGATCAGCGTGAAGATGCTCATTTCGCCTTCACGCACGAATTGCGCCGTGGTGCTGATCGCGCTGGGCAGCCGCGCGACGATTCCGGCCATGATGATCAGCGAGATGCCGTTGCCAACGCCGCGCTCGGTGATTTGCTCGCCCACCCACATCACGAAGATCGTGCCCGCGGTCAGCGTGATCACCGTCATCGCCAGAAACGCGATTCCCGGATTGTAAACGAAGCGTCCGCCATTCGGCGCGGAGGCGTGCTCCAGCCCGAACGCCATCATCCCGCCCTGCACCAGCGCCAGCCCCACCGTGCCGTACCGGGTGTACTGGCTGATCTTACGGCGGCCGGCCTCGCCCTCTTTGTAGAGTTCGTCCAGATAGGGCCAGCCGATCTTGAGCAGGTCGAGAATGATCGCGACCGAGATATACGGCATGATGCCGAGCGCAAAGACCGAAAAATGCTGCAAGCCGCCGCCCGAGAACAGATTGACCATTCCGAACAGCGTGCTCGACGCCTGATCGAAAAACGCCGACAGCGCCTGCCCGTCGATTCCAGGCGTCGGCACCGCCACGCCAATCCGGTAGATCATCAGCATCCCGGCGGTGAACAACAGCCGCCGGCGCAATTCCGGAATGTGCGAGGCGTTTGAGAATCCTTCGAGCATCGCGCTCCGCGTCAGCCTTCGATCAGTTCGGCGCTGCCGCCGGCGGCGGCAATCTTTTCGCGCGCGCCGGCCGAAAAGGCGTGCGCTTTGACCACCAGCCGAGCCTTCAGTTCGCCCGCTCCCAAAACCTTGATTTTTTTGCCTGCGGGCGCGAGTCCCCGATCCGCGAGCACCGCCGGATCGATCGTCTCGCCCGCGGCGAATCCGCCTAACCGGCCGATATTGACTTCGGCGAAACGCTCGCGCGCCGCCTCGTTCGCCTGTAAGCGGCGAAAGCCGCGCTTCGGCACGCGCCGAATGAGCGGCATCTGGCCGCCCTCGTATCCGGGTGGCGTATTGCCTCCCGAACGCGATCCGCGGCCCTTGTGGCCCCGGCCGGCGGTCTTGCCGTTGCCCGAGCCGATCCCCCGTCCGACGCGGCGTTTGCGGCGGGTCGAGCCCGGCGCCGGCTTCAGTTCATTCAGCTTCATATCCGCCCGCCTAATCCTTGATTTCAGCCACCAGATGCGACACGCGGCGCACCATCCCGCGCACTTCCGGCGTCGCCTTCAGCACGCGCGCGCTGCCGACCTTGCCCAGCCCCAGCCCTTTGAGCGTCTCACGCACCCGCCGGGTCGTGCCGATCGGGCTGCGCACCAATTTGACCTGTATCGTTTCGGCCATCGCGATCTCGCCTCAATCCGTTCCGCGTCAAGCCGCCGGCGGCGCCGCGACCGCGCGCAAGCGCGCGACGTCGCCGGGACTGCGCAACTCGGTCAGCGCCTCGAGCGTCGCCTTGACCAGGTTATGCGGATTCGACGAGCCCAGCCGCTTGGTCAGGATATTGCGTATCCCGGCCAGTTCAACCACCGCGCGCACGCCGCCCGCCGCGATAACTCCCGTCCCTTCAGCCGCCGGCTTCAGAATAACCTTGCCGGCGCCGAAATGCCCGAGCACCTGATGCGGAATCGTGCCCTCCTTGAGCGGCACGCGAATCAGGCTCTTTTTAGCCCGCTCGACGCCCTTGCGAATCGCCTCGGGCACCTCGTTGGCCTTGCCCAGCCCGAATCCGACCAGTCCGTGTCCGTCGCCCGCCACCACCAGCGCGCTGAAACTGAAGCGCCGACCGCCCTTGACGACCTTGGCCACGCGGTTGATATGGACCACTTTCTCTTTGATATCCAACCCTTGCGGGTCAATCCGATTCGCCACGGCGTTATTCCTGCCTACGCTTTGCCGACACTAGAATTTAAGGCCCGCTTCCCGCGCCGCTTCGGCCAACGCCTTGACGCGGCCGTGATAGAGAAACCCGTTGCGGTCGAAAATCACTTCGCCAATTCCCTGCGCGCGGCAGCGGCTCGCGATCGCCTGTCCGACCGCCTTCGCCGCGCCCATCCCGCTACGGCTCGTAAGGTCGGCGCCGACCTCTTTCAGCGCCGTCGACGCCGACGCCAGCGTCCGTCCGCTTTCGTCGGAAATCACCTGAACGTAAATATGATGCAGCGAGCGGAAGACCGACAGCCGCGGCCGCTGATCCGTGCCGCGCACCTTGCGTCTCACGCGCCCCTGGCGCAGCTTGCGATTTTCTGCCCGATCCATGGTCCTTCCGTTCCGCCGCCTAGCGGCCGCCGCCCGCCGCGGCCTTGCCGGCTTTGCGATGGATGGTTTCGGTCGCGTACTTGATTCCCTTGCCCTTGTACGGTTCCGGCGGCCTGAGGCCGCGGATTTCCGCCGCGACCGAACCCAACAATTGCCGATCGGCGCTTTCCAGCGTCAGGATCACCTGCCGCTCGACTTTGGCGGTCACGCCCGGCGGCAACTGGTAAACGATCGGATGCGAAAAGCCGAGCGCCAGGTTGATCTGGCCGCCCTTCACGTCGGCGCGATAACCGACGCCGTTGATCTCCAGCACCCGCGTGAAGCCCTTGCTCACGCCCTCGGCCATGTTCGCGACCAGCTTGCGCATCAAGCCGTGCAGCGCCCGCTCCCCGGCGGCGTCGCCCGGACGCTTGACGGCGATTTTGCCGTCCGCGATCTCCAGCGTGAAACCCGGATGCACCCGCGCTTCGAGCTTGCCCTTGGGCCCTTCGAGCCGGATCATGCCGTCGGCGAGCGCCGCCTTGACGCCCTTGTCCAGCACCACCGGCAGTTTTCCTATCCGCGACATCGCCTTACCAAACCCTCAACAGGATTTCGCCGCCGACGTTGCGCCGGCGCGCCTCGCGATCGGTCATCACGCCCTGCGGCGTCGATACGATATGCATGCCCATCGCGCCCGCCGCCTTCGGCATCGTTTTCGCCCCGGCGTAACGCCGCAGGCTCGGCCGGCTGACGCGCTGCAAGCCGCGAATCACCGGCTCCCGCGCGG
>JAJZAI010000059.1 GCA_021799495.1 Deltaproteobacteria bacterium
ACCAGGCTTGGGCGGTGCAGGCCGTCAACGCGGCGGATGGGCGAGCCGCGGATGGACCCAACCGGCAGTCGCTCGAAAGCCGAACAAGCCCAAAGCCGCGATCAAACGCGGGCAATTGCGGGCGATAGAAGGACGCAAACCTCAGGCTGCGTCCGATTCGCCTGAGACCTCGCCGCCCAAATCTGGAGACGCGCCGCCGACTTCCGGCGCATCGTGACGCATCGCCCGCCCCGGCCAAGGATTCGTCGTCCAACGGATTGAAGATTATCTGAGCGCGCAGCTCCCGCGACGGCTTGACAGTTTATTTCGAGCGCGAGTACGGTCGGCTTCGTCAACCGGACATCGGATGCGCGCGCTTCACGAGCGCTGGCCCCGCGCCTGCTCGCGGCTGCGCGTGCGACGGAGGCGCTTATGCTCGATCTGATTATCCGCGGCGGCCGCGTGGTGACGCCGCAGGGCGTCGGCGACTGGACGATCGGCGTGCAGGGCGAGCGCATCGTATGGGTCGGCCTTGACGATCCGTCGTTGCAGGCCGGCCGCGTGATCGAGGCCGCGGGCAAAATCGTCGTTCCCGGCGGAATTGAGCCGCACGCCCATCTGGCGAGTCTCGTCACGATGCATCCTGGCGGCCGTGAATTCACGCTTGGTCCGGAAGAAGACACGGTCGGGATGGCGTTTGGCGGCGTGACGACGCATATCGATTTCTGCTTCGTCCATCCGAAGACCGATATTCCCGCCGCACTCGACCATCGGCGCAAGCGTTGGGAAGGCGCGTCGGTCGTCGATTACAGTTTTCATCTCGCGCTCGGCGGCGCGCTGCCGCTCAAGATCTTCGATCAGATTGGCGACGCGATCGCCGAAGGATTTCCGAGTTTCAAGGTTTTCACCAACGAGACTCTGCCGCCCCATCCGCATCGGCTGCCCTTCAAGCTCGATTTCGGCCGCATCGAACTCGCGATGACGCGCGCGGCGCGCCACGGCGGAATCATGGTGGTGCACGCCGAGGACGACGACATCGTCCAGTTCAACTACGAGCGGTTTCGCGAAGAGGGTCGTACGGAAGGCGCCAATCTGCATCTGGTGCATAACAAGCTCTCGGAGCGGCTCGCCTTCACGCGAACCATCCAGACCGCGCATGCGACCGGCGCCGGCGTTTACTTCGTGCACACCTCGGCGCGCGAAGGAGTGGAGGCGGTCAACGAGGCGCGCGGCCATAATCTGCCGATTTACGCCGAAACGCTGCATCACTACGCCTGCTTCTCGGCGGACGATTACAGGCAGCCGCGCGGCTTCTGCTATCACACCTATCCTTCGTTGAAGACGGCCGACGACAATCGCGCGCTTTGGCAAGGCCTGGTCGGCGATGCGGTTTCAACCACCGCAACCGATGAATTTCCCACGTCGCTCGCGCTTAAGCTGCGCGGCAAGCGCATCGACGACGTGACTGGCGGCAATCTTGGCGCTGAGGCGCGGATGGGCATCGTTTACACCGAAGGGGTGGTGAATCGCGGGATGTCGCTGGAGCGCTATGCCGCCGTCACCTCGACCAACGCCGCGCGCATTCTTGGCCTTTATCCGCGCAAGGGAGTGATTGCGCCCGGCAGCGACGCGGACCTCGCGATTATCGATCCGGCGATCGACAAGACGCTCACGCGCGAGGACTTTCACGTCAGCGATTACAGCCCGTGGGAAGGATGGCGGGTTCGCGGATGGCCGGTGACGACGATTTTGCGCGGCGTGCCGATCGTCGAGAACGGGCGCCTGCATGCGGGGCCGGGCTTCGGACAACTGGTCAAACGCAAAATCGACCCGGTAATCCTCCGCCGTCCCGCAAGCTGACCCGCGCCCGCCGGCGGCGGACCATCGCGCTCGCGGCCAGATATCCAAGGGCGGCCACGCCGGCCGCGCTCGCCGCCTCCCGCATCCAGGCCGCGGTTGACGCCGACACTCCGATTCCGGTCGCGGCCGTTAGATAGGCGGCGATGCAGAGCGGGCACTTGGGCGCGAGCGCGACCGGCGCCGCCGCGGCGAGCCATCGCGCGAAACCCGCGCGCTTGGGCGCTGCGCGCGGCCCCATCGCCGGGCCGCGCGCAGCGCCGTGGCAGCATCGATTAGCGTTCATCTGCGCGCCGGATCGGCGTCTTGATGGCACGGCGCCGGTTGATGCTCCGGATGTCCCGCGCAGGCGCCCGCGTCGCTCTGGCCGTAACGATCGTGATGGCGCACCCAGTCGGCCAGGGAATGGGTCGCTCCGGTTTCGTTGCGGCCCATCGGCGTTACGTCCAACACCGCGTATGCGCCGAGCGCGCTTTCCAGCCCGCGCGCGTATGACGAGTAGGTATGGAAAATTTCGCCCTTGGGATTGCGGTAAAAAACGCTCGCGCCCTGCAAGTCCTCGCTCACGAAGTTGCGCATCTCGTAGTTGTAGTAAACTTTTCCGGACGCGATTTGCTCGGGCGTGAACGAGACTCCGAAATCGTGGTTGAACGGCGTGCCGAAAGAAGAAACCCAGCGGAATCGCCATCCCATCCGGCGTTTGAACGCTTCGATTTCAGCGATCGGCGCGCGCGAAACCGTGACGTAGGAGACGTCGTGGTTGCGCAGATGCGTCACGGCGCCGTCGAGATGGTCAGACAGAAACGAGCAGCCGATACATCCTTCGGTCCATCCCGGACCAAACATGAAATGATAGACAAACAACTGGCTGCGGCCGTCGAAAAGATCCGCCAGCGTGACTTTGCCGCCGGCGTCCTCGAACCGGTAATCGGTTTCGATTTTGACCCACGGCATCGCAAGCCGCTCGGCGCGCAGCCGATCCGCCATGTGGGTCAACTCCTTCTCTTTCAGAAGAAGTTGTTTGCGCGCCGCATTCCATTCGTCGCGTGTGACAATTCGTGGTTCCATAGCGCTGCCTCCTTGACGATTCCGTAAGGAAATTAAAGAGTCGCGAGAACTTCAGCCAGACGATCGAACGAGCTGGTCCAACCCTGATTGTGCTCGTCGCGGGCCGTTTCCGTCTCGAAGCCGGTTTGACGCAGAACCATCCGCGTGGCGCCCTTCGCCTCGGCGAAATCGATCGCCATCAGGGTTTCAGGGCCGGTTGGATTGCGATCGGCGTCGGTCCAGCGAAAAGTGAAGACGAGCCGCGCCGGCGAAACGATTTCCCGGAAAAACCCCTCGAACCAGTGATCGCCGCGCTCCGCGCTCTTGAGATGGACGCGGTAGTAGCCGCCTTCGCGAAAATCATGCGCGAGAATCGAGCCGGCGAAATCCCGCGGACCAATCCATCTGGCGAGCAAATCCGGAACGGTCCAGCACTGGAAAACCATCTCTCGCGGAGCGTCGAAAGTGCGTTCGATCGTCAGCACTCGCGGGTCGGCGCCGGATTGCGCCGCGCTATTATTTGCGGCCATTGATTTTCTCCTTGCCGCGGACGCGGCGATTTTCGCTTGCCTGGATTTCGCGCAGCAGGCCGTCGAGCCGGTCGAGGCTTTCTTCCCAGAACTTCCGATACGCCTCCAGCCAATCCACGGCCCGTTTGAGCGGGTCGGCGGCGAGCCGGCAGGGCCGCGCTTGCGCGGCCCGCGAGCGCGTGATCAGTCCGGCGCGCTCGAGCACCTTGAGATGCTTCGAGATCGCCGGAAGACTCATGTCGAACGGTTCGGCCAGCTCCGTGACCGCCGTTTCGCCGGCGCGGAGCCGTGCAAGAATCGCGCGGCGGGTCGGATCGGCGAGCGCTGCGAAGGTGGCGCTGAGGTCGTCGGTGGCGGAGCTTTGATTAACCATAATGTTAAATAACTGATTGGTTAAATATCGCGGCGAGAGCCGCGTGTCAAGCGGTTTCCAGCCGCGCGCGCGCCGGAAAGAATCGTTGCGGCGAAGCCGGCTTGAGTTTGAGACCGAGCCGAAGGTAAAGGGTTGGGCAAGCCAGCGGCGCCGAATTGCGCCGGGCCGAGTCAGGACAGGAGAAAATCCGTGAGTTCAGAAACCAGGCCGAAACTGGCGCTGCCGATCGAAACGATCCGCGATCGGCTGAATCGCGACCCGGAATTCAAGCTGGCCGCGCGCTTCTGGTATTGCGACATCCGGTTTTTTGTTGGTGACGATCCCTATTTCATGCGGATCGAAAACGGCAGAGTGGACAACTTCACGCACGGCACGCACGGCTTCGATCCCTACACGATCAATATCGGCGGACCGGAAGATGTCTGGCTCAAGATGATGGAACGCAAACCGGAACCTTTCTATCACGATTGGTTCGCGGCGTCCGTTCAGCATGGATTCACTTTCGGCGGCGACCTTGAAACCGCCTATGCGTATTACTACGCGCTCCGCCGCATCAACGTCGTGATGCGCGAGGCGGTCGCCGAAGCGCGCGGTCTATAAAGGGAGCGTAAGCCATGGCGAAATTTTCCGACATCGTGGGTCGCTACGTTTACGTCAAGCTCGATAGCGTCGAGTATCGCGTTTATTTCGAAGAGGCCGGCTGCGGCATTCCGCTGGTATGCCAGCACACCGCCGGCTCCGACGGCCGTCAGTACCGGCATCTGCTGGAGGATCGCGAAATTACTTCGCGCTTCCGCGTGATCGCCGCCGACCTTCCCTATCACGGCAAATCGCTGCCGCCGCCAGCGGTCAGGTACTGGGAACAGGAATACCGCCTGACCAAAGACTGGTTCATGCGTTATTGGGTCGCGCTCTGCCGCGAATTGGATCTGAACCGGCCGGTATACATGGGATGCTCGATGGGCGGCCATCTGGCGGGCGACCTCGCGCTTCATTATCCGCACGAATTCCGCGCCTGTATCGGACTGGAAGCCTCGATGTGGAGCGGAAATTCCGATCGGCTGGTGAATCAATGGTTCCATCATCCGCGATTGTCCAACGAATCGAAGCCCGCGCTGATGATGAGCCTCTGTTCGCCCCACGCTCCGGAGGAATGCGTTCGCGAGACCGTCTGGACCTACAGCCAGGGCGCGCCGCCGGTCTTCAAGGGCGACCTGAATTACTATTCGTTCGAGCACGATCTCCGCGAGACCGCGAAGAATATCGATACCCGGAAATGCGCGCTGTATGTATTGAGCGGCGCGTACGACTGGTCCGCCTATCCGGCGGCGTCGAAAGCGCTTGCCGATGCGGTTACGGGCGCGAAATATACTTTGATGGAAGGCATGGGACACTTTCCGATGTCCGAAGATCCGACGCAGTTCAAAAAGTATTTGATGCCGGTGCTTGCGGAGATCGAAGCCGGGTTCTGACGGCCACGCGCGCGGGCGCGACGTTCGCGTGCGTACGTCCGTGGCGGCCGGTTCCATTCCGTCTCCGCGCGCGAGCTTGCTTAACCAGCGGCGCGCGGCTGGTTAAGTTGCGCGATCGCGGTCGCCGCTCCCACATCGTCATTCGCCGGCCTGACCCGAGAATCCATAGCGCTGGATGTCCGGGTCAAGCCCGGGCATGACTATCCGGAGGAACTCGCCAAATTGCCAGATGCTCGGGCATGACCATTAGATATGCCCTGCAAAAGGTTCATCCCGTCATTCTGAGCCGGAGGCAAAGAATCGCGGAATTCCCTGCGCGGGACTCAGGGCAGGCTTTCGCTTCGCAAGCTCCGTCGGAGCGAAAAAAAACGCCCGGCGCCGGTTTCGAATCGGCGTCGGGCGGGGTGGAGGCTGAATCGTGATTAACGGTCAGGCGCGCGCGAGATCCTCGTCGTCCTGAGCCGCTTGCGCCGCCATCAGGCCGCGCGTCTGTTCATTGTAAAGCCGGGCATAGACGCCGTTGCGCCGCAGCAGTTCCGCATGCGTGCCGGTTTCCGCGACCTTGCCGTCTTCAAGCACGACAATCTGATCGGCGGTAAGCGCGCTGCGCAGGCGATGGGCGATCAGGAAGACCGTGCGATCGTCCATCAGCCGCTCCATCGCGTCGTGGATGACGTTCTCGGCCTCGGAATCGACCGCGGAGGTCGCCTCGTCGAGGATGACAATCCGCGAATCCTTGAGGAACGCGCGCGCGAGCGCGAGCCGCTGGCGCTGGCCGCCTGACACTTTGACGCCGCGCTCGCCGATAACCGTATCGAGCTGTTCGGGCAGCCTGGAGACGAAGCCGTCGAGGCTCGCCATCTTGAGCGCCGTCCACATCATCTCGTCGGTCGCGTCGGGACGCGCATAGAGCAGGTTCTCGCGCACGCTGGCGCTGAAGAGCAGGGCGTCCTGGCTGACGAGGCTGATATTTTCGCGCAGCGATTTGAGCGTGAAGTGACGCACGTCGTGGCCGTCGATGGTCACGCGGCCGGCGCTTACGTCGTAAAAGCGCGGCACGAGGTTGGCGAGCGTGGTCTTGCCCGCGCCAGAGAGTCCGACCAGCGCGACCCGCGAACCGCCCGCCACGCGCAGGTCGATGCCTTTCAAGACTTCGCGCGGCTCGGCGCCCTCGCGCGGGGTGTAGGCAAAGCGCACGCCGTCGAACTCCACTGCGCCGCGTTTGACCGCGAACGCCCGGCTCAGCGGATGGTCCGCAATTTCGGGCTTCATGTCGAGAAAGGTGTAGATGCGCTCGATCGCCGCGGTCGAAGCCGACACGATGATCGAAAGCTGCGCGAAACGCTCCAGCGGCAGATAGACGAACATCAGCAGCGTGAAGAAGGCCATCAGCGTGCCTAGCGTCATCTCGCCCCGCATGATCATCACGGCGCCGGCCCAAATCACGATCGCCGGAGCGCATCGCGTGAGCAACTGGATGAGCATCTCCTGCGCCGCCGCGAACTTGACCTTCGTGATCGTGCGCTCGTAGAGAAATTCGCTGCGCGCGTTGAACTGCGCGATTTCCTGCTCCTCGCGGCCGAAGGACTTGACGGTCGCGGCGCCGACGATCCGCTCGGCGACTTCGCCGGTCATCAGCTCCATCGCTTCCTGCATCCGATGGCTGACCTGTTTGATGCGCGGGGCGAAGTAGCGCATGAAGGTCACCCAGAGCGGCGCGATGCAGAGCGAAATCAGCGCGAGCTTCCAGTTAAGCTCGATCAGCGAAAAGACAACCAGGCCCAGCGAAACCGCGTCCATCCAGACGTCGATCAGGGTCGAGCTGACGAGTTCGTTGGCCTGCGCGACATCGTTGAGGACGCGCGAGACGATCGCGCCGACCGTATGCTGGTCGAAGTACGAATGCGACAGGCGCTGCATATGGCCGAAAAGCTGGCTGCGCAGATTGAAGATGAGGCGGTTTCCAGCGACTCCAGCCCAATAATTGCGGTAGTAGCTCGCGATAGATTGAACGATATACAACGCGAGCATCGCGATGCTCAGCACCGCCAGCTTGCCCTGCGCGGTCGCGCCGAGGCCGGCCAAAACCGCTCCGTGCGCGGCCCAGCCGTCGATTAGCCGGTCGATGCGATCGGGCGTCGGATGCGCCGCAAGAAGCATATCGACGACGTATTTGAAGGCGAATGGAAAGGCCAAAGGCAGCGTAAACTTTCCGATACCCATCAGGGCGGCGCCGATCACCAGCCGCATCTGCGGCCGCACCGACGCGAGAAACCGGACGAGAGGTTGATGGCGAAAACCCGATGACTGCGAATTCATCCTCGATACCTTTGGCTGAAGCCGGGAAATCCCGGCCGGATGCCGTCGTCAGATCGATTTTGCAACCGTTGTGCCCGCGTTCATCCGCAGAAAACCAATTGATTTCGCAGAGGATTTTTTTCAAACACAGTATTAGAAACGTCCGCACCGCAAGTCGCCGTTAACCCATATCGGCAATACATACGATTTCGGACATCGCGGATTTCGTGCGGCGACGCCAATTTTCACCATAAAACCGTGGCGCCCCGAGCCGGCCCGTGATGTACCGATCATGTCCCGCGGCGCCGTTTGACACCGCACGGGGATGAATTCCGCGCCGAAACCGGGCATGATGCGGCTGGCTCGAGGCATGGCGGCGAGCGGTGGTGAAGGCGGACACGGCGACCCAGAGCGGGCGGCGGATGCCGGCGGATCGATCTCCGGCCGGTGCGCCGCATCTCGTCATCACCGCGATCGTCCTTTTGCTGGTTTACCAGGGCTATACGCTGTCGGTCGCGGGCGTCGCCTCGCCATGGATCGCCCGCAGTTTCCATCTTGATCCCTCCGCGCTTGCCCAATTGTTCGCCTGGATGGCGATTTCGTCGTTCGGCTCGATGGCGCTGGCGCGATTGGCCGACCGGATCGGCCGCCGCCGTATCATAATCGCGAGTCTGGTTCTGTCTCCGCTTTTCGCGCTTGCTTCAGCTTTGGCGCCCAAGGCATGGCAATTCGCCGTCTTTCAGATTTTGCTTTCCGCCCTGCTGGGCGGGTCGGTGTCGTCGGCCACCGTGATGCTGGCGGAGGAGCTGCCGGTCGAAAAGCGCGCTCGCGGTCAGGCGTTCGGCGCCGGGGCGAGCGCGGTCGGCGGGATGCTCGGCTATATCGTGATCCCGTTCCTGCTCAAATGGGGTTATCGATGGGAGTGGCTGCTGGCGCCGAGCGTCGCCGGGATCGGATTGGTCGCGCCGGTCGCGCGGATGTTGCCGCCCGAGACGCGGTTTACGCTCGTCCGCAACGCCGGGCCGATGGTTGGCAGCCGCTTTTACGACGTTTTCCATCCGCTCTACAGGCGGCGCGCGCTGACCTTGATCGCCTGTTCCGGGCTTTCGACGCTGGCGGGCACGGCGGTGAACGGCTGGCTGTACTTTGAAGCGGTCTCGATCCTTGGACTGTCGCCGTCCAAAGCGAGCACGCTGGTCGTGCTCGGGATGGGCGTGGCGATGCTCGGCTTTCCGGTCGGCGCATGGGCGTCGGAGAAATTCGGGCGGGTGCCGTCGATGGCGTGGTTTGGCGGAGCGGGATGGCTTGGGGCGCTCGCCTTTTATTGGGAGCCGGCATGGATCGCTTACCCGTTTCTATGGCTTGCGGTGGCCTATTGCTGGTTCCGGGTGGCGACGAATGTCCTCACGGTCGCGTCGAACGCCGCGGCGACCGAGCTTTTTCCAGCGACGTTGCGCACCACGATGGCGGGATGGCAAATGGTCGCAGGCGCCATCTTCACGATTATCGCGCAGGCCGGAATCTCGGCGCTGATCGGTCCGCTCGGCGGACTGACCGTCGTAATCCGGTATTTCGCGATTTTGGGATTGCCCTGCACGGTGATTTACCTGCTGTTCCTTGACGAGACCCGCGGCTTGCCGCTCGACGTCGCGTCGCTCGAGCCGCAATGGGCCGCGCTCCACGGACGCAAATACGAGCCGCCACCCGAAGATCCCGATCGTCAACCCGACGGCGCCGCCGCCGCGATCGGAGGCCCGCGATGAGCGCAATCGCGCCGGGATGCGCACGAACCGCGCGGCCTTCCGCCGGCCGACGCCATGCAGCGGGTTTCCGCCGCGCGGCCGGCGGCCGATTTGTCGTCGTGCTGGCCGCTATCGCCGGTTGGTTTTTGATTGGAAGCGCCCGGACCGCGCGCGCCGAAATTCGTCATCGCCACGAACATCGCCAGCGCGGGCATCGCCGCGCCACTCCGACGCCGACGCGAAAACCCACGCCGACTCCGACGCCCACGCCCGCGACGCGTCCGCTGGTGTTGCTGACCGGCGGCACCGGTTTGGTCAGCGCGCCCACCGGCGCGAGTCCGGCGGTGCTCGATTCGACCGAAGTTTATGACGCGGCGAGCGGCGGCTTTATGGCGGGCGGGCGGTTGACCGCCCGCCGCGATCGCCATCAGGCGGTGCGCCTGCGCGACGGGCGCGTGCTGATTATCGGCGGCGTGGACAGCGTGATGGTGCCGCTGATCATGTTCTCCGGCCCGACGATGCCGTGGATTCTCTCCTCGACCAGCATTTTCGATCCCGCGACGGGCAAATTCATGGCCGGCCCGGCGATGAAAACCGCGCGCGACGAACCGACCGCCACGCTGATTCAGGACGGGCGTGTGCTGGTGACCGGCGGCGGAGTCGCCAGCGCGGAAATCTATGATCCGGAGACGAACAAATTCGTGCCCACCGGCGATCTGAACGTCAGCCGTTACGGCGAAACGGCGACCTTGCTGCGCGACGGGCGGGTGCTGATCGCCGGCGGCGGCGATCCCAGCGCCGAACTTTATGATCCCGCGAGCGGGAAATTCACGCCGGCCGGCGCGATGAGCGGCAATCGTATCTACGACACCGCGACGCTGCTGAAGGACGGCCGCGTCCTGATCGCGGGCGGCAGTCCCTACGCCCGCAGCAATCCGCTCGATACGACGGAGATTTTCGATCCGCGCACGGGCCATTTTGCGCCCGGTCCCGCGATGGGCTTCGCGCGCGCGGGACATACCGCGACCCTGCTGCGCGACGGGCGCGTGCTGATCGCCGGCGGCCATGGCGATCGCTCCGCGGAACTGTTCGATCCCGTGGCCAACGCCTTTACCCGCACCGGCGATATGACAGCGACCCGTTACGGCCATACCGCGACCCTGCTGCGCGACGGCCGGGTGTTGATCGCCGGCGGATGGGACCGTGATTCGCAGCCGCTCGCCACCGCTGAAATCTACGATCCGGAAGCGGGACATTTCGCGCGCGTCAGTCCGATGATCGCCGCGCGCGCCGGCCAGACCGCGACGACGGTTCAGGCGCCGTGGCCGTCGGCGTGGGCGAAGCCGACTCCAACGCCGACGCCGAGTCCGACGCCTACGCCCACGCCGACGATTACGGCGGCGGCCAAGCCCGCGGCGACGATTACGCCGCGGCCGTCGCCGTCGCTATCGCCGAAACCGGCGCCGACCGCGCTGCCTGCCGAGGGTCAAAAGCGGCCTGAGCCGCGTCCGGCTAACCAGGTGAAAAAGCCCTCGCCGGCCGCAACCACGGGCCGCGAGCGCGCGGCCACGCCGGCGCCGTCAGCAACAGCGAAGCCCGCGCCGCCGCCCGAGACGCCTACGGCGCCGACGTCAACGCCGTCTCCCTCGCCAATCACAGCCTCTCCCGCCGCGTCCGTAGGCGTTTCGAGCCCCGCCGCCAGAATTGTTGTGAAGTAATTTTTATCGACGTAACATTCCGCCGCATTCGCGAGCGATATTTAGGAGAGTTTTGAAATGGAACAGACTCGCCAAGACGCGGTCCGTCGCTACGGCAACCTACCGGGAATTGAAGAGCGCGAGCCGCTCGCGCTTGGCCTATTTATGCCAAACTGTAGTTACGGGTACTCGATTACTACATACAAACCCGTGCCCGATGACTGGACTTACGAATCGAATGTAAAGATTGCTCGAGCCGCGGAAGCCGCTGGTTTCGATTTCTTGTTTCCAGTAGCCAAGTGGAGAGGCTACGGCGGGAAGACTAACTATCTCGGGACATCGCTCGAAACGATGACATGGGCTGGCGCTCTCCTTGCGGTCACTGAGCGAATCAATGTCTATTCCACCGTTCACGTACCAATATTCCATCCTTTGGTCGCAGCCAAGATGGGCGCGACGCTTGACCATATTAGCAATGGGCGATGGGGGCTAAACGTGGTCAGCGGATGGAGCGAGCGCGAGTTCGGGATGATGGGTATCGAAGTCCTGCCGCACGACGAACGTTATGCGCGCACGGAGGCCTATATCGAAATTGTCAAGGGATTATGGACATGCGAACCCGGGAGCTTCGACTATGATTCGAAATGGTACCGGATCCGCGAGGGATGGGTGATGCCGCAGCCGACTCGCAGGCCGCATCCGCCGATCGCCAATGCGGGCGTCTCCGAAGCGGCGCGCGAGATGGTCGCGCGGCTTTGCGATTGGGCGTTCATCGCACTGCCCTCGCTAGAGGCGACGGCGGATGTAACCGCCGATATTCGTGGTCGGTCCGGCCGCTATGGACGTTCTATCAAATGCGCTAACTACCCGCTCGTAGTATGGACCGAGACCGAGCGCGAGGCTGATGCCGAACGCCGCCGCATCCTCGAGAATATGGATCGCGAAGCGGCGGAGAATTGGGCACGCGGTCTGATGCCGCAGAGTGGATCTTTCGACAACTTTACCCTGGAGATGTTCGCAATGGGCGGTGGCGGATTGCCGATTTTCGGCACCCGCGAGCAGGTCGCGGAGAAGCTCGACCAGCTCTACCGCGCAGGAATGGACGGCGTGCTGATGGTATTTCTATCTTACTACGAAGATACAGTGCGCTTCGCCACCGAAATCATGCCGTTGTTACGCCAGCTCGGAACGATTCGGGGCTAGAAGCCGATCGCACGGTCTGAGCGCTGATGGCCTGGCGCGCGGCGATAAATCTTAAATCTGCGTTCGGTTCCTGAGCGTATGCGGGTGGTAGTTGGGGGCGGCTAGGCTTTTACTTCGACCGTGACCGCGCCGGATTTCTCAGTGACTTCGGCGCTGGCGCCGGTGGTCGTGCTGCGCACCAGGACGGACGCCTTGCCGGCGCCGACCGCAAGGCCGTCGAGCAGCAGCCATTCCATCGCGGTGGGAATCACCGGGGATTCGATTTCGAGCCGCCTCTCGAAGCCGTTGACGTCGAGCCCGAGCATCGCCTGCACGATCATCAGGACGCTCGCCGCCGCCCACGCCTGCGGATGGCAGGCGACGGGATAGGGAACGGGGCCGAGGCGTGGTTCGCGCGGAAAGCCGCAGAAGAGTTCGGGCAGGCTGCCGGCGTTAAGATGGACGGCCGCGTCGAGCATCCCGTCGAAGACCTTGAGCGCTCCGGCGCGGCCCGGAACCTGCGCGAGGCCGAGCGCGGCGATGGCGTTGTCGTGCGGCCACACGCTGCCGTTGTGATAGCTCATCGGATTGTAGCGGACGGCGGCGGCGCTGAGCGTCCGGATGCCCCATCCGGAGAACATGTCGTCGGCGAGCAGGCGCTCGGCGAGCGCGGCGGCCTGATCGCGATCGAGCAAGCCGCAGGCGAGGCAATGCGCGGCGTTCGAGGCCATCACGCGGCACGGTTGCTTGTCGGCGTCAAGGGCGAGCGCGACGGTACGTTCGCGCTCGAGCCAGAAGTCGCGATTGAAATTGGCTTTGAGCGCGTTGGCCTCGGCGGCGAGGCGGCTGGCGACGCTGTTGTGATTGAGGCGCGACGCGACCTGCGCGACCGAGCGGTAGGCGGCGTACACGTAGCCCTGCACTTCGGCGAGCGCGATCGGGGGGCGCGCCAGCGCGCCGTCGGCATGAAAGATCGAGTCGAACGAGTCCTTCCATCCCTGATTGACGAGGCCCTCCGGCGTTGTGCGCGCGTATTCGACGTAGCCGTCGCCGTCGGGGTCGCCATAGCGCACGATCCATTCGAGGGCGCGCTCGACGTTGGGCCAAAGCTCGTCGGCGAGCGCGAGATCGCCGGTGACCGCGACGTAGCGGCCGTAGAGCCAGAGAAAAAGCGGCGTGGAATCGACGCTGCCGTAGTAGCGGCCGAAGGGAATTTCGCCGGTATGGGCCATCTCGCCCGCGCGCATCTCGTGCACGATTTTGCCGGGCTGCTCGTCGCGTTCCTGGTCGATTTCGGCGCCCTGAAAGCGCGCGAGCGTGCGCAGCGTGCCGGCGGCGAGGCCGGGGTTGAACGGCAGCACCGAGAGCGCGGTGACGATGCTGTCGCGGCCGAAGAGCGTCGCGAACCATGGAATGCCGGCCATGATGAAGGTGCCGGTGGCGCCGTGCGAGACGATCGAAGTCAGATCGGCCTGCGAACGCCTGAGCAGATCGTCGATCAACTCGTTGCCGGCGGAACAGCGGGTCCATCCGGATTGCAGCGCCGCGATTTCGGCGCGGCGGGCGTCGAGCGTGCCGTGAAAACCGGCGGCCTTGCCGCGGGCCGCAGCGACGCGGCGGGGCGCGACGGCCGGGTTGCGGCGGCGGGCGCCGTTCGTCGCCGGATAATTGCGCTCGGATGGAAACGCTTCGGCGGTGGAATGGCCCACGATCCGCACTTCGATTTCGGATTCGCTTTCGGCCGCAAGCCGTATCGGAAAATGGGCCCGGCGCGCATCGAGCTTGCGCGGAGTCTGGCTGAAGCGCAACTCAGTTTGGCGGTCGGCGCCGTCGAGGCCGTGGTAGCGGAAAGTTATTGCGCGCGCGGATATTTCAGGCCGGCGCATCCGGCCGTGACGTTTGCGGACGACGCCGCGGACCTCGAACAGATCCGCGAAATCGACATCGAAGAGAAAATCGAAATCGAGCTTTACCGGCTCGCGCGTGAAATTCCGGATGAGCAGCCGATGAACCAGCGCGGAGTGATCGAGCGCCCAGCTTCGTTCGATTTGCACCGAGTTGCGCGGCAGCTCGATGATGCCGGCGCGATTGGAGAAATCGGGATTGGTCAGATTGATGCGAAGCTGCGCCTTGTCGTCGCTGAGAAAGGAATTCAGAAAATAAGGGGACTGGCCGGCGACCTGAAGCTCGAAGCGGCTGAGGTAGCGGGTGTCGCGATGGAAAAAGCCGAGCGCCTCGAACGAGGACTGAACGATATCGCCGGTCGCGTCGAAAATCGCGAAGCTGCGTCCGTCGGCGAGCACGCGGGTGGTGCGCCGGGACGCGAGCGAAGAAGCCAGAACGTAAAAGTTCGAGCCTACCCTGAGCACCGTGCGGGTGCCGCGCGCGGTGGACAAGCGGCGGCCGCGCCGGTTGGGGACGCGGCCGCGCGGCGTGCGTGACCTCACTGGGCCTGCGCTTGCTCGAATCGCCCGCCGGCGCCGGCGCCGGCATAGCGCCCGCCGATCAGGCGTTCGTAAACGCGCTCGTAATTCGCGGCCATCACTGTGGCGGTGAAGCGCCGCTCGAATTCCTCGCGGCAGGCGGCGCGGGAAATCGTGTCGATATTCTTGACCGCCTTGACCAGGTCGTCGAATTCGCTCGCGATAAGAGCGGTTTTGCCGTGGCGCAGGACTTCGGGCACCGAGCCGCAGGGGCGCGCGATGACAGGAGTGCCGCAGGCGAGCGATTCGATCATCGAAAGGCCGAACGGCTCGGGCCAGTCGATCGTGAAGAGCAGCGCGATCGCGTTGCCGAGGAATTCGTTTTTCTGCGATTCGTTGATTTCGCCGATATACTCGACGCCGGGTTGGCCGAGCCGCGGCTTGATCACCTGCTCGAAGTATTCGCGGTCGTAAGCGTCAACCTTCGCGGCGATCTTGAGCGGGATTCCCGCTTTGAGCGCGACGTCGATCGCGATGTCGGGCCGTTTTTCCGGCGAGATGCGTCCGAGGAAGGCGAGGTATTTTCCCGGACCCTGGCTATAGCTCAAGAGGTCGCGCGGCAGGCCGTGATAGACGGTATCGACCCAGTTCATGAACGGCAGCGGCTCGCGCTGATTGTCGCTGATCGAGACGAGCGGCAGGCTCGGATAACGCGCGTAAATCGGCTTGAAGTCGTCCATGTCGAGCCGGCCATGCATCGTCGAAAGGGTCGGCGTGGTTTTGCACAGATTGGCGAACGGGAACGTCCAAAAGTCGATATGGTTATGGATGATGTCGAACTGATCGGCGTTTTCGTAAACGTCCGAGAGCATCGGGAGCTGGAGCGGAAATCCCAGGATCTGCTTGCCCGCCAGGCGGAGCGCCTGCGGATAGGCGGGCTTCAGCCGGGCGGTGGTTTGGGCGTCGCCGGCCGCAAACAGCGTGACGTCGTGGCCGCGGCGAACCAGTTCTTCGACCACGTAATGGACGACGCGCTCGGTGCCGCCGTAGAGCTTCGGCGGGATTCGCTCGTAGAGCGGGGCAATCTGGGCGATCCGCAACGGGCGGACGCTGGTTTTCGCGCCGGCGCTTCCAGTGGCAGCCTTGGTATCCAAATTATGATCCTCTCTCGAATCGTTAGACTTGCGATTTTGCCCGGCGACGATCAAGTCTTGCGTTGATTTTGACCGAACGTCGCGTTGGGTTTCAGTGGCGTGATAATGCTAGGTTTGTGCCAGCCTCGCCGCCGCCCGATGATCCAAGGATGCGCAAGGGTTTTTCGTTCGCGGGTTCGTGCCCAATATCTTTGATCGCGTATTTGGTGCAACCGGCATCCTAAATCAAGCTAAGGCGCGGGCCGGCCTTCCAAACCTCAAAATCATGCGAGTCTGAGATGGAACCGACGGAAATCAAGATGTATTCGGACTACAAAAGTCCGTTCGCCTATCTTGCGTTCGATCCGGCGTTCGCGTTGGAACAGCGTTACAATGTGCGCATTCGATGGATTCCCTTCCAACTGCGGATCAAGGGCAAAGGCGAACGGAGCGTATATTCGGAGCATAAAGCGCGTTATTCCTACCTCGATGCGCGCCGATGGGCGCAGCCGCGCGGCTTGGTGATCCGCGGCCCGCTCAAGGTTTACGACACCCGTCCGGCGCTGATCGGCGGGCTGTTCGCGAATCGGGAGGGGCGACTGCTCGATTACAGCCGCAAAGCGTACGAGCTGTTCTTCCGGCGCGAATTCGAGGCTGACCAGCCCGACGCGGTTGCCGCGCTTGTGGAGTCGCTGGGACTATCCGCGGCGGCCTATCGTGATTATCTCGCCGGTGCGGGGGCTCGCGATTACGATCGCGTGCAGGAAGAAGCGGCGGCCGATAACATTTTCGGAGTGCCGATCTTCATCTTTGAAAAAGAGCCGTTTTGGGGCCACGACCGGATTCCGGTGCTCGAAGAAAAGCTGACCGCGGCCGGCTTGCGGCGCCTCGATCGATAGGAGTCCGCTCCTCTGCCTCGCTGGCAAAGCGCGGCGGCCCTGCGCTATAAAGGCCGTTGAACTCGAACCGACGCCGATGGGATGACACCGCCGGTCATACCCGTCCGGGCCGGGATTTTATTTTTCGATCAGCTTAAATCTCCGGCGGAGGAGAAAGATTATGCACGTAGGATACGGTGCTGCATTTCAAAATCCATTCAACAAGCTTTCCGACGCCGAAGTTTATCGTAACGAGCTCAGGATGGCTGAATTGGCAGAACCGCTCGGTTTCGACTCGGTCTGGTCGGTCGAGCATCATTTTGACGACTACACGATGTGTCCGGACGTCCTCCAGTTCCTGTCCTATATGGCCGGCCGGACCAAACACGTGAAGCTTGGCTCGATGGTCGTCGTGCTGCCGTGGCACGATCCGGTCCGTGTCGCCGAGCAGATTTCGCTGCTCGACCACATGGCGGACGGCCGCTTCATCCTGGGCCTCGGCCGCGGCTTGGCGCGGATCGAGTACGAGGGTTTCCGGCTCGACCAGAACGAAGGACGCAATCTGTTCGTCGAGTATGCGGAATTGATCCTTAACGCTCTCGAAACCGG
The DNA here is from genome assembly GCA_021799495.1 of Deltaproteobacteria bacterium. Taxonomy (GTDB): domain Bacteria; phylum Desulfobacterota; class Binatia; order Binatales; family Binataceae; genus JADMIL01. The sequence continues at coordinate 17,221 of JAJZAI010000059.1, forward strand.
ATATATGGAAGGCGGCAAATTCACCAAGCAGCCGCGCCGCGATATCCGTCCCTTCCCGGCCCGGTCGTTCAAGGGACGCAGCTATGCGGCTGCCGTCTCGCCGGAGTCGATGCCAATCATGGCGAAGCTGGGAGTCGGCCTGCTGGTGATTCCGCAGAAGCCGTGGGACGTCGTGAAGCAGGATTTTGAGATTTACCACAAGGTATGGCGCGAGGTTAACGGCGCGACTCCGCCGCCGGCGCCGCTTTCGGGCGGATTCTGCTTCGTCGATGAAAACAAGGATCGCGCCGAAGAGATGGCGATGAAATGGATCACTGCGTATTACCACACCGCGATGCGCCATTATGAGATGACCTCGCAGCAGTTCGGATCGCACAAGAGCTACGAATTCTACAGCCACGTCGGCAAATACATTTCCAAGCACGGCATGGACAGCGCCGCCGCCGATTTCGCCAAGCTGATGCCGTGGGGCACGCCCGACCAGGTGTTGGAGAAAATCCAGTTCATCCGCGACACGATCGGCGCCAACGGCGTGATGATGAATTTCAGCTACGCCGGAATGCCGTTCGACGAAGCCGAACGCAACATGCGCTGCTTCGCGAAACACGTGTTGCCTGAGCTCAAGAAGATGAAGGCGGCGCCGCTGCCCGAACCCGTGCCGCTCTCGATGCCGGCTCACTCGCAGGCGGCATAGCCGAACGCGCTCGCAAGAACTGAATGGCATGGGCGGGACATCTTGGGATGTCCCGCCCTTTTTTATCGGTACGGTTTCTTCGCGCCTGGATTATCCGGCCGCTGAGGTTTTCAATTGCGGCTTGACGCTGGGCGTGATGGCGGGTTATGCAGCATCGAGGTTGGGGGGCGTGAAACTCGCGGCGTGGCGAGCGCGGCGCGGATGCGGGGCATCCGCATGACTCGGAAATCGTGGAGGATCCGTCAATGGCGAACAAGGGATTTTCACACGTCGGGCTTTCGACGCTCGATTTGGACAAGACCCGCGACTTTTACGAACGCATCCTCGGTTTCAAAGTCGTTATCGCCGATACGATAAAGATTAAGGAAGGCGGCGCGATTCGCCACATCTTCCTCGATACCGGCCGCGATCAGCTTCTGGCCTTCATGGAGCCGCGCGGCGTGCCGGGCGTCCCAATGGAATACGACGCGGGCATCAACCGCGGCCTCGGCGTTCCGGCGGCTTTCTATCACTTCGCGTTCGAGGCCGGCTCCGAAGCGGGCCTTGAAGCCAAGCGCCAGGAGTTGGCGTCCAAGGGCGTCGAAGTGACCGAGATCGTCGATCACAACTGGGCCAAATCGATCTACTTCAAGGACCCGAACGGCATTTCGCTCGAATACTGCTGTCTCGTGCGCGAATTCGTCGCGGACGACGCCAGGATGCAGGAGCGATTCGAAATCTCGGTCAATGCGCTTGGGCTCGGTCAGAAAGACATCGGCGAGGTGACGACTGCCCAATCGCACAGCTACAAGGCCAAAGCCTGACGGGACGCGGCGACGCCAAGCTGCGCCTTACCAGATAACGATTTATCGTTCTTCGGCGGCGCGGACTCCGTTCAGAGTCTGTGGATTTTTGCGGCACGAACGTTCTTATGATATTCGCCGGCCAAAATATTTCGAGCACCGGTCTCTTTTTGTCATTCTGAGCTTGTCCTGAGCGTAGCGAAGGACGCAGCGAAGAATCCATGATTATTCACTTGACGCAAGGACCAAGGTAGGTTATCTTGACCCCTCGATTCCTGAGCCGATCTGGAACCAGATGGTTCAATCGGACGCTTCATGGGGGGTCGATA
>JAJZAI010000060.1 GCA_021799495.1 Deltaproteobacteria bacterium
TCATCCTTCGGCACCCGCCCAACAGCGGGCGCGAGTTGTGGCTCAACTCACCGGATCTTGACGCCTTTTCACTTTTCCACCAACTCCGCGACACTACCGGAGGATCGCACCCGTCCGACCAGCCGCAGCATTCGGCTTCTCGTCGCGATCATCCCCGCGCGTTCGGCGCCGGCGAAGTCCGACCCGGTCGTCTACCTGGCTGGCGGCCCGGGAGGCATCGCGATAGCTGAGGCGCCGATACTCATTGAGGCGGGCATTAACCGCGACCGCAATCTTATTCTGATGGACCAGCGCGGGACTCTGTACTCCGAACCGGCGCTGACGTGTCCGGACATGGACCAGTTCTTCGTACGCAGCCTCGGTCTTCTCCTGGATGCGCCGTCGACCGGGATGCTGCACGCTGCGGCGGCACGAGCCTGCCACCTCCGTTCGGTCGCGACGGGTGGCGACCTCAGCGCCTATAACACGAACGAAAGCGCTGCCGACTTCGCGGCCTTGCGCACCGTGCTCGGAATCAAACGATGGAACGTGTTCGGGGTGTCCTATGAGACCAATCTCGCACTCACACTGATGCGTGAATATCCAGAAGGCATCCGCAGCGTGGTCATCGACTCGGTAGAACCGCCATCTGTGGTGAACGTGGGCAGATTCTGGGGCAATGCCAGCGAGGGATTCGACAACCTCTTCCGCGCGTGCGCCGCGCAATCCAACTGTTGGACCCGCCAACCCGGATTAGCCGAGACCTTCACCACTCTGGTGCGTAAGCTCGAATCCAATCCGGTCACTACGAGCGTGACGACAGTAGCGGGTCAGCCGCCAACGAAGGTGGTGATCGACGGTGGAGCGCTTGTGAACTGGCTAGTCAACATGTCCTTCGCGACGGAGGACTACCCGCATGTGCCAGCCTGGATCGGCGAGCTCGCCGACGGACACGCGAAGAACATCGCCTTGTCAATCGCAAAGCCCACGTTGGCGACTCCCGCAGGCTACATCGGCTACGGCCTGACCTACGGCGTCATTTGTAGCGAGTGGATTCCATACGAGAGCGAATCCGACGTCCTCTTGCAGGGCCGGCTCGCCTTCCCGGACTATCCGGACTCCGTGCTCACGCCGGGCGTCCACTTCAGTTATGTGTATGACGACTGCCGCGGTTGGAACGTCTCCCGTGGACGCTTCGAGCGACGCGCCGTTACGCGCAGTGCGATTCCAACCCTGATCCTGTCGGGTGGCTTCGACGCCGTCACACCGCCGAGTTGGGGGAAAATCGCGGCCCGAACGCTTCCCAACTCCACCGACGTGGTCATCCCCGGGGTTGGGCATTTCGCAGCCTCCGTATCTGGATGTGCGCAGAGAGTGATCGCATCGCTCCTGGCCAAGCCGAACGCCCCCGATACGAGTTGCATCGGAGCATTGCGCCCTCCAAGCTTTCTCCCGGCGTTCTCGAAGAAAAACCGCCGGAGCGGCCGTAAAATAAATCCCGGTTTATAGAGCCGCGCGGCGCTGAAAAAATGAACGCCGGATAAAGGCAAAATGGCTTTACGCAGATTTTCCGGATCCCTTCTGTTCAAAACGATGTCAGGGTTCGCTGAAACTGCAATACCTGCAGCTTGACTAAATCACGCCATCCCGTCCATTAACTGGATGACCGTATTCGGTGATGGCGTTCCACCTTAACCGCGCCGCCGCGCGAGCTGATGACGCCTGCCGGCCTTGCACGCGGCATGAGCCGCTTCCATCGAAGCGGCTCGTTGGGTTTAACATTTGAACCGACGCGAAGCCGCGGCTTCCCGCGGCCGGCACAGTTCGTGTTTGTGGAATTGGGCGGCGCGCGGCGCGGAGGCGACCGGCAATGTTCACCGGAAGGGGCAAACAGCTAAGCATCTTTATCGGCGAGACCGATCATTACGGGCATCAGTCGCTGCATCTCGCGATCGTCGAGATGTTGCGTCGCCACGGCTGCGGTGGCGCGACCGTAACCCGCGGTATCGCGGGCTTCGGCGCATCGTCGTTGATTCATACCGCCTCGATTCTGCGCCTCTCGATGGATTTGCCGGTGGTGATCACGGTGGTGGATCGGCCGGAGCGAATCGACCGCATGATCGAGCCGTTGCGGCGGATGGCCCCGCACGCGCTGATCACCGTCCAGAACGTCGAAATCGTGCAGTCGAGCGCGCCGCTGAAAGAAGGATTGCCGGACGTAAAAGTAGCTGAGACGATGCGGACCGATGTCGCGACGGTCGCTCCGGACGCCTCCCTCGCGTCGGTGGTCGAGCTGCTGCGCGACAAAGACTTCACCGCCGTTCCGGTGATCGACGCGCAACGCAAGGTCGTCGGGATGGTCAGCGACAGCGACCTGCTGACGCGCGGCGGGATGAACGTGACCCTGAGTTTGCAGCGCGCCGCCGATCCCGACTTCATAAGCCGGCTCAAGAAATCGCTGAACGATCAAAACCGCAAAGTGTCCGAGGTGATGACGCGCGGCGTCGTCGCGATCGGCCCGGACGAAATTATCGGCAGGGCGGCGCGCCTGATGGTCGAAAAAGGGCTCAAGCGCCTGCCGGTGGTTGATTCGGATGGCGTGCTCGTGGGCATCCTTGGGCGGCTCGATATTCTCAAAACGATTGCGGCGGTTAACGTTTCGGAATGGCATCCGGAAGCGCCGGCCGATCGCGAAGCGGCGACCGTGGGCGACGTGATGAATCGCGACGTTCCGAACGTCAGTGAATCCGCGAGCGTCGAGGATGTGTTGGAGCTGCTGGTTTCATCCGCGCACAAGCGGGTTGTGGTGGTGGACAGCCGCCGTCGCGTCGCGGGAATTATAGCGGATTCCGATTTGATCGCGCGGGTCAGCCGGGAAAGCCGGCCCGGTCTGATTGAAGCGCTGGTTGCGCGCGCGCCGATCGGCGCAGCCGCGGGTGAGGCGCGAGAGCATCTGCGGAAATTGCGGGCGCGTTCGGCGCGAGAGCTAATGACGCGCGACGTCGTTACGGTGCGCGAAATCATGCCGGTCGCCGCGGCGCTCGCGCTCTCCGCCGAAAAGGGAATCAAGCGCTTCCCGGTCGTGAACGCCGCGGGCGAATTGGTCGGCATCGTCGGCCGCACCGAGATGCTGCGCGCGCTGCTTGGCTGAACTCATCCGGAGGTGTCGAACTTGGCGGCAGTGATGTGGGTCGGGCTTGGCGGATTTCTTGGCGCGAACGCCAGATATCTGCTGGGCGGATGGGTGGCGGCGCATTATGGCGCCGCGTTTCCTTACGGAACTTTCGTAATCAATGTTACCGGAAGTTTCATCCTCGGCTTCTTTCTGGCGTTCGGGCAGGACCGGGCGTGGGTCGCGCCGGCGGCGCGCCTGATGTTCGCGGTCGGATTCGTCGGAGCTTACACGACGTTTTCGACGTTCGAATACGAAACCATCCGGCTGGTCCAGGAGCGTGAAATGTTGCTCGCCGCCGTTTATATGCTTGGCAGCGTGGTTACCGGCGCCGCGGCGACGATCGCCGGAATCGCGCTCGGCAGTTGGATCTGAGCGCGGCTGGAGCGGCGCGGGCTAATCGATCGCCAGGCTGGCGAACGAGACCGCCGATTCGGTTTGCGGCTCCATCGCGATATCGTGCATCAGCAGGCGGGCGCTTCGTCCGCGCAACAACTCCAGTTGAACATACATCGGCGCGAGGCCGCAGATCTTGCGGCGGTCGCCTTCGGCGGCGATCTCCCGGAAAAATCCGGCCGGGTCGCCGCGTTTGATATTCTCGATGAGCGCAAGGTCGGCGGCTTTGGTGTCAGCCGCCGCTTGCTCGTCCGCACTGAACGGGTCGCCGAATTTGCGTCCGATATGCGCGAAATCGACGCCGGCGACGATCAGAACATGACGTTTTTCGCCGGCAAGTTCCGCTCGTATGGCGTCGATAAATCCGGCGACCCGCGGATCTTGCGGCGGCGCGACGCCGTCGCGCACCATCTCGTGGAAAGAACCGACCAGGATCGGCGCTATTCGATATCCCGCGACGCCCAGCGACCACGCCAGGAACAGGGCCTGAAACTCGATCGAATGTTCATTGCGGTGCAGCAGTTCGTCGGCGAACAAGTCGCCTTCGCGGTAGCGCGCGGCCAGGCGATCGAGAAAATCGCGATCGGTTTTGACCGCGCCAAGAGGCGTCGCGTAGTCCTTGCGGGTGGCCGTGAATAGTTGCGGCCCGGCGCCGTAATGCGACGTGCCGAGGATGACGATCAGCTCCGGGCGCGCGCGCGTGAGCAGTTCGCCGTATGCATGCGCATACGCCCGGCCGCCGCGGCGCGGATCGATATGCGGCGCGATAATCCCGGCCAATGGTGAACGGTCCGCGCGCGGGGCGGGGATGTCGCCGGGGCCTCCGGGCGCGCGGAAGAAAGCTTCGATTTCTCTCCGCAACGCATTCGGCTCGCGCTCGTAGCAGAGTCCCGCAAGCGCGGCCGGACGATCGGTCCGCGCCATGAATTCGTCGCGAAGCGCCGCGATCTTGTCGCGATAACGCGGCGAATCGAGGAAATAACCATCGTCCAGGGCGTTGATCAGCGAATCCAGATGCTCGGTCGGCAGCAACTCGCCAAAGCGCTTCGTGAACGCGCTCTGAAGATCGCGCCGCGAGTGTTCGCCGTCGAAGAGCGTGACCAGGAAATATGCGCCCATCCCAATCACGATCGGATTGGGCGCGGCGCCGGAAGGATCCCGCAGGCAAATATATTTCTGACCTTCGTGATCGATCGGAAACGCCTCGATCGCGCGAATGATCGGTTTGTCGATGGAAGCGTTCCCGGACGCCGCGTTGTCCATGCGATCTTTTCTCCCGGCCCGGTGCGCGATTCGCCGCGCCCGGCGTCCCGAAAAATGGTATGGTCTGTGCGGATGCGCGGCAAGACCGTCGCCGCACGGATCAGCCCGCGGCGGAAGGTCACGCTGGATGCGCCGCGCATCGCGGGAGCATCGCATGAAACTCGTTCGGTTCGATGACAACGGCAAGCCGCGATTCGGTTCGCTCGACGGCGATCGCATAACGCCGCTTGACGGCTTGATCGACGCGCTCACGCCCTCCGGCGAGGCTGCGCTTCCGTGCTCTCGGGTGCGGCTGTTGGCGCCGGTCGCGCCGAGCAAAATCGTGGCGATCGGACTTAATTACGCCGACCACGCCGCCGAGGGAAATCGCGAGCCGCCGAAGGAACCGATGCTCTTCATCAAGCCGTCGACCGCGGTAATCGGCCCCGACGATGAAATTATTTATCCGCCGCAAACCGGAAATCTTCATCATGAGGGCGAACTCGCGATCGTGATTGGCCGAACCGCCAGCCGGGTCAGCGAGCGCGACGCGCGTGACCACGTGCTCGGCTACACTTGCGCGAACGACGTCACCGCGCGCGACCTGCAACGGCGCGACGTTCAGTTCACGCGCGGCAAGGGCTTCGACACCTTCGCGCCGCTCGGGCCATGGATCGTGACCGGCGTCGATCCGTCGGACCTCGCGCTCGAAACGCGGGTCAATGGCGCCGTCCGCCAGAAAAGCCGCACCTCGTTCCTCATCTTCAACTGCGATTACCTGGTGAGTTTCATCTCGCATGTGATGACCCTGCTGCCCGGCGACGTCATCTCGACCGGCACGCCCGCAGGCGTCGGACCGATGCGGGTGGGCGACGTCGTCGAGGTCGAAATCGAGAAAATCGGATGTCTCAGAAATCGGATCGCGGCGCCCCGCTGAGGCGCTCCGGCGGCGCGCCGCGCGCCAAAGGCCGCGCCGATGGAGTGCGCTATCTGGTCGGCCGCGCCGCCGATCTGAATTCCGGCCATTCAATGAAATTCCTGATGCCGATTCGCGGCGCCGACGAGGAATGCTTCGTCATCAATTTCCGCGGGAAATTTCACGCCTACGTCAATCGATGCCGCCATGTGCCGATGGCGATGGATTGGGTCGATAACCAGTTCTTCGCCGAGCGCGGCCGCTACCTGATGTGCCAGACGCACAATGCCTACTACGAACCCGTGAGCGGCGAATGCGTCGCCGGCCCGCCGGAAACCTGCGGCAAGGCGCTTTATCGCGTGCCGCTGGAAATCGAGGACGGCCGCATCTACGCCCGCCCGCCCGAAGACGAATTCGAGGATTGAGCGGATGCGCGCGGCTAGCCGCCGGGCCGGTTCCCGATCCGGATAAAGCGCGCGCGCCAGGTCATTTCGACCCACGGCTTGCCGTCGTTCTCGACGAACACGTCCGCCGCCACCTCCATCGCGCCGTCGTCCGGACTGACTGTGCAATGCAGATGGGTAAGCTCGTCGAGCGTGTTTACCACTCCCGTCGGCATCCCGAACGGATTCACTTGCGGCGCGCGGAAATGCAGATACGACAGGATGACCGCCCGATTTGGCCCCTCGACCGACTTCACGCGCATCACCTGCCGCTGATCGCTGACGATCGCGCGGTTGGCGACCGATCCTTCGGCGAACGTCAACTGCCAGCGCCCGTTGTAGCCGGTTTGCCGGTAGCACAGGGTGTAAGTCTTTGTCAGCCAGCGGATATGGCCCGCGTCGGGGCTGAGCGGACGCATCGAATCGACGTTGGCGACCTGTCCGAACCAGCATCCGCGAAACACGTTAGGCAGCGGAATTTCGCGCGTGTTCGACCCCAGGTTGCCCGGATTGAGCGGCGCCGGACTGATTTCCGGATGCGGCATCTGCGCCGCCGGCGTTTGCGGCGCGGACGGCGCGATCGGCTTCTGCTGCGACGGCACTACTTGCACGGCCTGCGCATGGCTAATCGCAGGCGCCATGCCGGCGGCGATCGCGAGCGCCAACACCAGCGTCATCCGCGGCGCGCCGCCGCGGATTCGCTTCAGCGCGGAACGCGGCGACGACCAGTCCATCGCCGGAGACCAGCCGGATGCGGCGGCCTATTCGTATTCGTCGCCGAAATGCGCGCGGATAATCCGCGCCTTGAGATACTCGAGCGTGCCGAGATCCTCGACGATATCGCCGCCGGTGTCATAGAAAAACAACTCGCCGTTCTTGGTGCGGCCGACCGCGATTATCCATTCAAGATCGTCGCGGTCCTCAAGCAGATAGTTGATCGTCTGCGCAACGCCGCGGCCTGGAATTATCGTGATTTTCGGACGCGCTAGTTTTTCCTGCTTCGGCATTGCTTTGGTACACACCCCTGGCGGGAAGGGTTGCGGAACCACCCTTTATAAGATTAAAGAGCGCCGTCGGCCTAAGTCAATAGGACGCGCGCCACGACCTCCACGTGATGGGTGTTCGGAAAGAAGTCGAAGCCGCGTGCTTCATGCGCGCGATAGCCGAATCCCGCCAGCGCTTTCAGATCGCGCATCATCGTCGCCACGTCGCACGCCACATAGATTATCGACGCCGGCCTGAGCCGCGCCACGGCCTCGATCAGTTCCGCCGCGCCGGTGCGCGGCGGATCGAGGATCGCGACGTCCGGGCGATACCCCGCGCGCGCAAGAAACCGCGCGGTCTCGTCCGCCTTCATCGTTACGAACCGCGCCGCAAGCCCCATCCGCGCCGCGTTCGCCGTGGCCGCCGCGATCGCAGCCGCGTCCGCATCCACGCCGATTGCTTCCGCGCCGCGCCGCGCCGCCGGCAGGCTGAAATTGCCGCTCCCGCAAAACAGATCGAGCAGCTTTACGCCGCCGTGAAATTCGCCCAGCGCCATCGTGGCCGCCACCAGCTTGCGGTTCTGCTCGCGATTCACTTGGCTGAAGGCGTCGGCGTCGCTCTCGATCGCGCAGCCCGGCTCGACCTCGATCGCCGTCCGCACGTCGCCGATCGTCGCGCGCGCGCCGCCGCCGCGCAGGATGATGCCGCGCATCCGCGGATCGCCCGCCATCACCGCCCGCGCCCGCGCAAGGTCCGACGGCTGCGGCGCCCGAGTCATCCGCGCGACCAGGATGGTCTCGCCGTCCTCGATCACCGTCTCAATTTCGGCGCAGCGCCCGCCCAACGCTGTCGCGAGCGCTCGCGGCGCCTCGCCGCCGCCGGCCGCGACCATGCAGCGATCGACTTCGACCAGCGTATGGCTGCCGGCTGCGTGAAAGCCGGTTTTGCCGCCGGCTTCGGCCTTGAAGCGCGTGCGTGCGCGATAGCCGAACTCCGCCGGCGCCGGTTCGATCAGTCCGCGCGTCTCGAGCTCGATTCCAAGTCCACGCCGGAACGCCGCCGCCAGCATCGCCGCTTTCGCTTCGAGCTGACCCGCATAATCGATTTGCTGCCAATCGCATCCGCCGCATCGCGCATAATACGGACACGGCGGCGTCCGCCGATGCGCCGACGGTTCGACGATTCGCTCGATTCGGCCGGTCGTCTGTCGGCTCCGGCCGCTCGCAAGATCGATTTCCAGCACGTCGCCCGGCGCCGCGCCCGGAACCATCACGGCCTGTCCGTCGAGCCGGCCGACGCCAAACGGCCCGAACGTCATCGTTTCGATTTTTACGACTGGCATTCCGAGCTTGTCCTGAGCGCGGTGAAGAACGCGGCGAGGAATCCCTAATCCCGCAAGAATCCATCAGCTCCGGGTTTGACGGGCGCCATGGCGCTGCATCCAAATCGCGCCGAATACGTAATTATAGCCGATCGTCCGCGGCGCGCGCGCTCGCGATTCGTTGGCGGCCCGCCACCGCCGCATTTTATAATCGCCGATGGCGCTCTCGGCGCGCCATCGTCTTATAACCATCGCCTTGCAGGAAACTACTTTGGCCAGCGAAGCAGAACCGCAAAATCTTCAGAACGCGCACGACGAAACCGCGCGGCGAATCGAGCTTTTCGCCGAACGTCTCTTCGCGCGCATCCCGGCGGATCTCGCCGACGCCTATCCCGACCACCGCCGCCGTTCGATTGCGGCGGGCGCATACGAGTTTTTCGCCGGTCGCCGCGAGCCGGTCGCCGTGCGCGTCGCGCCCTGTCCGTTTCAGGACGGCGTGGTCGTGGCCGAAACCGCGATGGCCGATCGGCCCTTCATCGTTGACAGCATCCTGGAATTTTTCCACAAGCGCGCGATCGCCGTGCGCCTGATGCTCCATCCGCGCTTCGACGTTGCGCGCGACGCCAGCGGCGCGTTGCTTTCCTTCGAACAGGCGGTCGCGGGCGAGCACGCCGAATCGTACACCCGCACCGAATTCCGCGCGCCCGCGGCCGCGCATGCCGAGATCGAGCGGGGCCTGCTCGAGGTGCTGAACGAGGTGTGCGCCGCCACCGACGACTTCGAGGCGATGCGCGATCGCGCGCGCGAAATCTGCGACGAGACCGCCGCGCTGCGCAGCTTCGTCGAAATCCGCGAATTTCTGCGCTGGCTCGCGCAGGACGCCTTCATCTTTCTCGGCTACCGGCGCTACCGGATGGTCGTGGAGGACGGCAAGCCCGCGCTCGCGATCGACGCCGGCGCGAGTCTGGGCGTGATGCGCGGCGAGGAGCGCTCGCGCTATGCCCGGCCCGTGCGGCTCGATGCGATGGACGAGGATCATCGCACGCTCCTGTTCGACGGCCCGCCGCTGATCGTCGGCAAAGCGCGCGCCGAATCGCGCGTGCATCGCCGCGCCGCGCTCGACGACGTTACGATTCGCCGCACCGGCGCCAGCGGCGAAACCACCGGCTTCGATCGCTTTATCGGCCTGTTCACCTCGCGCGCTTACGCCGAAGAGGCCCAGCATGTTCCGGTCCTGCGCGCCAAGCTCGAAGAACTGCTCGAGGGCGAGCGCGTCGAACCGGGCACGCACGATTACAAAGAGCTGATCGCCGTCTTCAACAGCTTTCCCAAGGAGGAGCTGTTCCGCGCGCGCACCGCCGAACTGCGTTCGCAGTTGCGGATGGTGCTCGAGGCGAAGACCGAAGGCGATATCCGCCTGAGCCTCAATACCGACTCCGTGCGCGGCAACGTCATCGCGCTCGTAATCATGCCGCGCGAACATTTTTCGGCGGAAGTGCGCGTCGCGATTCAGGACGCGCTTGGCGCGCGGCTCGGCGGCAAGCTGATCTACTATTACCTCGCGCTGGGCGAGGGCTACACCGCGCGCCTGCATTTCTGCTTCTCGGCGCCGGCTCCAACTCCGGCGACTGTCGCCGCGATGGAGGCCGACGTGGTGCGGCTCGCGCGCACCTGGGAAGACGCGCTGCGCGACCGGCTGACCGAACGCCACGGCCACGACCGCGCCGCCGCGCTGTTCGCGCGCTGGGCGCCCGCTTTCAGCGCCGCGTACCGCTCCAGCACGCCAGTCGAAACCGCCGCGCGCGATATCGACCGGTTCGAGGTGTTGCTCGCCGGCGGCGCCGGCGGCGTGGAAATCCATACTCCGCCGCCCGGCGGCGACGGCCGTTCAAGCGAACTGCGGATGTACGAGCTGGCCGAGGCGCCGATTCTGTCGGAACTGGTGCCGACGCTGCAAAATTTCGGCGTTTCGGTGTTGAGCGAGGCCGCGCATGACCTCACGCCCGCAATCGACGGCGAGCGCCGCCTCGTTCACGTCCAGTCCTTCCGCATCGCCGCCGCGCGCGGCGAGCCGCTGGACACGATGCCCGGCGCGGCGCTGCTCGCCGCCGCGCTCGCGGCGGTGCGCGACGGGCTTGCCGTTGACGACCAGCTCAACCAGCTCACGCTCACGGCCGGTCTCGAATGGCGCGAAGCGGCGCTGGTCCGCGCCTATCTGTCCGCCGCTTTCCAGATGAAGCTCACGCCCGCCCGCCTCGCCGCCAATCGGCCGTTCACGCTCTATCCGCGGCTGGCGCGCCTGTTCGTGGATTGGTTCAGGGAGCGCTTCGATCCTGATCGCGCGCCGCGCGACGAACGGCTCGCGGAGCTGCGATCGGCTTATCTCGAACAGTGCGCCGCGATCGAAAATATCGCCGACGATCGTTTCGCGCGCACGCTGCTCGCGCTGGCGGAGGCGACCGTCCGCACCAATTTCTTCCGCGACCCCGATCGCGGCGAACCGCACATCGCGCTCAAATTCGCGAGCGGCCGCATTCCCAATCTGCCCGACGCCGCTCCGCTTTACGAAATCCACGTGTGCGGGCCGCGGATGGAAGGATGCCATCTGCGCGACGGCAAGATCGCCCGCGGCGGCATCCGCCACAGCGATCGTCCCGACGACTTCCGCACCGAAATTCTCGACCTGATGAAGACCCAGACGGTCAAGAACGTGATGATCGTTCCGGTCGGCGCGAAGGGCGGTTTCGTGGTCAAGCCGCGCGTCGGCCGCGCGCTCTCGCACGAGGACGCGGTCGCCGCCTATCGCACGCTGATCGGCGCGATGCTCGATCTCACCGGCAATGTGGTCGATGGGAAAACCGTTGCGCCGCCGCGCGTTCGCGCCTACGACGACGACGGCCCCTACCTGGTCGTCGCCGCTGACAAAGGCACGGCGGCCTATTCCGATATCGCCAACGAAATCGCCGTCAGCCGCGGCTTCTGGCTGGGCGACGCCTTCGCTTCGGGCGGCGAGCACGGCTACGACCACAAGCGGATGGGCATCACGGCGCGCGGCGCGTGGGAGTCCGCGAAGCGCCATCTGCGCGAACTGGGCCGCGATCTCGAACACGGCGCGCCGATCACGATGGTCGGCGTCGGCGACATGTCGGGCGACGTTTTCGGCAACGGCTTGCTCCGCTCCGAAAACGTCAAGCTGATCGCCGCGTTCGACCATCGCCACATTTTCATCGACCCCGATCCCGATCCGAAACGCAGCTTCGCCGAACGCAAGCGCCTGTACGACAAGCCCAATTCGCAATGGAGCGACTACGACGCCGGCCTGATCAGCGCGGGCGGCGGCGTTTACCGGCGCGGCCAGAAAAAAATCGCGCTCAGCGCCGAGGCGCGGCGGGCGCTCGGATGCGACGCGGCGGAAATCGACGCGGACAGCCTCGTGCAGGCGATTCTGCGCGCGCCCGTGGACATGCTTTACAACGGCGGTATCGGCAGCTACGTGCGCGCCAGCGGCGAAACCGACGCCGAAGTCGGCGACCACGCTAACGACAACGTGCGGATTACGGCGGCGGAGCTGCGATGCAAAATCGTGGTCGAGGGCGGCAACCTCGGCTTCACCCAGCGCGCGCGCATCGAATATGCGCTGGCGGGCGGCCGCATCAATTCCGACGCGATTGACAATTCCGCCGGCGTTGACACCTCCGACCACGAAGTCAATCTCAAAATCCTGCTCGCGCCGATGGTCGCGCGCGGCGCGCTCGCCTTTGAAGAACGCAACCGGCGGCTCGCCGCGGCGGTCGATGACGTGGCCGAAAGCGTGCTCGCCGACAATTACGACCAGGCCCTTTCGCTGAGTCTCGAACAGGCGCGCACGCGCGCGGGCGTTCACGCATGGCGCGACCATCTGACGGCGCTCGAACAGCGCGGCGTGGCGCGGCGCGGCGAATGGACCCTGCCCTCGCACGAAGAGCTGCGCGACCGCCGCGCGCGCTACTCCGGACTGACGCGTCCGGAGCTGGCGCTGCTCGCCGCATTCACGAAGATCGATCTGACGCGCCGGCTCGAACGCGCCGCCCTGATCGAAGATGCATACCTCGTCGAGCGTTTTCTGCGCCCCTATTTTCCCGCTTCGATCGCGCGCGATTTCGCCGGCGCGATTCCCGTTCACGGCTTGCGCCGCGAGCTGGTCGCGACCCGCGTGGTCAACGAACTGGTCGATTTGACCGGGTCGGTGTTCATCTTCAACCTGACCCGCGACCACGGTATCGAGGCCGAGGACGCCATCCGCGCGTGGCTCGCCGCCTCCGGCGTGCTCGACTTGCGCGCGCGCGTGCTGGAATTGAAGCGCAACGCCGCGGAACTCAGCGCGCAAGCCGAAGTCGGCGCGTTTCTCGGCCTCGAACGGATTGTGCGCCGCGTCGTCGAGTGGGCGATCGAGCATTCCGGCCGCTCCGGGGAAATTGGCGCGATCGTCGATCGTTACGCCGCCGCGCTGCCGAAGCTCGCGGGGGAATTCGAGGACCTTTTGGCCGGCGGCGAGCGCGCGCGCTTCGAGGCGTCGTACCGTGAGTTGCGCGCCGCCGTCCATCAGGAGCAGCTCGCGCACGAACTTGCGCGCCTGGAGTTCGCCGGCCATCTGCTGAACATCCTGAGCCTTGCCTTCGACACCGGGAGGCCGCCGCTCGACGTCGCCCGCGCCTACTTCGCGCTGAGCGAGCGTATCGAGTTCGCGCGCCTCGAAAGCGCGATCGAGTCGCTGAGCAGCGAGGATCGATGGGAACGGCGGGCCGCGCGCGATCTCGCCAACGAGTTGATCTGGTCGCGCAATCAGCTTTGCCGATCGATTCTGGACGGCGCCGGCGCGTCCGCGCCGATCGCCGAGCGTATCGCCAAAGGCCGGGAGCGGCGCGCCGCCGAGGTCGAGCGGTTGATGGGTGAGCTGCGCTCGCTGGCGAGCGTCGGCTTGCCGCCGCTGCAGGTCACGGTGCGGGCGGTCGCGCGACTTGCAGCCAACGTTTGAACGGCCAATCGCGCGAATTCGCCAAATATAGCGGCGATACGGCTTAAACCGCGAAATTGCGCGTTGGAATTTTGCGGCTCAAGCGGCCCGTCCGGACCGGCTCGGGGCGCCGCGGGACATCATTGGCGCGTCCGGCGCAGCGCGAGCGGCCATCCTGAAAATCGGGGAAATTGACGCCGCGGGACCATCGCCGTACATGCCGGGGCGGCTCCGGCCTTCGGAATTACGCGCCGGGATCGGCCGCCGCCGCAGGCGCCGGCGCGCCAGTGGACGGCGCCGCGCTCGTTGCCGAGCCGGCCGCGATCGCGCGCAAATCCTGATACATGCGGACGCCCGCGGCCGTGAAGAAGGCGTTGGTGGCGAAATTCGTCACCACGGCTGCCAGGTCGATCGCAATCAGCGTCGCCCACGTCGTCCCCGTGAGCATCGCCACCGGCCCGACGATCAGGCTCACCGCGACGAAGAATATCGCGGCCCAGGAATTGTAACCGGACCAAATCGCGAGAAAGACCACAATACGAATGGTCGCGCGAAAAAAACGCTTGCGCAGCAGGTCCCGGCTGAACAACAGCGCATGAAAGCTGTGTTGATCGTCGAAGATGAGTGCGTACGGCGCGAAATAGAGCCAGAGATAAAGCAGCGCGCCAAAGACCATCAGCGTGACCATCGCAAGATAGACCAGCGCCGCGATCCACCACTGGCCGACGACGATATCGACCGGCAGCAGCGCCAAAGCGAGCAAGGGTACGGCGAGTTGAAGAATCACGACCCAGACGTAGGCAGGCGCTTTCGCCACCGCGTCGCCGTAAACCGCTATCGCTTCGTCGATTCCGCCGGCTCTGGTTTTTCCCTCCTGCAAGCGGCGAATCGCGCATAAGACAAGCAGATTCCCGAACAGCGTCATCGCCACGAAGGCGAACTTGAAGGCGCGCATCGTCCATGGTCCAAACACAGGCGCCGCCGCCTGCGCCGCCGTTCCAGCAGGCGGGTAGGGCGTCTGCGCCGGAACCATCGCGACGCTGTGCACGCCCGGCTCGAAATGGCGGGCGAGCTGATGCTGGAGGCCGATCGCCTCGGGCAGAATGCAAAGCGCCGCCAAAATCATCGCCGGAGCCAGCGCCAATGCGAACGTCCGCCAGTTGCCACGGAGATCGTTGACCGCGTTCGCCAGATAAATGAAGCTGCCTTTTAACCGGGTTTCCATCGACCGCCTGAAACTGACATCGCGCGCCGCCTAAGACAATACGCCTCGAACCATAAATGGAAATTCCCGTGGCGTCTGCCGCGGCAAAATCCGCTATAATCGCAGGCTCACGCAATCTTCAGCGAATTGTGAAGCGAGACCATGAGCGACGACGACCGCACCGCACGAATCGCGCATGAGAACCGGATGATCCGCCGGCTCCGCTTTCTGGTCGAGCTGACGTTCGCGACGATCGCGCAGGACGATTCGATGACGCTGGATCAGGCGTGGGAGCATGTGCGCGCGCTCAAAGCCGCGGCGGTCGCGATGTTCCCGGGCAAGGACGACACTTTCGACTTAATTTATTTGCCGCGCTTTTCGCGACTGCTCGCGGAGCGCTATCGTGTCAATTAGGCGGATACCGCCGCGTTTACGTCGTCTGCGCGCGATCGCGCCAATCCCTCTGCCCACGCCGGTTGCGATCGGTTTCGACGCGAAAATCAATGCGATCGAACCGGTCCGAGCCGCCTCCGATTATCTTGTGCCGGGATTCATCGATCTGCAGATTAACGGCGCCTACGGCATCGACGTGATGTCGTCGGCCGTCGGCGACTTGATGCGCCTGGCGAAACGGCTGGGGCGCGAAGGGGTCACGGCATGGTTGCCGACGGTTATCAGTGCCTCTTTGAGCGAGATCGAGCGGATTGACGCGGTCGTCGCCGAAGCGCTTCGGATGCAAACGTCCGTAGCGCGCGCCCGGAATGGTTCAGGCGCGAGAATCCTTGGCGCGCATCTCGAAGGACCGTTCATTTCGCCGCGCCGTCTTGGCGCGCACCCGCTCTTGACGTTGACGCCTAACGCTGCTGCGCTGAAGCGCATATTCGCGCTGCGCACGGCCCGTTTGATCACGATGGCGCCCGAACTGGATGGCGCGATCGGCGCGATCAGGCGTATTGCGGCGCGCGGAATCGCCGTCTCGCTTGGCCATACCGACGCCACTTTTGCGCAAGCCGCCGCGGGCGTGGCCGCCGGCGCCCGGATGTTCACCCATCTGTTCAACGCGATGCCTCCGCTGCACCATCGTGCGCCCGGTGCGGCGGGAGCCGCTCTGATGCGGGACTGTCGCGCGCGCGCCGCGATCATCGCCGACGGCGTCCATCTCGACCTCGCGATCGCGCGGCTGGTTTATGAAGCTCGCGGCCCTCAAGGTATTGTCCTGACCACGGACCGGGTCGCGCCCGCCGGCGTCCGCGGCCGTTCGTCGGCGGCTTTCGGCGGCGCCATGACGGACGTGGCGATCCGTGACGGCGCGGCGCGCCTGCCCGACGGTACGCTTGCGGGCGGCGCGCTCACGATGCTCGAAATGGCGTGGCGGATGTTTCCGAATTTTCGCCGCGAGGATTTGCCGGCGCTCGCGCAAATCACTTCGACCAACGCCGCCGCGATCCTCGGATCGCGCGATCGGGGAAAAATCGCGATTCGGATGCGCGCGGACTTCGTGCTTTTAGACAAGGAAATGCGACTCAAGGCGGTCTTTATCGGTGGGCGCGAAGTCGGCTGACGCTCGCGGCCCTTCGGCACAGCCAATGCGCACCATCGTAATCGGCGCATCGATTCCCTGCACCGGACAGTACCGTCCGTTCGGCCGGCAGATCGAAGCGGCGCTCCGGATGTTCGAGGCCGACGCGAATGCCGGGATGGCCGAGCAGGTCATAGGGCGTCCTTACGCGGTAAAACTGGAATTGCACGACGATCAGAGCCGATCCGGCCGCACGCTCGAGATCTATCGATCGTTGTGCACGGAGCGGCGCGCCGATCTGCTGCTCGGGCCGTACTCGACCGGCCTGACCCGCGCCGCCGCGCGCGTGGCCGAAGAATGCGGCCGGGTGATGCTGAATCACGGCGGCGCCGGAAACGATCTGCACGGCGCGCGGACGCGGATGCTGGTCGGCGTGCTCACGCCGGCCAGCGAATACCTGACCGGGTTTGTGCGCCTGCTGACGACGCTCAAGCTCCGGCGCAAGCGGGTCGCGCTGGTAGCGGCGCCGACGCCGTTCGCGCTCGCCGCCGCCGCGAGCGCCGAACGCGCGCTCAGCGAGCGCCGATCATGGATTTTGGGCGTGCGGATTCGCGTCAAATTCAACGGCCGGTTCGATCCGGCGGCCACTCCCGCGACGCTCGAGCCCGCGCTGCGGCGCAATCGCGTCAACGTGATGCTCAGCGCGGGCGGATACGAGCACGACGTCGCCGCGATGCGGTACGCGATCGAATCGCGGCTCAACCTGCCGGTGCTCGGATGTATCGCGGCGGGAGTGACGCGCTTCGGCGCCGACCTCGGCGGCGAAGCCGACGGAATTGTCGGCCCGAGCCAATGGGAAGAGGATTTGGCCGTGACGCCCGAAATCGGTCCGGCGCCGCGCGAATTCGCCCGCCGGATGCGTGAGCGGCTCGGCGGCGCGTCCTGTGACTATCCGGCGGCGCAGGCTTATGCGGCAGGATTGATCGCACTTGCCGCGTTACGCGACGCGCCGTTCGAGGGCGCGATCGATCAAGCGGAGCTGCGCGCGGCGCTCGCGCGTCTTCAGACCACGACCATGTACGGGGAATTTGGCGTCGATCCGGCGAGCGGCCGGCAGGCTGCCCATCGCATGCTCCTCGTGCAATGGCATCGCGGGCGTAAAATGATTATCGATCCGGCGGCGCTGGACGAACGCGGCGATTTGGAATTTCCCTCCGGATGGCGACTGATCGTCTCGTCGCTCAACTTTTTGCGGATGCGGACGAGCGCGCCCGAAGAAAATATCGCCGCCGCGGCCGAATCCGATAAATCGGAAAAAGACCAGGAGCATTAAGACGCGCCGCCGCGCCCACCGCGGCGCTAATCGTTGTATAAGTGGCCGCGCATTTGAGCTTGGCTGCGATCCTCTTTGGAATCAGTCCCGAGGCTTTGACGCACAGAACCTTCGGAACTATTGGCGGAGGAATACTGACGGCGCGCGCGAACCGTCATCAATGGCGAACGTGCGCCAATCCAGCCATCGTTGGGAAGAATCGGCGCTTCGCATTTACTATCTCAATCAATTAGCACTATCTGGCAATGCCAATGATTGCGGCGCGCCCAGGCACACGTTTGCCTGATCGCCCGCCGCCGGATATGGAGCGCCCACCGGATGCTGCGTGCAAATGGCGGAGTTGCACTGGCCGGCCGGAGTCGCGATCGGCGTATCTGCGGCCACCGGCGTGCCATCGAGACTCTCTCCCAATGGGCAAAGGCAGGTGGCGGTCCTCACGCCATTCTGGCGTTTGCGGTCAAGCGTACAGGCGAAGCTGAAGCAATTCGCGAACGACGTTCCAACATTTTCGCTGGCGGAACAAAGCTGAAGCGGCGCGGCCGTCTCGGCGGCGGGTCTGCGCCGCCAATCATTGATCGCTTGGGGAATGTTCGATTTCGGCGCGTACAGCGACCATACCTTGCCACGGCCAGGAGCCTTGCAATCGCCCTCCATGTTGCCGCCGTTGACGTCGGCGATCGCGAAACCATCATACACTGGGCAGGTGCAGGCGGCTTCCGGGAAGGAAGCCTGACCGTTTGCGGTATTCACGGCTATCGTTTGACCGTCCGGCGTGCACGTCGAGGCCGCGCACAATGCATACTCGCCCCGGCAAATCCGGTAACTATATATGAAGTTGACAAGACCGATGGGCGGTGTCTGGGCATTCGCGAGAGCCACGGACAGAACGAGCTGGATTGCCAATGATGACGCAGCGAGTATCAGTCGTCTCATAACTCCCCCCGGGTCACGGCCTTGAAGCGATCACGGCCGCCAACGATGTATAGTGGCGGCAAGTATACCCGTTGTCGCCGATTGTCAACTGCATATGAGACGCGGCGCTCAGCGCCGGAGAACGCTTACTATATTACGGCGCCGGCGCAAGTATATCTGGATATAATAAGGCCGCCTATGACAACCAAAAGCGACTTCTGTCCGCCCCGACGACCCATGCGCCGCGCCGCGCGCGCGACACCTATCGTCCAGGGAACTTCTGCGCAAGTCAGATTGTCATTCTGAACGGAGCGCAGCGTAGTGAAAGCCTGCCCTGAGTCCCACGAAGGGAATCCCGGGATTCTTCGCTGCGCTCAGAATGACGGGATGGACCTTTTGCAGAGCTTCCCTAGCAGGGCGTTGATAAACGCCTGAATTTCACTCGCCTATAATTCGTCTGAGTGGGTAATCGTGGTTGAGGAGGAAGTGGCGGATGCGCGGTGAGGAGCGGCGGCAGCGGCCGATGCTGATG
>JAJZAI010000013.1 GCA_021799495.1 Deltaproteobacteria bacterium
GGCTGCACAACTTCCGCCGTCTGGTGGTGCGTTGGGAGCGTTACCCGGAAAACTTTCTCGGCTTCATCCACCTCGCCTGCATCCTCATCCTGCTCAGACGCTATTTATGAGACTGCTTCTAGTTTCCGCGCGATCGGAACTCGGGCATCACGTCTTTTACGAGCAGATCGCCGGATTCGCGCGACGACGGAAACACGATGTAATAGGTAATACCAAGTTCCTCAATCCGCGATCTCAGCTCACGCCTCACTTCGTCCGGCGTGCCCGCCAGCAGCACGGGCGAGTTGCGCGCCGATTCTACATCAGGATATCCCATCCCCTTCGCTGTTCGCGCCAGCGCCTCGTCGGCTTCAGCCTTGCTGCGCGCGATACTCGCCATGCAAATCACGCCGGGTTCGACCGCGTCCCGCGGCCGGCCCGCCGCCTGCAGGAGGCTGTGCAGCTTCGCGATCTTTTTTTTCAGAACGGACTTGGTGAATTTCACCGCCGCCATTGGATCCTGAATAAAATCCTTGCCGTTGACGATCGGCGGTATCATGTTGATCGCCTGCGCTTCCTGCGCCGCCAGCTCAAGGATTTTCGTCCCCGATCCGCCGATCATAATCGGCGGATGCGGTTTCTGGACGGGCCGGGGATTGTTGTACGCCTTCTCAACCTTAAAATACTTTCCGCGGTAGGCCGGCTCATCCTGCGTCCACATCGCTTTGAGCAGGCGGATGCCGTCAGCGAGTTGCGCGATTCGTTCGAGATTATCCGGGTACGGATAGTTGTGGGCGGCGTACTCGTTCCGCTGCCATCCGGCTCCGATTCCCATAATCAGGCGGCCGTTGCTCAGATGGTCGAGCGTCGAGGCGATCTTGGCGAGCATCGGCGGGGTGCGAAATCCGATGGCGGTCACGGCGGGCGCGAGCCTGACATTCCTGGTGACCGCCGCGATCGCGCTCAGTGTCGAAAAACACTCCAGTTGCGGCGTTTGCGGTGCGCCCAACGGCGAGAAAAAGTGATCGTTCATCGAGACGGAATAAAATCCGTTCGCGTCGGCCCATTCCGCCGCCGCGCGCGCTTGCGGAAAATCGCCGGTCGGCAGGAACAATCCGAATTTGACAGTATGCATCTCGATTCCTTTCTGGGGTTCAAGATCGCTGGCGCGCGAGGCGCGTTTGCCGTCTCTTTAGCCGACCGCGCCTTCGATCGCCAACGCAAAACGATTGGAAAGCCGTCAGGCCAGAGCTCTGCCAAAGACCGCAAAGCCGTTTCGCGAAGCGGCTGCGCGACGAAGTCCGAACCGTCAATTTCCCGCAGGCCCGTCAAGCTCCGATCATGCCATCACTCCCACGAAGCGCCAATCGAGCACGTCGTGCGATTCGCCGCCGCGTTCGGCCTTGACCCGCGAGCGCAGATGAACGAACCCGCCGCCCTGCGCGAAGGGTTCGCGCTTTTCGAGCGCGAGCGTGCTGCGAAGCGTATCGCCCTCGCGCACCGGCCCAAGATGATCGCATCCGTGCCAACCGATAATCGCGGCCAGATTGAAAAGCGCGCGCGCCGCCTGCGCCGCCGCTATGCCAATGGTGTGGCCGCCGTAGACAAGCCGGCCGGCCGGGCTCGCCGCGGCGTCATGATGGACCATCGCGAGATTAAGCGTCAGCCGCGCCAGCTCGGGCGCGGACGACACGACATCGCCCCCCGCTATCTCCCAGATGGTCCCCTCCGTCAAATCATCGAAATGGAGACCGGGCGCGCGCCGCTTGAATTCCGCGAGACGCCAACCGGAAATCGGCGTCTTGAGCGGCCCTGAATCCAAATCGGAAGAGACTGAATCGATCTCGGCCTGATGGGGCGTCTTGCCCATCGGGTCGCGCAGCGGAAACATCGCGCAGCGCCGGAAATCGAGTACTTCGTGGCCGGCTTGATCAACCGAACGTATTCTCAATACGCCGAGGCCGGTCGCGGGCCGTCCCGGCCGTCCCCGATTTTGCTTGAGTCCAACTACTTCCGTCGTCGTGTGGAGCGTATCGCCGATATTCGGAAACCGCCTGAACGCGAGTCCGCGATAGAAGAGATTCGCGATCACGCGCCGCGTGAAGAGCGTCGATTGGCCGATCACCACGTCCCAGGCGAGCGCGGGATGCGCCATCGGGCCGCCGGTGACCGCCTCCGCGAGCTCTTGGTCCAGCGCGAGGCGCATTCTGTCGCCCACGATCGTCTGATGCTGCGCGGCAAGGCCCGAGGTCAGCGTCACCGAAGGCGCGTCGTCCGCGCTCATCCCGATTTCGAGATCCTCGAAGAATGGACCGCCGGCAGTCTGAAGCGATTTCATTCGAATCTTTTCCTCCCGCTAGTCAATGAAAATTGGCGGCTCAGCACCAGAACGCCGGAGCTGATTCGATCGGAATCGAATCGATCTCGTGTTCCATCAAACTTATCCCGCTCGAAACCGCGCGATCTCAACTCTAAAGCGGTCCACGGCACGCTACAAATTCGCCCGAAACCCGGCATTCCGCGCGCGCTCCCGGCGGCGGGCTTGAAGTCGCAGGCGCGATGCCGATGAGGACGCTGGAGAATGAAACCCGCCGACCGAAGAAACCATGCGCCGAGGCGTTGCTGAACATCGCGGCGTTTTCAGGCCGGCCGTAATCGTCAATACCCTGAAGGCCCGCGATCGGACGCTTGACGGCGGCGCATAAGGGCGGCGAAGCTACCGGCAACATCGCGAGGAAGGATGCATCATGATCGAGCTCCACTATTGGCCAACGCCGAACGGGCAGAAAATCACGATTTTCCTGGAAGAGACCGCGACGCCCTACAAAATCGCCCCGGTCAATATCCGCGAGGGCGAACAGTTCAAACCCGAGTTTCTCAAAATCAGCCCGAACAACCGGATGCCCGCGATCGTCGATCCGGACGGGCCCGGCGGCGCGCCGATCGCGATTTTCGAGTCGGGCGCGATCCTGATGTATCTGGCGGAAAAGACCGGCAAGCTGATGCCGTCGGACACGCGCGGACGTTACGCCGTGATTCAGTGGCTGATGTTCCAGATGGCGAACGTCGGACCGATGTTCGGCCAGCGCGGCCATTTTCTGCGCGCCGCTCCCGAAAAAATTCCTTACGCGATCGACCGCTACACCAACGAAACCCGCCGCTTGTGCAACGTGATGGACCGCCGGCTGGCCGAAGCCGAATTCCTCGCCGGCGATTATTCGATCGCCGACATCGCCTGCTATCCGTGGGTCGTGGGAATCCGCCGCGAACCGGACCAGCTTGAAAACCGGCCGCATCTGAAACGCTGGCTCGACGCGATCGGCGCGCGCGAGGCCGTCAAGCGCGGGATGGCGGTGATGGCGGACCTGCCGCAGCAACCGCTCGACGAGAAGGCGCGGTCGGTCCTTTATGGGGCGAAGCAATTCGAACGGCGCTAACCGGCGCCCCCGACGCGCCGCTCGCTGCCGCAAATAATCGTGAAAGCGGTCGAATGAGTGCGAAGATCGCGGTCGGCGGCGCTGCGCTCGCGATACTGTCTGGTTACTGTCGGGAATGGCGGACGCTGAACTTCACGCATCCGCAGTCTTCGTCTTCGGTCAACCGCCAGGGCGGGTCTTCGTCGAGCAGGGCGTGGCGCCAAACGTCACGTTTGCAATAGTCGCACAATCCGTCGAAATGGGTGCGTCCATCGCCAACCGGCCAGAAGCTTGGGTTACGGCCGCGGAGAGAATTGGGAATTACCGCCAGGTGTTTGCACCTGCGGCCGCCGATCTGACGGCGGAACCATCGAAATGCCATCGTTACGCCTGTTCATCGGGGCCGAAAATTATGGCTCGTGATACTCGACAGGCTCGATTCTAAGCTTCGCGGAAGCATTTTGAAAAGCGCGGGTGAGCGCGCCGAAACATCCGACGCAAAGATTGAGAGTCGCGTCGAAGCGCTCGATCGACATGTGCATGATGGTGCCGAGCGCGCCGCAGTTGTCGCATTTCTCGGTTCTATCCCGGTCAAAATGAACGAACATTGGCAATCTCCGTTGAACCGAACGTGATTTCTGGCGAAATCATCACATTTCGCATGAGATATCTCAACACATGACGTTATTACATGCCGAAATATTCAGATTGTCGCGAATCTCAGTCAAAATATCGGGAATATGGCCAAATTATTCGCATCAAAGATGATATTTGCTCGTTATCGCCGATATCGCCTCCGGCATTTGATCCCCTTTTAAGAAATCACAGCAAAAAATCCAAAATCCCGAAGCTTGGCCGATTCGTAGCACAACTTTTAACTTTTGTCACCCAAATACCGTAACAGCTTGGTTTTCCATCGACACTTCCCAAACCTGAGCAAATAATCCCGAAAACTCAAGGTTTTCGCTACACGCTGCTTAACGCCTATAATTCCCGATGTGATCGCCGCCACTCAGAATGGTCTTCCCGATGCATCTGAAAAGTTCCGCAGGGATACCAAGTCCGATCGAATTCGCCAAATGTTCGCCAGTATCGTACCTCGCTACGATACAATCAATACTCTGATGACGCTCGGGCTGGATAGGCGTTGGCGGCGCCAGACCGTCGCGATGGCCGAGCCGGCGGGCGGGATCGCGCTGGATATTGCCACCGGCACTGGCGAATTGGCGCGCGAGCTTGATCGCGCCGGCGCGCGGCTGACCATCGGCATGGATTTCTGCATCGAGATGGTCGGTGCGGCGCAGCGTAAATTCGCCGCCATCGATGCGTGCGGAAATCTCCGCCTGGGCGTTGGCGATGCGATGGCGCTGCCCTTCGCCGGCGAAACCTTCGACTGCATCGTCAACGGCTTCATGTTGCGCAACGTCGCGGACCTCGGCGCGACCTTCGCCGAGTTGTATCGCGTGCTCAAACCGGGCGGACGGCTCGCTTGCCTTGATCTGACTCCGCCACGCGGGCCGATGCGCCGGGCGTTTTCGCTTTATATCGCGTCGGCCGTACCGCTGCTCGGAATCGTCGTCGGACGCAAGTATGCCGCCTATCGCTATCTGTTCCAGTCCCTGAGCATTCATCCCGACGCCGAGCGCGTCGCCGCGATGATGCGCGAGGCTGGTTTCGCCGAGGCGAGTTTCCGCATCGCCGGGTTCGGCACGGTCGCGATCCATCTCGGCCGCAAGGCGGCGCGCGTCGCATGACCCTTGCTTGACGCTCGCCGCGGTATGATTCTGTAATCGCCGAAGGAGAACGGCCGATGCGCGGCGGAATCGACCATTTGATGATCAATGCGAGCAGCTTCGACGCGGCTGTGCGGTTCTACTCGTGGCTGATGCCGAACCTCGGCTATCCGAACGTCGAAAACTACGACCAACCGGAGCGGATGATCGGCTTTTGGGGGGATTTCGGCAGCTTGTGGGTGATGCGGGCGCGCAACCAGAACGAAAATTTCGACAAGACCAGAATCGGCCTGCGCGAGGTCGCTTTTCGCGTTCCGCGGCGCGCGCAAATCGACGAACTCGCCCGGGAAATTTCCTCTCGCGGCGGCCGGATTCTCGATCCGCCGCGCGAATACGATTATCGGCCCGGCTATTATGCGGTTTTCTTCACCGACCCCGACGGCATCAAACTGGAGATCGTCAACTATCCCGACTGATTATCGAGCTCGCATGGATTCGGAACGGCGCGCCCGAAGACATGGCGCTTCCCCCCTGATCTTCGCACGCCAGGAGAGAAGAAAACGCGCATTGATTTAGCAAAATCGGTTAGATAGTTTGCAAGCGGGGCCGATAGCCGATCGGCCAAGGAGGCGTGGTGATGGAGCTGCCGAAGTGCCAGAAGTGCAATAATGGCACGCTGATTCCTCTCTCCGATTACGGGCAGGAAGGCGCTTCGGTAATTTTCAAAGCGTGGGCCTGCACCAATCCCGATTGCGGTTTTAGCTTGCGCGTTGACAAGGGCGAAGTCTCGTACGGCAAGCGGATCGAGCCCAAGCACTGATTTATTGGATTTAATCCCGGTTCCGGGGCACTCGCCGCACGGCGAGCGCCCCGTTTTTTCGATCGCACGCGCCTCCTGCGCGCTTTCTCTGCTATGCTCCGGCGGACGCGCGACGCTCGGCCGCGCATAGGGAGCACCGCGATGACAAATTCCGTGTTTCGCGCCGAACCGATCGGATCGATGCTGCGCCCCGGATGGCTCACGGACGCCCGCCGCCGGATGCGCCGTGGCGAGATTTCCGCCGCCGCGTTCAAACGGATCGAAGACCGCGCCGTCGATGAAGCGATCGCGCTTCAGGAAAACGCCGGCCTCGCCGTCGTCAACGACGGCGAGCAGCGCCGGCTCAGTTTCCTCGGCTCGCTGGTCGAAACCACCGAGGGACTCACCCGCACTGCCGGACTGACGAAACCATGGCGCACCGACGCCGGTTCGGTCGAGCAGCTTTCGCTCGGTCTCGCCGCGACCAGCCGGCTGAAACGCCGCCGCTCGCTCGTCGGCGAGGAATTCGCCTATGCCCGGGCGCGCGCCAAAGCGCCGCTCAAAGTCACTCTGCCAAGCCCGATGATGCTCTTCATGTTCTGGTCGCCCGAGGAATCGAGCGCGGTATATCGCGACCCGTTCGAGCTATTCGCTGACGGCGCCGCGGTGATTCGCGAGGAAATCAGCGAACTGGCGCGCCTCGGATGCGAATATATCCAGATCGACGCGCCCGAACTCGCCATCCTGGTCGATCCTTCCGCCCGCGCGGAAGTTTTCGACCGCAACGGCATCGACCCGGCGCGCGTGCTGGACGAAGGCGTCGCGATGCTCAACAGCCTTGCCGACGCGCCCGGCGTGCGTTTCGGACTGCATCTATGCCGCGGCAACAACGACGGCCGCTGGCTCAGCGCCGGCGGCTACGACTCGATCGCCCGCGCGGTCTTTCGCGGCGCGACGCGTTACTCGACCCTGCTGCTCGAATACGACGACGCCCGCTCGGGCGGCTTCGAACCGCTCGCCGAAGTTCCGCGCGACAAAACCGTCGTCCTGGGACTGGTCTCGACCAAAAAGCCGCGCCTCGAAACCGCGGACGAATTGCATCAGCGCATCGCCGACGCCTCCCGCCATTTCCCGCACGAGCAGCTTGCGCTCTCGACGCAGTGCGGCTTCGCTTCGGGCATCAAGGGCAACCCGATCGACGCCGCTGCGCAGGAAGCCAAATTGCGGCTGGTGGGCGAGGTCGCGCGCCGCGAATGGCGCTGATCGCCGCGCACTGGTCCGCCGCAAACGCCAAAACGATCCCACGCGATCATCCGGCCTGCGCGCGATAGTGATCGGCGATCACGCGGGCGACGCAGGCGGTCAGGCGCTTTCCAGTCGGAATATGCAGAAACTCGTTGGGGCCGTGCGCGTTTGAATGTGGCCCAAGGACGCCGGTGATGAAGAATTGCGCCTGCGGAAACCGCTCGCCCAGCATCGCCATGAACGGAATCGTGCCGCCCTCGCCCATGTAGGCCGCGGGGCGGCCGAAGAAGGCGCGCGACGCGTCGTCGAGCGACTGTTCCAGCCATCCGGCCAGCGCCGGCGCGTTCCATCCGCCAGCCGCCCAGTTGCCCTTGAACGAGATGCGAGCGCCCTGCGGCGGATCGCTCTCGAGCGCCGCCTTGAGCCTGGCGCTGGCCGCCTTCGCGTCGATTTCCGGCGGCAGGCGGAGCGAGAGTTTCAACGCGGTGCGCGGGCGCAGCACGTTGCCAGCGTTGCCGGCTTCGGGCAGGCCGTCGGCGCCGACGATTTCAAGTGCGGGCCGCCAGGTGCGATTGAGAATCAGCTCGGCGAGATCGCGGGTTACCGGGCCTGCCCCATCGACGAATGGAAACCGCTCGTACATCGACGATCCCAGCGCCGCTGCGGCCGCGCGCGCCTGCGCGAGCCGCGCTTCGGGAATTTGCGCGTGAAATTCCGGCAGCAGAATCGCGCCGGTGCGCTCGTCTTCGATCCTGCTGAGCAGTTGCCGCGCGATCCTGAAACTCGACGGCACGACGCCGCCCGCGTCGCCCGAATGGACGCCTTCGGTCAGCACCTCGACGGTCAGCGTGCCGCCGGCCAATCCGCGCAGCGAAGTCGTGCACCATAACTGCTCGTAATTGCCGCATCCCGAGTCGAGCGCGATCACGAGTCCCGGATTTCCAATCCGCGCCGCCAGATGCTCGATATAGGCGGGCAGATCGAAACTGCCGCTCTCCTCGCACGCCTCGATCACCAGCACGCAGCGCGCGTGCGGAATCTTCTGCGCGGCCAGCGCGCCGATCGCGCCAAGCGCGGCGAACATCGCGTAGCCGTCGTCGGCGGCGCCGCGACCGTACAAACGGTCGCCCTCGACCACCGGCGTCCATGGATCAAGGCCGGCGCGCCATCCCGCCATCTCCGGCTGCTTGTCCAGATGGCCGTACAGCAGAATGGGCGCGCCGCCCGCGCCGGGAATATCGATAAGGATGAGCGGCGTGCGCTTTTCGAGCCGCACCACTTCGACCGCGATGCCCGGAATCGGCTGGCGCCGCGCCCATGCCTCGAACCGCCCAACGACGCGATCGATTAACCCGCGTTCGCGCCAGTCCGGATCGAACGCGGCTGATTTATTGGGGATGCGGATATATTCGATCAGCTCGGGAACGATCGCCTCGTCCCAGAGCCGGCCGACGTATGCGGTGGTCGCCTGAGGTTCCATCACCGACGAGCTTACCCCCGCACGCATCCGCGCGGGAGAGGCTCGGCGCGGCCGCGCGGACGCTGAATCAGTTTGGAACCCAGGCGATCGCGCGAATTTCGCCGAACTCGCGCCGCACTTTGCTCCAGGACGCCCCCGCGTCCGTGCTCAGATAGACGTAGCCGTGCAGGCTGTTGGCGACCACGATATTCGGATCGGCCGGATTCGTCGCCAGCCAATAGACGACCGAGTTCGGTTCGACCGGAAGCGGCGCCGCCGCCCACGTTTTGCCGCCATCGACCGTGCGCTGGATCGCGCCGCGCTTGCCCGGAATGAAATCGCCGTTGCCGACGAACATCACGTTGGCGTCGTCGGGTTTGAGCGCCACGCCGCGGCAATAGGATATCGTGTCGCGTTCGGCGAAACGCGGAAACGGATGAAGCGACCAGCTTTGGCCTTCGTCAAGGCTGGTCCAGATGCCGTCGGGCGTGGTCGCGAGCAGCCTGGGATTCGGACCAGGCGTAATCGCCAGCCCGTGTATATCGCCGTTGAGCGGCTTGTCGCCAAGCGGCGGCAGATGCTCCCAGGTCTCGCCGCCGTCGCGGCTGCGAAATACGCCGTCGATCTCGACGCCGACGTAAATCGTCCGCGGATTGCGCGGGTCGAAGAGGATATTCGTAACCTTCGGCGCGCCGGCGAGGCATTCTTTGACGATCGGCAGATCCAGCCGCCGCCAGCTTTCGCCGCGGTTCGAGGTGTGGAAGACCGCCGGCGGCTTGGTTCCGGCCAGCATCGCGTTGGGGTCCGCCGGATGCCACGCCGCCGACCAGATCTGCATCCCGTCCATCGGCGACGGCACGAGGTCCCAACTGGCGCCGTTGTCCTCGCTGCGATAGAGGCCGGCCTCCGAACCAGCCAGCAGATGATGGGGATTATGCGGCGAAACCGCGAGCGTGCGAATCTGAATCTCGCCCGGCTCGGCATGAAACGGCAGCTTCATCTTGCTGCGCCGCCAATGTTCTCCGCCGTCCGGGCTGAACCATACGCCGGCTCCGACCGTGCCCACGCAAATCGTGAATTGATTTGTCATCGCCGTTAATCCTCGACG
This sequence comes from Deltaproteobacteria bacterium, assembly GCA_021799495.1. Classification (GTDB taxonomy): domain Bacteria; phylum Desulfobacterota; class Binatia; order Binatales; family Binataceae; genus JADMIL01. Next base: position 9,740 of record JAJZAI010000013.1, read on the forward strand.
GTTACGCGGTCATCAGCAGGATAGTCAGCAGGCGCCCGAGCGCAGCACCTGGCCCGCCATCGCGCCGCTCGCCTTGCCGTGCTCGTAGAGCGTTTCGCCATTGACGATCGTGTATTCGACACCGCGCGCCGGCATCACGAGACGCCGGCCGCCGCCCGGAAGATCGCTGCGCATCTCGCCGCGCCTGCCCGAACCGACCGTGTTGTAATCGAAAATCACGACGTCGGCGGCCAGACCCTTTTGCAATCGGCCGCGATCGGTAATTCCGAAATAGGCGGCCGGCTCGGAAGTCATCCGCTGCACCGCGCGCTCCAGCGTCATCGCCGAGCGTTCGCGCACCCACGTGCCGAGCAGATAGGTGGCGTAGCCGGCGTCGCAGAGCATATCGACGTGGGCGCCGCCGTCCGACAGCCCGACCATCGTGCGCGGATCGCCGATCAACTCCGGAATGCGATCCTCGTTGGCGTTGAACAGCGCCATCGAGAACTGGATTTGGAGATCGTCTTCGAGCGCGAGGTCAAGGAACGCATCGACGCCGTCGCATCCGCGCTCGCGCGCGATCTCGGCGACGGTGCGCCCCTCAAGCGGCTTCATCGCGGGCGCGAAGACTTCTTTCACCTCGAGCCGCTCCCAGTTGCCGTTGAAGATGTCAGGCCGCTTCAGCGCGTCGCGGAAGGCGTTGCGGAAATTCCGGTCGCGATAGATTTCAGCCTGCCGCTCCTTGGGCTGATTGAAAACCGGGTTCCAGCAGGCGAGGTTGGCGAAGATGAACGGATTGCGCAGTTCGATTTGCACGATCAGCGGCCGGCAGGTCACCTGCGGCACGCCGCCGCGCCGAATCAGATCGGCCGCTTTTATCAGGCTTTGCTGGCAGGCCTCGGGCAAATCGTCGCGATTGAGCAACGCGAGCCAAGTAACGGGACGGCCGCTTTCGGTCAGGAGCAAATCGAGGAATTCGCATTCCTCGTCGCTGATCACGGAAACCGACTTGGTTAGCGCCACTTCCATCGCGCCGCGACCCATCTCGCGCAGCACGCGGGCGTAGGCGATATATTCGTCGCGGCTGGCGTTGCGGCAGGCGAGCGGACGGCCTTTGTAGCCAATATGCTGGGGAGCCGTCGTGGTGGTGAATCCGAACGCGCCGGCCGCGACCGCTTCCTTCAGCAGGCCCGCGATTTTGCGGGTTTCGTCCGCCGTCGCCGCGCGCTCCATCGACTCCTCGCCCATCACGTAATGCCGAAACGGCGTCAAGGGCGCGAGGAAGCCCAAATTGATGCCCGACCCGCGCCGGGCGGCGGCGTCGATATATTCGGGAAAGCTCTCCCATTCCCATTTGATGCCGCGGCTGAGCACGTCGAACGGAATCGCCTCGACGTTGACGAGGTCCCATGCGGCGATTTCGCGCACCTCGGGCCGGCAGGGCGCGATTCCCACGCCGCAGTTGCCCATCATCACGGTGGTCACGCCGTGCCATGACGACGAAGTAAGGTACGGGTCCCAGCAGATTTGGGCGTCGTAATGGGTGTGCGGATCGACGAAGCCGGGCGCGACAATCAGATCCGAGGCGTCGATTACGCGCTTGGCGCCTTCAGAAATTTTGCCGATTTCGGCGATTTTGCCGTTGACGATCGCGACGTCGGCGCGCTTTCCGGGCGCCCCGGTTCCATCGATAACCGTGCCATTGCGAACGAGCAGGTCGTATGCCATTTGGTCGCCTCCCCGGCGGGGTTGGCGCGCAAGAAAATCTTGCCGCGTCTGAGCGCAACGCTAATGGACATCGGGCGCGAGCGTCAAGGCAAACCGCCCGGAACCAGCGGTAATGCGGCGATTCAACAACCGAATGAAGCGCCGACGGACGATTTGCGCCAGCCTGTCGCCGCCGAATCAGTGATTCAACAGGCCCTGCGACGACTCGGCTTGCGTTTGACTCGGCGTGACCGTGGTTCCGCCGAACTGGATATAAGCGGCCGCCGCCAGAATCAATCCCACAATCGCGAAGATTATCACGCGCTGGCGTTTTGCCGCCGTTTCACGTGAATCCAGCAATCCACGCCGACTCATCGAATCTATAATTGCTTTACGATCCGCCATGGCCGTAATGCCGCGCGCCATTGGCGCGACTCTCCTTACGGCCAAATTACCGCGCTTGCCGGATGAATAGCTAGACCTTTTATAACATCAAATTTCGTGTCATATTTTTGCTAGACGCTGATTTTTGCTAAAAATCTTCAAGTTTCAAATAATTTCGAGATTTCGCCATTATTACGCAGCATATTGCGCATTCGCGCGACACGCCCGGCGTATCCGTAGCCGCATCACGCACGCGCGGTCTCGATCGGCACGACGTCGAGGCCGCGAATCTCGTCCGGCTCGCCCGTGCAAACCACATAACCGACCGTCTCGATCGCGCAGAACGCGCTATGCGGGCTGTCTTCGACGTTCAAGCCGTATGCGCCCGGCGAAGCAATCAGGTCGCCCGCTTTGTTGCAATAACCGCCTTCGAGCAGGAAAACGTGCTCGTCTGAACGCGCCACAGCGATAATCCGCACCAAGTGGTCCGGCGGCGGCACGAGCCGCAAAAGATAGGCATAGCCGCGGCCGTCTTTACGCCGGTCGCTCAGCTCCTTGATAAATGCGAACGGCACGCCGTCGTGTTCGGCGGGACGTCCGCCAGGCCCGGCAAACACCTGCCATTCGATTTGGTCCGTGGGAATTTTTGCCGCTTTCATTCGCGTCACCTTGATTTGATGAATTGAGCGGTCGGCCGCAAGCCAACCGTCGGCGCGGATTCGAGCACAATGTCATTTCGACGCGCGTCGAAATAATTCGTGGGCCGCGCGCGACGCTCCGTGCTAATGAGGAAATGGAGCCTGCGATGCGCATCCAGAACGCGACCGATCCCGACCTCGCCGCCGTCGCCGCGCTGATCGGCGATCCGTCGCGCGCCGCGATCATGGTCGCGCTGATGGACGGCCGGGCGCTACCGGCCGGAGAACTGGCGCGGCGCGCCGGAATTTCCCCGCAGACCGCCAGCGCCCATCTCGATCGTCTCTTCCGCGGCAAACTGCTCGCCGTCGAGGTTCAGGGCCGCCATCACTATTTCCGCCTGCACGACGAACGGGTCGCGCGGCTGGTCGAAGCGATGGCCGCGATCGCCCCGCCGCCGACCGTGCGCACGCCCGCGCAACGCGACGCGGCGCGAACGCTCCGGTTCGCGCGAACCTGCTACGGCCATCTGGCGGGAGCGCTGGGCGTCGCGTTGACCGGCGCGATTCGCGAGCGCGGCTATCTGAACGAAGCCGACGCCGCCTTTGTCGTGACGGCCGCCGGCGACCGCTGGTTTCGCAATTTCGGCATCGACCTCGACGCGCTGCGCGGCCAGCGCCGTCCGCTGACGCGCCGATGCCTCGACTGGAGCGAACGGCGGCATCATCTTGCCGGAGCGCTGGGCGTGGCGATCGCCTCCCGATGCTTCGACAACGGATGGATCGCACGCGTGCGCGACAGCCGCGCCGTACGTTTGACCGATCGCGGACGCGAGGCGATGCGCCGCGAATTCGCCCTGAAAATCGATAATTTATCGATCAGTTCGCCGAATTAGCGCTATCGGAGCCGGCCGCCGCCGGATACGGCGAGGCCATCCCCGGCTCGGTCGGATAGGGCATCGCACTCCAGAAGCTTGCGGGCTGGCTCGCCATGTATTCGCGGAGCGAGGCGATCGCGCCTTTCATTCCGTTCCGGAAAATTTTGGAATATCCGAAATCCTTGCTGAAATCGTGATAGTAAGTCTCGGTGATCTTGTACTCGCCGGCGACGCGGTAAGTCCAAAGCACGCGGCCGTTGTCTTGTTCGACCAGGCTCAAATCGACCGATAACGTAGCGTCCACGCTGCCGATCGGCAGGCCGGTCGGATACAGCATGCCCATATCCGGCCCCAGCATGTAGGCGTAATGCGAGCCGCGCCAACTGGTGTTCTTGATCACCCCGCGCAGCATCAGTTGCGCCGCCGGCTCGACCGCGCGGTCGGTCACGTAAACGTCGCGGAACAGTCCAGAATTGCGCATCTCCGACGCCGCCGCGTTCGCCAAATCGGTCTGCGGACGGAAATCGTACGCGCTCATCGTAAGGAATCCGTTGGCGCTTTCGGGCCGGTCGTATTCGGCCGTGCAAAACGGCACGAGCGGCAACATGCACAGCCAAAGATAGGTCGAATTGGCGTCCGGCCGGTCGTCTTTGAAGGTCTGCACGGCCAACACCACCGGGTAGCTCTTGCCCACCGGCGCGGGCGGATTGGGACGATACTCCCATCCCGCCCGGCTGACGCATCCGGACAAAACCAGCGCCATCGCCACCGCATAAGCTGCCGCGGATAATCGAATTTCTCTGAACACCCTGTCGCCACCTCGTTTAGCTAATGCCGCTTGTCGTCCCTTTCGACGATACGGGGAGAACCAAAATTATTCGCCGATCGGCGGGCTGAAACAACGAAGCTGTCCGCGCCACGCGAGCCTCGATGGCGCCGAATATCTTCCGCGGAGTCGCGACGTTCTTCGCAAACGCGCCAAAGCGTGCGGCAGCGTCCTGATTTCGCGTCGTGCAATATCGCCGCGATTTTGCTAGGCCAGCGATTGAACCATGCGCGGCGCCCCGCCGGATCGCGGCGCGCGCCGGCGCAGGCACAGCCCCGATGGACCAACTGGCCGATAAAATCGCGCAATTCCTCTATTACGAGGCGCGCCTGATGGACGCGCATCGCTATGACGACTGGCTCGCGCTGTGGGAGGACGACGCAACCTATTGGGTTCCCTGCGGCGACGACGAGAGCGACCCGGCGCGCAGCGTTTCGGTGATTTTCGATCGCGGCCGGCAATTGCGGAACCGGATTCAGCGGCTCAAGGAAACGCTGTGGCTCAAGGAGCGCGCGCCGCGGCTCAAACGGCTGGTGTCGAATATCGAAATCGAACCGGCTGCTGACGGGCCGATAGTCGTGCGGTCGAGTTTCATCCTGGTCGAGCTGCATCGTCATCGCCAGATTCTCTGGGCGGGCGAATCGACGCATCATCTGGCGGCGGACGGCGGCGGATTCCGGATTCGCTTCAAGAAGGTGTTATTATTGAACAGCGACGAACCGCTGCCGAACCTGATGTTTCTGATTTGACGCGGCGGCGGGCGCGATCGATCCGGCGATGATCATGCGGTTAAGCAACGAATTCGCGGCGGTAGAAATCGAGCGCGACGACAACGGCAACGGCCCGCGACTCAAAATCCGCGACGCGCGCAGCGGCCGCGCCGTGATGCTCGATCCTTTGGAACTGTCCGCGCTGGCGGCGATTCGGCATGACGAGCTGGCGCCGTTTCTCGATCCGTCGCGCTTCGACCGGCCGCGCGCATCGGCGAAAGCCGCGCGCAACGGCGGCCGCGGGTCGAACGGCGCGCGATAAACCGTCCGGTCCGGAAGCGCCGGACGCCGGCGGGCACTGGGGGTTTGGCGATGGCGACAATGCTGGCCTCGAACGGTCTGGATTACGGCGAACTGGTGCGCGACGATCGGGTCAACGGCAGGCTTTACTACGACCCCGCGATCTTTCAGGACGAAATCGAAAAAATCTGGCGGCGCGAGTGGCTTTACGTCGCCCACGAAAGCGAAATTCCCGAGCCGGGCGATTATGTCACGCGCCGGATGGGACTCGATCCGGTAATCGTCGCGCGCGACGAGGACGGCGGCGTCAACCTGATGCTGAACCGCTGCACGCATCGCGGCAACACCGTATGCCAAAGTGAGCGCGGCAATTCGCACGCCTTCCGCTGCGCCTATCACGGATGGACCTTCAACAATCGCGGCGAGCTGGTGGGCGTGCCGTATGCGGCCGGCTATGACGAATCTTTCCGCAAAGCCGATTTTCCGCTCGCGCGCGCGCCGCGCGTCGGAACCTATCGCGGGCTGATCTTCGCCAGCCTGAGTCCCGACGGTCCCGCTCTCGAAGAGAGGCTTGGCCGCGCGGGCCGATTGCTCGATCAGTTCGTCGATCTGTCGCCGGAGGGCGAATTGATCGTGCGGTCCGGCGTGCTCAAGCATTCCTATCGCGGCAACTGGAAGATGGCGCTGGAAAATTCGGTGGACGGCTACCATCCCAACATCCTGCATCACGCCGCGATGGTGATGATGACGCGTGGCAAGGGCGACATGGAGGCGATCTTCGGCGAACGCAGCGACGCCCGCGCGCGCGATCTCGGCAACGGCGCGGCGCAGCTCGATTTGAACGCGGTCAACACACGCAACGGCGGCCGCGTGGTGCCGCCCGGATGGAGCCGCGAGGCGTATGCGGATTACCGCGCGGCGATGGAGCGCCGATACGGAGCCGATGAAGCCGATCGCATTATCGCGCAGGGACCGCCGCACTTCTGCATCTTTCCCAACCTGATTTTTATCCTGAATCAGTTCCGGGTGATTCAGCCGGTCAGCGTTGACGAAACCGTGATTCACTACTACCCGACGCTGCTCAAAGGCGCGCCCGAAGAGATCAATCAGCGCCGCTTGTCCGAGACCTATCTCATCCATGGACCGGCCGGCCGCGTCGCGCCCGACGATTTCGAGGCGTACGAGCGGAACCAGGAAGGCTTTTCCGCCCGCGTTAATGAATGGCTGCTGCTGCGTCGCGGACTGCATCGCGAGGACCGCGAGCCGAACGGCGCGATCGCGGGCCACGAGACCGACGAGACCACGCAACGCGCGATCTGGCGTTATTATCGGGAAGCGATGACGCGCTGAGCCGCCGCGAATCAGGCTTCGGCGCCGGATTCGGGGAACGGATCGCCCGCGAAATCGTTCTATTGTCGCGCGGGACGAATCCGGCGTAAGCTCTGGCCACTGCGCCGCGTCGCGCCCGCTTCCGGCCCGCGCGGTTCCCAAGGAGCTAAGATGAAATTCGGCATCTTTATGGCCCCGTTCCATCGGGCCGGCGAAAATCCGGCGCTCGCCTACGAGCGCGATTTCCAGCTTATCGAATGGCTCGACGAGTTGGGCTACGACGAGGCCTTTATCGGTGAGCATCATTCGGCCGGATGGGAGATTATCCCGTCGCCCGAAGTTTTCATGGCGGTCGCCGCCACGCGCACCAAGCGGATCATGCTCGGCTCGGGCGTGGTAAGCGTGCCGTACCACCATCCGTTCCATATTGCGAACCGGTTCGCGATGCTCGACCAGATCACGCGCGGCCGCGTGATTCTCGGATGCGGTCCGGGCGCGCTGCCGAGCGACGCCTATATGCTCGGCATCGAAACCACCACGCAGCGCGACCGGATGGTCGAAGGACTGCAGGCGGTGATTCGACTCTTCACCGAAGAGGGCGGCGTTACGATCGACGGGTCGTACTTCAAGCTGCGCGACGCGCATCTGCAGGTCAAACCGTTCCAGCAGCCGCATCTGCCGATCTTCGTCGCGAATACGATTTCGCCCTCCGGAATGGTCGCGGCGGGCAAGCTCGGATGCGGCGTGCTGTCGGTCGCGGCGTTCACGCAGGGCGGTCTCGACGGACTGCCGAAACGGTGGGCGATGGCGGAGGAGATCGCGGCCGAGAACGGCAAGACCGTCGATCGCAAGAACTGGCGGCTGGTCTTCCCGATGCATCTGGCCGAATCGACGAAAGAGGCGGCCGACGACGTGCGCGAAGGCGGCAACGCCTGGATCCAGAAATATTTCATCGAGACGCTCGCGGCGCGCGTGCAGTTCGAGGAGTATCCCGGCCAGCCGGCGGAAGAGATGACGGTCGATCGAATGATTGGCCGCGGCGGCGCGATCGTCGGCACGCCCGACGACGCGATCAAGCGCATCAACGAAGTGATCGAGGCGTCCGGCGGCGGCTTCGGCGGCCTGCTGGTGCTGGCGCACGAATGGGCGTCTCGCGAAAAGACGCTCAAGTCGTACGAACTGCTCGCGCGGCACGTGATGCCGAAGTTTCAGGGCACCTCCGCGCCGATTCTTTATTCGCGCGATTGGACCGCTGAAAAACGCGATCAGCTCTTCAACACGTCGGTGCAGGCGATCATGAAAGCGATGCACGACTACAAGGAATCGCGCACGGCGGCGGGCCACAAGCCGTCCGAACTGGCGGATCAGAAAATCGATCGCGTCAGGCCGTAACGCGCTAAAGCCGCAAACGTTAACGGCAGACGGGCCGGCGAATTGCGCCGGCCCGTTTTTTGTGGCGTTCAGCCCGGCCGCTTCATCCGGAAAATCGAATCGACGACCGCATATTCGTCGAGATAGCCGAGCCGCGCGATCGGACGTGCGCGGGAGAGATCGACGTTGCCGTCGACGATTACCGAATCGTCGATAAAGATGCTGACGACCTCGCCGATTACGATCGAAAACGGATGCGGCTTGCCGCCCGGACCGGGCAGATCGACCGTCTTCACGTATTTGCACTCGAAGGCGACGGGCGCGCGCGCCACGCGCGGCGGCTTGACCGCGACCGACGGCGTCATCTCGAGCTTCGCCAGCTCCGGCTCGCTCACCTCTTCGCCAACGTCGGCGGAGGTGATGTTCATCTGCTCGCGCAAATCCCAGACCGTCAGATTGTGCACGAACTCCCCGGTCGCCTCGGCGTTGCGCTGCGAATGCTTGCGGCCCGCGCTGGCGAACATCACGAACGGCGGATTCGCGGCGACCGCGTTGAAGAAACTGTACGGCGCGAGATTGACGACGCCCGCCGGACTGATCGTCGAAATCCATCCGATCGGACGCGGCACGACCAGCGCGGTCAGCGGATCGTGGCGCAGGTTATGGTTGCGAAGCCTGGGATCGTAGTGCATTCGGTTGCTCCGGCGATTGATTCGGTTCGTCGGCCCGAGGCGCGGCGGCGTCGCGAATCGTGGCGGGTTCGAGCCGCGGACCGCTGAAATTTATAATCCGTCCGCCGGCGGCGTCGCGCTCGCGCAGCCATCGCGCGACGATCGTCATCGCCTCGAGTTCGCCGCGCGCCGGCGTTCGCGAACGATACAGATCGTAATTCGCCGCGACAAACGCCGCGAGCCGCTCGGGCGCGTCGCTCGCGTCAAGCTCGCGCGTCATCGCGAGCCGTCCCGCCAGCACGATATGGACGCGCGCGGCCGCATGCGTTTCGTCGGACGGAAAAACGATCGCGAGATTGTTTTCCGTCACCACGCGGCTGAGCCGCGCCGCACGCTCCGAAAACGCCGCGAGCGCCTCGAGGTCGCGATGGCGCCGGTTGGCTTCCTCGAAGCGCAGCGCATGCGCCGCCTGATCGCGCGCCGCGGCCAGCGCGCTCATAATCGGCCCGCTCCGGCCGCGCAGGAACGCGACCGCGCGCCGCACGCGCTTGTGGTAATCGTCCGCGCTCACGGTTTCGTTGCACGGCGCCACGCAATGGCCCGTCTGGCCGTACATGCAGGGCGGAAAATCGGGATTCGGATCGAGCCTGCCCGCGCAGGTGCGCAATCCGAGCAGGCGCGAAAGCGCGCGCGCGGAATTGTCCAGATTGCGCCGGCCGGCGAACGGCCCGAAATACATCACGCCGGCGCGCGCGCCGAGCTTGCGCGCCACGGCGATGCGCGGAAAGCTGTCGGAGAGATCGAGCTTGACGAAATATGCCGGCGCCGCCGACTTCAGCATCCGGTTGTAAGGCGGCTTGAGTTCCCGGATCAGGCGCGCCTCCAGCAGCGCGGCGTCCAGCGGCGAGCGCGCAAGCCGCGTTTCGATCGCGTGGACGTGCGCGATCAGTTCCGCGGTCCTGGCGTCGCGGCCGAGTCCGCCGTTGAAATACGCCGCCACCCGATCGCGCAGGCGCGCCGCCTTGCCAACGTAGAGCAGGTCTCCCCGATCGTTGCGCATCAGGTAAACGCCGGGCGCGCGCGGCAGCGCCGCGATCGTCTCCGGCGAAACGTGACGTTCCATGCGCCGTCCGGCGGCGCCGCGCCGCTCCCAATCGAGCAGCCGGTCGAGCCGCGCGATTCCCACCTTCGCCGCCATCTCCAGGAAGATCGCGAGCAGTTCCGCCGTCATCCGCGCGTCGCCCCATCCGCGATGCCGCCCGCCGGTGGCAAGCCCGAAATGCCCGGCAAGCGCGTCGAGCCGGCGGCTTTTGAGCGACGGCAGCAGGCGGCGCGAAAGCTTGAGCGTGCAGAGCACGGGGTTGCGGATGCCGGCGCCGAAAAGCCGGCGGAATTCGAGATCGAGGAAGGAATGATCGAATGGCGCGTTATGCGCGACCATCACGCCGTCGCCGAGAAAATCGCGGAACGCGGGCAGCGCCGCGCGGATCGGCGGCGCGTCCGCGACCATCCCGTCGTCGATCGACGTGAGCCGGGCGATAAACCGCGGGATGCGCATCGCGGGCCGCACCAGCGTCGCGAAACTGCGCGTGATCCGCCCGCCGATCAGTTCGCACGCGCCGATTTCGATGATCGAATCAGGCGCGGCGCGGCCGCCGGTGGTTTCGAGATCCACCACGACAAAGCGCGCCGCGTCGAGCGGTATCCTGAGCGAAGCGCACGCACGCAGCATCCAGAGTCCGGTCGCGGGATCGAAGGCGCATTCCGGATGGCCGCCGAGCAAGCCGTGAATCAGGCGCGCGCCCAGCTCGGGATCGCGGCCCGCGCCCTTGAAGAGCAGTCCGACCAGCTCGCGCGCGCCGGCGCCGGCAGGATGGGCCGCGAGCCATGCGAGCAATTTCGCGCGCGCCCCGGGCCGCGGCGCGGGCGTTATCGCTCCCGCCGCGTAATCGGCAGAATTCACGCTATCCGCCGCCTCAAGACCGTCCGCTTCGATTTTCATCCGCGCCGCGCCGGCTCCCGCCCGGCCAAATCGCGGGCGTGCCGTTTTCGCTGTCGCTTCGATTTAGCAGACTCGCGGGCGCGCAAGAAACGCGGCGGCGCGACCGCGGCCTATTGCGACGCGCGGATAATGCCGAGCGCGCCCTTGTACGAATGGGCGCCGGCGCTGTCGGAGAAGCGGTAATCGCCCGGCTCGTTCACGGTGAACTCGAACACCGCGCCCTGTCCGGGCGCGACCGTGAAGCTCGGAATATCGTGGAACGCGTCGGCCGGATTGCCGCTTTGATAGACCGTGCTGAAAATCACGCCGGAAATATGAAACGTCGAAACCAGGTTCGGGCCGGCGTTGACGAAAAAGACGCGCACGAGTTTGCCGGTTTTGATTTCGAGCGGATTCGACGCGCCGAACCGGCTCATCGCGCCGTTGAAAACGATGAAATTGGGGTTCGCCGCCAGCATCGCTTCGTGATCGGCGGTGACGAATCCCTTGTCGTTAGGCCGGCCGTAAAATTCGCCCTGAATCAGCGTGAGTTCCTGCGCCGGCCCGTCCGGCCAGCCCTTGGCCGGCTCGACGATCATCATGCCGTACATCCCGCTGGCGACATGGTCGAGCATCGGAATCGCGCTGCAATGATAATCGAACACGCCGGGCACGGCGGCCTTGAAGGAGTAATCGACCGCGGCCGTCGGATCGCCGCTGAAATGGCTCGGCGCGATCTGCGCCGCCATGATCTCGATCCCGTGCGCCTCGCTGGTGCGGTTATCGAGATGGATCGTCACGTCGTCGTCCTGCTTGACGCGCAGTATGGGACCGGGCACGGCGCCGTCGTAGGTCCACGCGTCGTACGTCATGCCGGCGCCGATCGAAACGCGCTTGCGTGCGGCGGTCAGCGTAAAGCTGCGGTTATCGGCATGCGCGGCGCCAAACGGCCCCGCCAGCATCCCGGCGAACGCCAGCGCGGCGGCGGCGCGAAGCGCGAAGCGGCGCCGCGGCGATCGGGACCGCTCTTTCGCAATCGCAATCGAGCCGGCCGAAACCGAAAATTTCTGCGTATAAGACGCCATCTTGGTGTTCTCCTTCAGGCCGGCTACTTTTTGCAAAACCCGCTGATATACGTCATCAGGGCGTGAATCTGATCGTCGTCCAATCCGGCGGACCATGCGGGCATGTCGTTGGGCAGGCCGACCGACGCGCCGCCGTCCTTGATCGCCTTGAACCTGGTGGCGTCCGGAATTTTCGACATGACCGCGCAATCCGTGAAATTGCGCGGCTTGGTCTTGAGCGTGCCCGCGTCGGGACCGTCGCCCTTGCCGTTTTCGCCGTGGCATCTCGAGCAGTAAATCTTGTAAGTCAGCGCCGCATCTTGCGCATGCGCCGGCGCGGTCCCGATTACGCTCAGGCTCAGCGTCAGCGCGCCGGCCATACTCACAACCGCCAGTTTTCTCACTACTCGACTCCTTAGCGCGATTTCGCCGGTTTAGTCGTGGCTCCGCGCGCGGCTCAAATGTTGCGGCTCCAATGTTATGGATACGCCGGAATCCGCCTTTGGTTGCGGCGGGGCGGCGCCTCATCGCGACGCCTTCAAATATTCGAGTATCGCTTTCGCGTCCTGCGGCGGCAGATTCGCCTGCGTCCGCATGTGCATCAGGATCATGTTCCATTCGGTGGGAGAGAATTCCCCTCCCGGCCGCGCGTTGTGGCAGGTATTGCAGTAAATCGGCCAGAGCTCCGCGCCGCGCAGGAACATCTGGCGTTTTTGCTGCGCGGACGTCGCATCGCTCCCGGCGCGCGCAACGCCTCCCGCGCACGCCGCGAGCGCCAGCGCGACCGCCGCGGCGGCGAATCCGGACTTGAACTTCCGCTTCATCCCAGCCGCCTCCACCGTCAGAATCCCACCGCGAATTGCGAAACGAACGCGCGATCGTTCGGATACGCCCCGACCGCCTGTCCGGTGTCGCTGTAAAATCCGCCGGCCTCGGGCAATTCGAGATCGAATTCGTTCTGCCACACGATCGAAGGCGCGAGCCAGTAATCCAGTCCCAGCGCCACCTCGCGCGCATGCGGCGCATACAGCGCCGGCGATCCGGTGAATCCGATTTGAGGCGTGGTAATAATATTGGCGAGAACGGTCGCCCGCTGATTGATTCCGGAATAGCGAACCAGCGGCTCCAGCTTGTCGATATACTCATTCGCCGCGGACGGAATGAACGGCAAGGTCAGGCCGGTCAGGAAATAACCCGCCTGCACGTACCAGCCCTGGCGGTTGTCGGCGCCAAGTCCGGCCGGCATCTGCCGGTAGCTCTGTATCCATTCGCCGCGCGCCTGCAGATTGTCGCGGAAATAGTTGAAATCGGCTCCCCACGAAGTCATCCAAAGTCCGTTCGCCCACTTGCCGTCGTAGGTCGAAACGCCCAGCTCAAGCCGGCCCCAATCGGAATCCGCGGGCAACGGATAGATCCGGAAACGGCCGCCGAACGACGGCGTATGAGTATTCAACCTGATATTATTCACTCCGACCAGCGTATCGCCGACGAACGCCGTCGACGTGCAGGTTGGCAGCGGGCTGGGCGGCGTATTGTTGGTGCAGGTTGAATTGGTGTAGCCCGGACCGTTGCCCGACCATACCGTGTAGTCGGCCACCTGGCCCATCCGGCCCCACTGGAATCCGCCGCGCACCTGCACGCCGATTTCGGTGGGCGGGATCAGCGGATTGACGTTATACGGCAGCGGCGCGGTGACGAACCGGTTCACCCACACAGCGCTTTGGTCTTCGTACCAGTCGCCGAACGGCTGATCGAAAATTCCCATTACCAATTCGACGTAGTTATTCAAGAAATACTGAAAATCCGCCACGGGCAACTGATAGCTCGCCGACGAACCGGCCGGCAGTCCTGCCGCGATCGAACCCTCAAAGAGCAAATCATCACTGAGCTGCCATAAAATTATTGGCTCGAGTTCAAGATTGAAAGTGTTGATATTGCTGTTGCGATCATAGATAAAACCGCCGGCCGCATCGCCCACTATTGTGACGCGATAACGCCCAAGAAAGCGATCCATCGCGTCCATGAAATCTTCCGGCGACGGCGACGTGGCGACTTTGGATTGCAGCGCGCTGATTTGCTCGTTCGTCGAGCTTTGCAGCTTCTGTGTGTTTTTCTGCAGTTCCGCGTTGGCCTTTTTCAACCGGCCATTTTCGTTTTCGAGCTGATCGACGCGCTGTTCGAGCAGTTTCAACTCGCGGCGGATTTCCCTGATTTGCCGCTCCTGCGCCACTCCCGGATCGCTCGCGCCGCTCGACACAGACATGTCGTCCGCCATCGTGATTGACGGCAAAACCGCGATCCCGATCGCGGCCGCGGCCAGAACCATCCACCTTGCCAACCCTCGCATGGAATTCCTCGCTCCAACATGGCTACACGTCTTCCGACCGCGAACACAGAACGTCAAACACATACGGCTTTCACGATTGATATTTGGTAATTCCGCGACTTGTGAAATGCAACGAAAAGATGTGAACAGGACGGGTTCATACGCCTGAACCGCGCCGGTTACCGCCGGTCGCCGCGGAATTTTCGCAGCAAACTCACGGGCTTTGGCGAATCATAGGCGAGGAAAACGCCAAAACTCACGGCCGTCCAAGACTGGCGCGGGAGCGTCGCACGATTTAAAATCAAATTTCGAGGCAAGCGAACAATGGACCGTGTGGAACTTCTCCGTGAATGTGAAGCGGTGCGCATACCCGCCGGCGACAAAACCGCGCTCGAAAAGGGCCTCGAGGTCTATATCACGCAAGCGCTGGGCGGAACGTTCACCGTGCAGGTTCCCGCCTACGGCGGCCTGTTCCGGATCGCCGGCAAGGACGCCGACGCGCTCGGCAAGACGCCCGCCGATGCGGGCGCGATCGATAGCGCTGGCGGCGACCTGGAAGCGATGGTCTGGGAGCGGCTCAAGACCTGTTACGACCCTGAAATTCCGGTCAATATCGTCGATCTCGGCCTGGTGTACGGGATGGAACTGACGCCGCAGGGCGACGACGCCGCGCGCGTGGACGTCAAGATGACGCTGACCGCGCAAGGATGCGGGATGGGCGCGTCGATCGCCTTCGACGCGCGCGAAAAACTGCTCGGCATTCCCGGCGTCGTCGAGGCCAACGTCGATCTGGTCTGGGATCCGCCCTGGAATCCGCAGATGATCTCCCCGGAGGGGCGCGAGCGGCTCGGTTTGGACTGAAATCTGTCCCGCGCCTGAAAAGCCGCCGCGGATCCGAATCCTCGCAGCTATTTCCGGCGATCGAAACCCGGGTCGGCCGTTATCGATTGGATTGACCCAGAACATCGCGTCGGCTACTTTTGACGTTTCAGGCGAAGGAAATGTTTGCCATAGTTAAAACGGGCGGAAAACAATATCGTGTCGGCCCCGGCGATCAAATCACCGTCGAACGTATCGCGGGCGAGGTTGGAGCCGAAATCGCGCTGGACGAAGTGCTTGCGGTCAGCGACGGCGCGGTCAACAGGATCGGCGTGCCGACCGTCGCCAACGCCTCGGTGCGGGCGAAGATTATCGGGCAGCCGCGCGGCACGAAAGTGCTGGTGTTCAAGAAGAAGCGGCGCAAGAACTACCGGCGCAAACGCGGCCATCGCCAGGAACTCACGGTCCTGCGCATCGAAGCGATCGACCATGGCGCCGGCGCGGCGCCGTCCGCGTAATTCGAGGTAACCGCCAATGGCTCACAAAAAAGGTCAAGGCTCAACACGCAACGGCCGGGACAGTCCGGGGCAGCGCCGGGGAATCAAGGTTTACGCGGGCGAAGCCGTGATACCGGGCAATATCCTCGTGCGCCAGGTAGGCACTCGAATCCATCCGGGCAAGAATGTCGGCCTGGGCCGCGACTACACGATATACGCGATGGTCGCTGGCACGGTGAAGTACGAAACTTTCCGCGGCGACAAGCATCGCGTAAGCGTCGAGCCGCCGGCCGAATCCGCAACCGCGTCCGATGCGGCGGCCGCCGGCTCCTGATCGCATCGCGAATCTTTTCACGTCAAAAAGCCCCGCGGTTCACCGTGGGGCTTTTTCATTTGTCCGCGCTATACTCCGCGCCAGGGAGAATCGCCTATGCGCCTCGGATTGAACACCGCCTACTCCGGCCCGCGGATGGCCCAGACGATGGAATTGATTCTTGAGGCCGAACGGCTCGGCTACGACTCGGTATGGTCGGGCGAGGCGTACGGCTCGGACGTGATCACGTTCCTGTCGTGGATCGGTGCGCGCACCTCGAAGATCAAGCTGGGCGCGGGGATCATGCAGATGCATGCGCGGACGCCGGCGATGGCCGCGATGACCGCGATGACGCTCGACGGACTGTCGGGCGGCCGTTTCATTATCGGATTGGGCCCGTCGAATCCCCAGGTCGTCGAGGGCTGGCACGGCGTCGCTTACGGCAAGCCGCTGCAACGTTATCGCGAATATATTCAGATTCTCAAAATGATTCTGGCGCGCGACAAACCTCTGGAATTCGATGGAAGAGAATACCAAATTCCATATCGCGGCCCCGACGCGACCGGCTTGGGCAAGCCCTTGCGGAGCATCCTGCACGGACGCCCCGACATGAAGATTTACACCGCGTCGATCAGCCCCAGAGGAATCGAATTGGCGGCGGAACTGGCCGACGGCGTGATTCCGGTCTGGATGAGCCCCGGATGGTATGGCCAGCTTTACAAGCCGCATCTGGAGGCCGGTTTCGCCAAGGCGGGCGGCGGCAAGAGCATCGCGACATTCGATCTCGCGCCGTACGTGCCGTGTCATATGGGCGCGGACCTGGCGAAATGCCGCGCGCCGGTCAAGGCGAGCCTGGCCCTGTATATCGGCGGGATGGGCGCGCGCAATCGCAACTTTTATAACAGTTACGTGCGCAATTTCGGCTACGACGATCTGGCGACGAGGCTTCAGGACCTCTATCTCTCGGGCCGCAAGGAAGAAGCCGCGGCCGCCGTACCCGACGAATTGGTCGACGCAGTTGCGCTGGTAGGCCCGCGCGAGCATATCAAGGACCAGCTTGCCGCGTGGAAATCGGCGCCGATTGGCACCATGATCATAGGCACTACCCAAATCGAGGCGCTGCGCACGCTGGCCGAACTCTGTCTGTAGGCGCCCGAACGCGTCCGCGGCCGTCCCGGGCCGTCCGGGAATGTCCCGCGACGGCCGCGCGCCGCCACTTCGCGCGCGCGATCTCGCCGATTGCTATAATCTCCCCGAGCCGATGCGGTTTATCGACGAAGCGCGAGTCTATGTGCAGGCCGGCAAGGGCGGCGACGGCGCGATCGCCTTTCTGCGCGAAAAATACCGGCCCTTCGGCGGACCCGCGGGCGGCGACGGGGGACGCGGCGGCGACGTGGTTTTCGAGGTTAATGAGGGGCTCTCCACGCTCCTCGATTTCAAATATAAACCGCGGCTTATAGCCCGCGACGGCGAACCCGGGCGCGGCAAACAGCAGTATGGCCACAAAGGCGACGATCTGATCGTGCGCGTTCCGCCGGGTACGCTGGCGTTCGACGAAGAATCCGGCGCGATGCTGGCGGACCTCGTGATGCCCGGCGAGCGCGCGATTATCGCCAAGGCGGGCGCGGGCGGCCTTGGCAATATGCATTTCGTTTCTTCGACGCGCCGCGCGCCGCGCATCGCCACGCCGGGAACGATGGGCGAACGGCGATGGGTGCGGATGGAGCTCCGGCTGGTCGCGGAAGCTGGCCTCGTCGGATTGCCAAACGCGGGCAAATCGACGCTTTTGCGAGCGCTGAGCGCGGCCCGGCCCAAGGTCGCGCCCTACCCGTTCACGACGCTAAAGCCGAATCTGGGCCGGGTGCGGGTTTCCGACGATGAATCTTTCACGCTCGCCGACATCCCCGGCCTGATCGAGGGCGCCCATCTGGGCCACGGCCTCGGCATCCGCTTTTTGCGCCATCTGAAGCGCACCCGCTTGCTCGTTTATGTGCTCGACCTGACCGGCGATCCGGAACGCGATTTTGCGATCGTGCGGCGCGAGGTCGCCGCGTTCGACCCGGCGATGGCGGCGCGTCCGTCATTGATCGCGCTCAACAAGCTCGACCTGACCGAACCAGCGGCGGCGGAACGGATCGCGCGCGATCTCGCCCGGCATAGCGGACTCGAAGCTTTCGCGATCTCGGCCGAAGCCGCGCTCGGCCTCGAGCCATTGGTCGCCGCTATCGCCGCGCGGCTTGCCGCCGCCAACGCACCCGCAGCCGCCGCATGCCCCAGTTGAACCACAAGCGCGAACTGCTGGCGGACGTGCGCCGCGTCGTGGTCAAGGTCGGCAGCGCCGTGCTTTCCGATCAGGACGGCCTGCGCATCGACGTAATCGGCGGGCTGGCCGCGCAAATCGAGCAGTTGGCGCGCGCGGGATTGGAAATCGTGCTCGTCACCTCCGGCGCGATCGCCGCCGGACGGGCGCGATTGCGCGGCCGCGCGGCCACGATCGCCGAGCGGCAGGCCGCGGCCGCCGCCGGCCAGATCGAACTGATGCGGCAGTGGGCCAAGGCCTTCGACGAGCATCACCGCACCGTCGCGCAGCTCCTGCTAACCCATCAGGACGTCGCCGAACGCGGCCGGCGGCTCAACGCCACGCGCACGATCATGGCGCTGATCGCGGCCGGCGCGATTCCGATCGTCAACGAAAACGACACCGTCGCGGTCGAAGAAATCCGGATGGGCGACAACGACGTGCTGTCGGCGCTCGTCGCCGAGATGGCGGGCGCGCGCGCGCTGATTATCCTGAGCGACGTGCGCGGACTTTATACCGGCGATCCGCGCAAGCGCGCCGACGCGCGGCTGATTCCGCTGGTGGCCGACGCCGCGGCCGGGATGCGCGGGTTCGCGGCCGATCGCGCCGGGCCGCTCGGCAGCGGCGGCATGGCGGCCAAGGTCAAGGCGGCGCGGCAGGCCGCCCGCGCCGGCATCGGCGTGATCATCGCGCCCGGCCGCGAACCCGGCGCGTTGCTGGCGGCGCTCGATCCCGAGCGTGAAATCGGCACCCTGATCGTGCCGGCGCGGCGGCGGATGCGCGGGCGCAAGCACTGGATCGCCTTCGCGCTCAAGCCGGCCGGCGCGCTGGCCGTCGATCGCGGCGCCGCCGAAGCGCTGCGCAATCGCGGCCGCAGCCTGCTGCCCTCCGGAATCCGCGACGTGCGAGGCGAGTTCGCCAGCGGCGATTGCGTAAGCCTGCTGGATCATGAAGGAGTGGAATTCGGACGCGGACTGGTGAATTATCCCGCCGCGGACGTGACGCGGTTGAAAGGGATTCGCTCGAACGAAATCGCGCGGATACTCGGCTACAAGGTCGCCGACGAAATCATCCATCGCGACAACTTCGTGCTGATTGAAGATCTCTGAGATGAACCTGGAAACGGAAATCCTGACGATGCTCGCGGCGGCGCGGCGCGCCGCGCGCGGCCTTGCGCTCGCTTCGGCCGATCGCAAGAACGCGGCGCTCGAGCGGCTGGCGGCGGCGCTGCGCGGCGCCAACGACGCGCTGCTCGCGGCGAACCGAATCGATCTCGAAAACGCGCGCGCCGCTGGAATTTCCGGCGCGATGCTCGAGCGGCTGACGCTCGACGCCGAGCGAATCGGCGCGATCGCGCGCGGGGTCGAGGAAATCGCCGCGCTGCCCGATCCGGCCGGCGAGACGATGGCGTCGTGGCGGCGGCCGAACGGACTCGAAATCCGGCAGGTCCGCGTTCCGCTCGGCGTAATCGCGATTATCTACGAGGCGCGCCCCAACGTCACCGTGGACGCCGGCGCGCTCGGCTTCAAGGCCGGCAACGCGGTGGTGCTGCGCGGCGGACGCGAGGCGCTCGCGACGAATCGCGAGCTGGGGCGCCTGATGGCCGCCGCGATCGAGGCCGAAGGTTTCGATCCGGCGTGCGTCGCGATGGTGCGTAATCCGGATCGCGAGGCGATTCAAATCCTAAAACGGCATCCGGAAGCGATCGACCTGATCATTCCGCGCGGCGGCCAATCGCTCAAAGAGGCGCTCGCCGGCTCGGCCGTGCCGATCCTGCCGCACTTCGATGGCATCTGCCACACCTACGTCGATCGCGCGGCCGACCTCGCGATGGCCGAGGAGATCTGTTTCAACGCCAAGTGCGGCCGGCCGTCGGTCTGCAACGCGATGGAAACCATGATCGTCCACGCCGGCGTGGCGGCGCGCTTTCTGCCGCGGATCGCCGCGCGGATGCGCGCGGCCGGAGTCGAACTGCGCGGCGACGATCGCGCGCGCGCGCTGATTCCGGATTGCGCCGCGGCGACCGACGCCGACTGGGACACGGAATATCTCGATCTGATTCTCGCGATTAAGACCGTGGATTCGCTCGACGAGGCGATCGAATTCATCGGCCGGCACGGATCGGGCCTGGCCGACGCGATCGTCACCGGCGATTCCGAAGCCGCCGCGCGCTTCGCGCGCGAAGTCGATTCCGCTACGGTTTACGTCAACGCCTCGACCCGCTTCACCGACGGCTTCGAATTCGGCTTCGGCGCGGAAACCGGAATCTCAACCAACCGCCTGCACGCGCGCGGACCGATGGGCCTGCGCGAGCTGACAACCTACAAATACGTCATCCACGGCGAGGGCCAGGTGCGCCGATGAGGCGGCGGGCCTGAAGGGCGGGCCGCGCGGGACGGCGGCGACGATGCGAATCGGACTGTTCGGCGGAAGTTTCAATCCAATCCATCTGGGCCATCTGCGCGCCGCGGAGGAGGATCGCGAGAAGCTCGGCCTCGATTTCGTCTATTTCATTCCAGCCGCCGCGCCGCCGCACAAATCGGGCGAAGACCTTGCGGCGCCGGAGCATCGCCTGGCGATGGTCCAGCTTGCGACCAAGGGCAATCGCCACTTCATGGTGTCCGAGGCCGAAGTGCGGCGCTCGGGACCGTCCTATACGGTTGACACGCTGCGCCACTTTATCACGGCGGCGCGCGCCAAAGCGGAATTCTTCCTGATCATGGGCGGCGATCAGTTCGCCGAACTGGAAACCTGGAAGGAGGCCGGCGAGATTACGCGGCTCAGCAACCTTGCCGTGCATACCCGCCCCGCCGACCGCGCCGATGATGGACCCGATCCGCGACTGCTTGCGGCGCTCCAGCGCTTTGGCTACTCTGCAAAAGAAGATTTTTTCGTGAACCCGAGCGGGCATACACTCACGTTCGTCGCCACGACATTCTTTCCGGTTTCAGCCACTCTAATCCGGCGCAAAATCGCCGCGCATCAGTCGATTCGCTACCTCGTGCCGGGCGACGTCGCCGACTATATCGAGCGCCACGCGCTCTATCGGGCCGCACGATGATCCATCCGCGACGGATCGCGCGCCCGGCCGATCGATTCCGGAGGAAATGGCGAAACTGACTTCGTATCAAAAAGCGCTGGCCGCCGCGGAGGCGGCGTTGGACAAAAAAGCATTCGATCTCGTCGTGCTCGAGGTCGAACATCTCAATTCGATCGCCGATTATTTCATCGTCGCCACCGGCCGTTCCGACGTGCAGGTGCAGGCGATCGCGCGCGGCATCGAGGAGCGCCTGACGCTCGACGGCGCGCGGCCGCTCGCGATCGAGGGACTGACCCACGCGCATTGGGTGGTGCTCGACTACGCCGACGTCGTGATTCATCTGTTCCTTGAACCGGCGCGCGAATTTTACCGGCTGGAACGCAACTGGACCGACGCGCGCGAAGTCGAGCTGCCCGAGCCATGGCGATCGCAGGCGCGCGAGCGCGCGCCCCGCGCGCTTGGTTGAAGCGGACGAAATCCGCGCGCACGCGTTCGTGACATCCGCCGCCCGCCGGCGGTAACATCGCGGCCATCCCGCGCCGCAATTCGCGCTGGAAGGTGAGCCGCCGCGATGAGCGAATCGATCTGGACCAGCCCCGTCCTGCTTGCGCAATTCCGCCGCCAGCCTTCGGCTTACGCCCGGTCCGAAGCGGCGGGCGACCGCAAGTTCGTCGCCTTCATGGTTGCGACCGCCGGCGCGGGCCGCGACGATCTCGTGCTCGACGTCGCGTGCGGACCCGGCGCCGCGACGATCGCTTTCGCCGAGCGATGCCGCGGCGCGATCGGAATCGACTTCGCCGCCGGCGCCCTGGCGCGGGCGCGCGCCGACGCGGATGCGCGCGGCGTGGCGAACGCCGAATTTATCGCCGGCGAGTTCGAGCGGATGCCGCTCAGGTCGGGCGGCGTCAACGGCGCGATCTGCCGCTTTTCGTTCCATCATTTCGTCAATCCCAAGCGGGTCTTCGCCGAGATGGCGCGCGTGGTGGGAGATAATGGCTGGATGCTGATCGCCGATCTGTTGAGCGCCGACGATCCGGATAAGTCCGAACTGCACAACCGGATGGAGCGGCTGAGCGATCCGACCCACGCGCGCGCGCTGCCGCCAGGCGAGTTCGAAGCGATGTTCGCGGCGGAGGGTTTTCGCATCGCGATGAAGATCGTGCGCGAAACGCGCGTCGGCTTCGACGACTGGATTTCGTTCAACCGCACGCCGCCGGATCGCGCCGCGCAACTGCGCGCGCTGATGGAGGAAGCGGCGGAGGGCGATCGCGCCGGCCTCAAGATGACGCGCGAGGGCGATACGCTTCGCACCGTCCGCGCCAGCGCGACTTATCTGATCGAGCGGGAGTGACCGCCCGCTCTCTCATTCTGAGAGTTTGTGAATTTTCCGGGATCAGGGATTCTTCGCTGCGCTCAGAATGACCAAAAAAGAGACTGGCGTCTGAAGTGTTTTGGCCGGCGAACGTCACGATGCCAGTCATTGTTTCGCCGTCATGGCCGGGCTTGACCCGGCCATCCACCGCGTCAATCAAACGTTGCGAACCACATAGATCGCAGCCAGCGCGCCGAGAATCGAAACGCGCATAATCCGCTCGGGACGCAAGCCTTCGGCGCGCAACGTCTGTTCCATCAGGCGCGTCTCGGCGGTGAGCATCACGAGCTTCGCGCCCGGCGCGGCGACGCGGCGGATTTCGGCGAGCGCGCGCGGATAAAGCGCGCGGTTTTCCTCGTGCGTGCCGTGCCGCGCGCCCCACGGCAGATTGGTCACGACTTTGGTCACGGAGGCGCGTGCGAGCGGCAACGCGGCGGCGTTCCATTCGCGCAGCTCCAGCGGCTGATAACGCGGTCCGATATTTTCGCGCGCGGCGGCAAGCGCGTGCTGATCGCTGTCGCCGCCGAACAGCCGGGCGTAGCGCCCCAGATGGGCGCGCTCGATCAAAATCGTTCCGGCGCCGCAGAACGGATCGAGCATCACGTCGTCGTCCCGCGGTTCCGAAAGCAACGCCATCGCCGCCGCGATCGCCGGGCGCAGCGAGCCCGGAATGTGCGCGGACTTGTACTCGCGATGGCGCATCCGGTCGTCGCTCAGCCTGAGCGCGAGCATAAATTCGCCGGGCAGCATCGTGGCCCACAACTCGACGTCGGCTTCGCTGTCGTCGCCGGCCGCGCGCCATGCGTGATCGCCGCGATCGGCCATCGCGCTTTCGACCACGCGCCGCAAATCGATACGGCGAAAGCCGTGCTCGCCCGCCATCCGCGCGACGACGCGAAACCGAATCCGCTTGCCCGCCCGGCCGCCCGGAGCGATGCGCCCGCGCACGGTCAGGGCTTCCTCGATAAAACGGGCGCGATGAGTCGCCGCGCGGATTCGTTCGAGCGCCGCGCCGGGACGCGCCGGAGCTTCGGGCGTCTCGGCCAAGCGGCGGTAGCCGATCAGCGCAAAAAGGTCTTCGGCCGTGCGCAGCGCACGGAGCGGTTCGATTTTTTCAGCGTGAAAAATCGTTGCGCCGGCGCGGTCGCCGATCGTGCGGCGGGCTCTTTCGCGCGCGCCGGCGGAGCCGAGGCGTTTTTCAATTTCCGTCCAGAGAATTCCTTCGAGTCCCGGATGGGTCTGCGCGAGATAGAGGTTGGGGCCGAAGCGGAATTCGCCCCGAATCGGTTGCGGCGCGCGCGGTCTGGATACCGGACGGCGGCGCGCGGTGTGGCCGCGATCGTTCACGAGGGGTTTGGCGTGGGCGGCGGGCGGCGCGCATCGCGGCGCCCCGCTGGGTCGCGTTACTTCGATCGCGAAAGATACTCGTTGTTCTCGGTGTTGATCGTAATCAAGTCGCCCTCGGCCACGAAGTGCGGCACCTGCACGACCATCCCGGTTTCGAGCCTGGCCGGCTTGAGCGTGTTGGTGACCGCCGCGGTCTTGATGCCCGGGTCGGTCTCGACCACGCGCATCGTAACGGTCTTCGGCAGCGTAACATTGAGCGGCGTGCTGTTGTGAAACTCGACTTCGACTTTCAGGTTCGGCGTCAGGTATCCGGCGACGTCCTCGATCAAATCCTTCGGCAGCGTGATCTGGTCGTAGGTCTCGGTGTTCATGAAATGGAAATCGTTGTCCTCCTGATAGAGGAATTCCATTTCGATCTGGTCGAGGATGACTCGCTCGACGCGATCTTCGGAGCGGAAGCGGTTTTCAGTCTGCGATCCGGTCTGGATATTGCGCAGCTTGGACTGCACCATCCCGCGCCAGTTGCCGGGCGTGATGTGCTGGATAGTCATCACGCGCCAGAGGCCGCCATTGTATTCGAGCACCATTCCGGGCCGTAGCTGCGTCGCCTGAATCAACATTATGCTTAAACTCTCGGCTTGGCTGTAAACTCTGAATGATAATCCAACCGCGCCCGCCGCCGCAACCCGGCGTCGGCGTGGCGTTAGCGGACGGGCGGGCCTGAGAAGGGATTGGTCGGCGGGGCGTAGGGATTGATGGGCGGCGCGCCGAAAGTTCCGCCCGAATACGGACTGGCCGCGCCGGGATTCGCATACACGCCGTTCGGCGGCATCGCCGGCGCGTATGTTCCATACGGCGACGCGCCGTAGCCGTATGGACTCATGCCATAGGGACTCATGCCATACGGCGACGCGCCGTAACCGTACGGGCTCGCCCCGTAGGGCGACACGCCATAGGGCGACATGCCGTAGGGGCTGTACGGCGTCATTACGACGGGCGGCGCGCTGTAGGAATACGAACCGCCGGAGGTCGTCATGCCGCCGGCGTAGGGATTATTCGCGGCGCCCGCGACGACCGGCTGTTCGGCGTACACGCCATTGCCGGAGTAGGCGCGGATCGTCGCCGGACCGGCTTGCGGATCGAAGCGGACGTTGAAATTCACGTTGTTCGACGAGCCGGGCAGGAGCGAACCGATCATCGCGCCGATTCCGTGGCGGACCGCGATCGCCTGCACCAGCATCCCATTCTGATAAAGCCCGGCGCTGACGACGCGCTTGCCGGTGATCACGCCGGAAACAACAGACTGCGTGGGCGAGATTGAGCCGACGGCGGAAATTTGAATGGCGACGCCCGCAGCCATGACGGGCGCGCCGCCGAGCATCGCTCCGCCGGTCATCGGCGCGGCGGCGACGGCCGGCGGCATCGGTTCGGCCGACGCGAGCGAATTGCCCAGATCGACCGGCGTTTCGATAAATCGATCGCCCATCGCATACGCGCGGATCGTCGGCGCTCCGCCTTCGAGCGTGAAG
Organism: Deltaproteobacteria bacterium; assembly: GCA_021799495.1. Lineage (GTDB taxonomy): Bacteria > Desulfobacterota > Binatia > Binatales > Binataceae > JADMIL01. Next base: position 35,117 of record JAJZAI010000013.1, read on the forward strand.
CGCTGATCGAAGCTGTTCAACGGCGCGGCGGCGGCAACCGGTATCCGATGAACGAGGCGGCCGTTGATATAAATTCCCGCGCGGTTCACGCCCCGCCCTTCAATCTGCCCGATGATTTCATAGATGGGCGGCTGCGCCTGGACCTGATTCACGGCGATAACGTCGATATGGAAATCCGCCAGCCGGCTCGCCATCGTATGGCGTTTCGATGGCGACGGCCGCGGCGCGCCGTACGAGGGAATCACCGCCAGATTGCCCGCCGCGGAATTCGGGGAATTGCGATCGACCTCGACGCCGGCTTCTTCGGCCGGCGCGTGCGGCGGGCGCATCGCGGGAATTTCCGGCTCATTCGACGCCTCGCTCGCGCCCGCCGCCGGCGACGCCGCGGCCGGCGGCGCCTCGCCGCCCAAACTCGGCTCCAGGACCGACGCTTCGCCCATCCGGCCCGCGGAATCGAAAACTCTTATCGTGGTCGCTGAGGAGGGATTGCCCAATCCGAGGTCGAAATTGACGCGTTCCTCGCCCGCGACTTTGCCGATATGAAACGCGCGCAACTCGCGACCGTTCTCGAACAGCCCCGCGCGAGAGAGATCGGAGCCTTGCATGTAGCCCTTGATGCGCACTGTATCGCCGTTGAGACTGCGCGATTCGATCACGACCCGCGGCGCGCCGCTCGACGCCAATCCGGAGGCGGAATCGGCGGCGGGTTTTTCCGCGGAGCCGGCGTCCGTATGCGCGACCGGCGGCGGCGTAATGGGCGCAGGCGCGGCGCGCGGCGCGGCGGCGGCTGACGGGACGGCGGCTTCCAGCGCGGCCATTTGCCGCTTGATCGCATTCCACTGATTCGCGTCGAACCCGTGCGGATGGCCCCCGGCGGCGGCATCGACGGATTGCTCATCGGCCTTCAGCGCCGCCATCGCGGACGCGGCCGACGCTCCGTCGCCGGCCGCCAACGCATGACTGAGCGTCTGCGCGTCTCCGGCAAATACCGCCATCGGCCCGACCGCCGGATTCGGCGCTCCGCCGCCGCTCGCGGCATTCAAACCGGAAAGCATCGCGAACGCCTGATCGCTGAGCGAAGCGGCCTGCCGGGCTGGCGTCACGGCATAAGCGCATACCGCGGCGAGCAGCATCGCGGCGAGCCACGCGGCCCCCCAGCGGCGCGCGGCGGCTGGCCGCCTGAGGAGCGCGGAGATTTCCCGCCCGCGCGATGTCGGTCCGGATCGCATCCCCAAAATCATCCCAACCAAATGATTATACGCCAAATCTTAATGATCGTTAGCAGACCCGCTCTGACGAATCGAAATCGCGTGCGCCGCGCCGGCCGCAACGGGCAAGGCGGTTCGCGCCGGCGGTGTTGTGGCGGGCGCGCCGAATCTGTTAATTTTTTCTGGCGCGGTTAATATTCTCGCAAGCCGGAAAACCCCTCGCATGAGTTCGCTGGAGCAAGGCGCCTTGAACGCGTTCCCGGAGTCTCGGATCGACGCCGAATATTTCGCGCTGCGCAACGGCGCGGGAATCTCGCCGCTTGCCGATCGGCTCCTGATTCGCGTGGTCGGAAGCGATCGGGTCGCGTTCATGCACGGGATGTGCTCGCAGGACGTGAAAAGCCTCGCGGCGGGAGCGGTCGCGCCGGCGCTGATTCTCAACGAACGCGCCCATTTGATCGCCGATCTTTTCCTGTACGCCGAGCCGGACGCTCTGCTGATCGAAACCGATCGCCGGCTGTGGCCGGCCGCCCGGGATCATCTGGAACGCCTGTTGGTGGCCGACGACGTCGAGTTCGAGACGCTCGGCGAGACGGCGGTGCTCGATCTCGAAGGACCGCTCTCCGGACGAGCCGCGGCGGCGATCGCCGGCGCAAGCGTGGCGGACCTGGCGGAATGGCGGCACGTGACGGCGGACGGGCTGATCATCGCGAATTTGCCGCGCTACGGTATGCAGGCCTATTCGATAATCGCCCCACGCACGATAATTGATGGCCTGGCGGCGAAAATTCTGGGCGCTGCGGACCGGCCGGAGACGGCTCGGGTGGCGCCCGAGACGCTCGAAATCATCCGCGTCGAGAACGGCCGCGCGCGCGTCGGAATCGATACGAACGAAAAGACGATCGCGCTCGAAGCGCGGCTCGAAGCGGCGATTTCGTTCAGCAAAGGATGTTACGTCGGACAGGAAACGATCGAGCGGGCGACGGCGCGCGGCGGAATCAGAAAAAGACTATTCGGACTCAGGATTGCCGGAGAACGCCCGCCCGCGCCCGGCGCCGCCGTTATTTATCAGGAAAAGGAGGCCGGCCGCCTGACCTCGGTGGTCTGTTCGCCGCGCTTCGGCGCGATTGGACTTGCGATTATTCATCAACCGGCCTGGACCCCCGGCGCGACGGTCGCGGTTCGCGCCGACGATGGCGAGTTTTCAGGCATCGTGAGCGAGTTGCCGTTCCAATAACGTCTCAAGGCTTTTATCCGCAGCGCCGAAATGATACTCGGCGTGTCTGATTTTGTTTGGCGGCCGGGCCAGTGAACCCGCCGCATGGAGGAAACAACGATGGCTAACGTGCTCGGCAAGCGTTACATGTGCGAAAAATGCGGCACCGAAGTGCTGTGCAACAAGGCCGGTTCGGGCGCCCTTGAGTGCTGCGAGGGCGAAATGAAATTGAAAGAGGCCAAGCCGCTACCGTCGTCCGACTGACGCGGTCAGGGCGGCCCCGCGCCATCGTGCGCCGCCGGCCGCCCTAACGACATTTTGCGCAGGGCGCGCGCGATTCAAGGAAAGGGGGACGGGTGCGCCAATGGCCCAAGATAAAGCCGATCTGGTGCTGCATGATGGCCGCGTCTTCGGTCACCCCGAATGCGATTCGGTGGCAGTTGGGGCCAGCCGAATCATGGCCTATGGCAGCTTTAACGAGCTTAAATCGCTCGTAGGTCCCAGCACTCATCTGATTCGCCTCAATGGCCGGACGGTCGCGCCCGGCTTCATCGATTGCCATCTCCATTTCATGGAAGGCGCCGCCGCCGCCACCGGCGCAAGCGTGCGGCGATGCCGCACGCTTGGCGATCTTTTCGCCGCGCTGCGGCTGGCGGCGGGCCGCACTCCGCCGGGCAACTGGCTGCGCGCGTTCGGATGCGACGAGGCGTTGATCGCCGAGCGGCGCGGCCCAACCCGCGCCGAACTCGATCAAGCCGCGCCGCGCAACCCGGTCCGGTTGCGCCATCAGACGCTCCATGCGTCGTGGTTGAATTCGCGCGCCATCGCCGCCCTGGGACTCGAATCGCCCGATTTCCATCCGCCGGAGGGCGTTTGGCTCGATCGCGCCGCGGACGGCCGCTTGAGCGGCTTCGTGGCCGGACTGGAACAGTGGCTGTCAGACCGTTTGCCGCTGGTGACGGCGGCGGAACTGGAAGCGCGCGCGCGCAACTTCAGCCGGGAGCTCGCCGCCGGCGGAATCACGGCATTTACCGACGCCACCGTGCGCAACGGTCCCGACCAGATTGCGGCGCTTGCGCGGATGGTGGGCTCGGGCGCGATTCGCCAGCGCGCCGGCGTGATGCTTGGCGAAAATTTTATCGACGCCGCGAGCGAGGCGCGCCGGATCGTCGATGCGTCGGGTCTCAGGCTGGCCGGAGTGAAATTCATGGACGTGGCGCGCGCGCGGCCGGAACGGCTGGCGCGCGACCTTGGACGAGCGTTGAGTCTCGGTCTGGACGCCGCTTTCCACGCCACCGAACTGGATGAAATCGACGCGGCCCTGACCGCCGTCCATCGGATTCGCAAAGAGATGAATCCGCGGCTGGCGGCAGGCACGGTGTGCCGGGTCGAGCATGGCGGTGTAATTCCGCCGGACTATCCGGAAGCGATCGCACGGATGGGCGTGTGGGTCGTGACGAATCCCGGATTTCTCCACTACCGTGCCGCGAAATACGCCGCCGATCCCGGTCTGACGCCCTATCGCTATCGCGCCCGCGGCCTGCTCGAGGCGGGCGTCGAACTGGCCGCCGCTACGGACGCCCCGGTCACGCCGCCACGGCCGCTGACGGCGATCGCCGCCGCGGTGACGCGGCGCGGCGCCGAGGGCGAAGAGCTGGCGCCCGCGGAGGCGCTGCCGGTCGCCACAGCCTTCGAGCTTTTCTCGAACCGGGCCGCGCGGCTGAGCCGCCTCGCCGCCGGCGAAATCACGCCTGGATATCTGGCCGACCTGATCGTTCTGAGCGCCGACCCGATGGCGGTGGCGCCGGCCGAACTCGCAAATCTGCCGATCGATCTCACGATTATCGGCGGCAAAGTGGTTTACGAACGCGGCCGGCCGGCGATCGCGCAGAGCGACACGGCCAACTTGTATTCTCCATAATTCGTACTAGATTCTTTTCAGTATTCGGGTTTTCGCCGTTTTTCATCGATGACCAGGACCGCTATCGCGGCGGCGCGAAAGGCTTCGCCCTCGCCACCCGTACTTTTCGAGAAACGCGGCGCGATCGCATTGATCACCCTGAACCGGCCGGAGCGGTTGAACGCCTATAACGTCGCGATGCGCGACGCGCTGTACGCCGCGCTGACCGCCGTCCATCGCGATCCGGAAGTCCGCGCGATGGTGCTGCGCGGCGCCGGACCCGCCTTTTCGACCGGCGGCGACGTTAGCGAATTCGGCAGCGCGCCCTCGCCGATCGCGGCGCGATGGATTCGTTTCCGGCGCGACGTCTGGGGCCGCTTGCGCGGCCTCGCGGTGCCGACGGTCGCGGCGGTCCATGGTTTTACGGTCGGCGGCGGACTGGAGATGGCGCTGCTGTGCGATATCGCGATCGCGGCCGACGACGCACGCTTTTGTCTGCCCGAAACCGGCCTTGGGATGATCCCGGGCGTCGCCGGCACGCAGACCGCGGCGCGCCGGCTGCCGTTCGGATGGGCGCTCGATTTGAATTTGACCGGCCGGTGGATTGACGCGGATCGGGCTTTATTTATAGGTTTGGTCGCCGATGTCGTGCCGCGGCGGGCGCTCGATCGCACCGCCCTTGGGATGGCCAGGTCGCTGAGCCGGATGCCGCGCGAGCGGGTCGCTTGCGCCAAATTTGCGGTTTGGGAGGGTCTCGACGCCAGTTTGGCGGAAGGCCTCGAGCTTGAACGGCGGCTCGCCGCCCGGCTCGGCAATTTTTTGAAGGCGCCGTTGGGCAAGGCGGCGGCCATGCGGCCATCGCCGCGCAGGAGGTAATTAGTCCGTGAACACCGTCAACTTCATTTCGATCCCTGGCTCGATCGCGCCCGAGCAGGAAATCGTGGTCTTTGGGCAGAACCGGCTCACTTACGGCGAACTGAACGACCTGGTCGCCCGGCTGACCGGCGTCTTCAGACAGCAGGGCCTCAAGCCGCGCGACGTGCTGGCCATCCTCGACACCAATTCGCACCTTTATATCGCCAGCTACTACGCCGCCGCCAAAGCCGGCCTGACCTTTTTGCCGCTCAACTATCGCGCCAAGGACCCCGAACTCGAATATATGATCAACACCGCGAACGCGCGGCTGCTGCTGGCCGGCGATCGCTATCTCGACCTCGTCAAGCGGATCCATCCCAAGCTCAACGGCGTCAAATGCATGGCGGTCGGCGAGGGCGACGGCGCGCTGGCCCGGCTGGCCGATCTCGCCGCCAAAGCCGACCCCGATGAAACCGAGACCGAAATCGAGGAAGAGGACGTTTCCGTCCTGATGTACACCAGCGGCACGACTTCACTGCCCAAGGGCGTGATGCTGAGCTTCCACGATTTTACAGCCTACGTGACGGCGAACGTCGAGATGGCCGATGGAACCGAGCGGGGCGTTTTTCTGGTGTGCGCGCCGTTCTACCATATCGCCGGCACGACCGCGATGATGACCAACCTCTGGACCGGCCGAAAAATGATCGTGATGCCGCAGTTCGAGCCGGCCAACTGGCTCGAACTGGTGCAGCGCGAGAAGGTCACGCACGCCTTTGTCGTGCCCACGATGATGAAGCAACTGCTTGACCATCCGGCCTTCGCCAGCACCGATTTTTCGTCGCTCACCAACCTCGCCTATGGCGGAGCGCCGATGCCGGTGGCGGTAATCCGCCGGGCGATCGAGGCGTTTCCGAAAAATGTAGGCTTCGTCAACGCTTACGGGCAGACCGAAACCACCTCGTCGCTGACCGTGCTCGGCCCGGACGACCATCGGATCGAGGGCACGCCCGAACAGGTCGAACTCAAGCTCAAGCGGCTCAATTCGATCGGCAAGCCGCTGCCCGACGTTGAAGTGCGGGTGCGCGACGAAGACGGCCAATTCCTCGCCGCCGGACAGGTCGGCGAAATCATTATCCGCACGCCGCGAATTATGAAGGGCTATGCGGGACGCAAGGACGACGCCGCGCTCGCGGACGGATGGCGCGCGACCGGCGACCTCGGCTGGCTCGACGAGGAGGGTTACATCTTCTTCGCCGGCCGCAAGGACGACATGATTATCCGCGGCGGCGAAAATATCGCGCCGGCGGAGATCGAGACCGTCCTGATGAGCCATCCGGCGGTCGAAGAAGCGGCGGTGATCGGCGAGCCTTCGGTGGAATGGGGGCAGACGATCAAAGCCTTCGTCGTGCTGCGCGAGGGGCGGAAGGCCGGCGCGAAAGAGATTCAGGAGTTTTGCAAGACGCGGCTGGCGAGCTTCAAACGGCCGGAGAATATCGAATTTATCGCGGAACTGCCGAAAAACGCGCTCGGTAAAATCCTGCGCAAGGAATTGCACGCGCGCCAGAAGGCCGACGCTTGAGCCGGCCGCGGCGTCCGATCTCCACGATGACTCCTCGCCGGCGGAAGCCCCGCGCGATCGCGCGCAAGGTTGCGGATAGCGGGCCGGGGGCGGTCGAACTCGCGCTCGCCGACGGTGTGATGGTCGCGACCCTGTCGCGGCCCGCCGCGGCGAACCGGATAAGCCGCTCGATGGCGCACGAGCTGATCGATCTGGCCGAAACGGTCGAGGACGACGACCAGATCGCGGCGCTCGCGATTACCGGCGACGGCGAAGTTTTCGCGCCCGGCTTCGACCCGGACGCCGATGCGGAGCTGGTGGAGACGCTGGCGCGGATAGGCAAGCCGACCGTCGCGCTGGTCAACGGCGATATCGGCGATGAGGCGCTGGAGCTGGCGCTGGCGCTCGATTTGCGCGCGACCATCAAGGACGCGCGCTTTACGATGACCCAGCTCGCGCGCGGCGCGCTGCCGCGCTTCGGCGGCACGCAGCGGCTGCCGCGCCTGATTGGCGCCGCGCACGCCTTCCGGATGCTGCTGGGCGGAGCGGCGCTGGACGGCGCCGAGGCGATGCGGCTGGGGCTGGCGACCTATCTGGCGCGCGACCGGCGGGAGCTGAAGCGCGTCGCGGATGAGCTGTTCGGCGTGCTGCGCAGCCGCGGGCCGCTCGGGATGCGGCTGGTGAAGGATGCGGTGCGCAAGGGCGCCGATATGACGATCGAGCAGGGTATCAGGCTTGAAGAGGACTTGTACGCCTTGCTACAAACCACGGCCGACCGCGCCGAAGGCGTGGCGGCTTTTTTGAACAAGCGCAAACCGCTGTTCAAGGGGGCGTAGGCGGAATTTCGTAAATTGGGAGCAAGCGAACGAAATGGCTAATCAACTGGGCAAAGTCTATATCTGTGGCAAATGCGGCTCGCAGGTGATCGTCACCAAGGGCGGGACCGGAACGATCAAGTGCTGCAACGCGCCGATGGAACAGAAGAAGTGACCGGTTCGCGCCGCATCCAAGTCCGCGCGGCGCATTAATCGGCCAGGAGCGCCTTCGCCATGAGCAAGGTTACGCTCAGTTTCGATAACGGCCCGGAGCCCGAGGTCACGCCGCGCGTGCTGGATATCATGCGCAAACGGCGGCTGCTGACGACCTTCTTCGTGATTGGAGAGAAGCTCGCCGATGCGGGCCGGCGCCGGCTCGCCGAACGGGCGCGCGACGCCGGCCACTGGATCGGCAACCACAGCCTGACGCATACCGTGCCCCTCGGCGAACGGCGCGACGCGGGCGCGGCGGAGATCGAAATCGGCCGTGCGCAGGAGGCGCTCGGCGCGCTGACCCGTCCAGAGCGGCTGTTCCGTCCGTTCGGCGGGGGAGGCCGCCTCGATCGCTGCCTGCTCAGCCGCGAGGCGGTGGATTATCTGACCGCGGGGCGCTACACCTGCGTGCTCTGGAACTGCGTGCCGCACGATTGGGACGATCCCGACGGCTGGGTCGATCGGGCGCTTAAGGAAATCGCATCGCGCCCGTGGTCGCTGGTCGTATTGCACGATCTGCCGACGGGAGCGATGCGCAACCTGGAGCGATTTCTCGACCGGCTCGACGCCGCGCAAATCGAGGTCGAGCAGGAATTTCCGCCCGCATGCGTGCCGATTCGCGAAGGCGCGGCAGTCCTTCCGATCGGCGCTTACGTGACCGAGCCGGGCGCATAATTCGGGAGTATCGCGGCGAAGCCGAGGAGGCCGATTTCGTGCATCTGTTGGGGATATTGATCGCGGGCCTGATCGCCGGCTGGCTGACCGGAAAACTGATGCGCACAGGCGGCTACGGCCTCGCCGGCGATATCGTGCTGGGTCTGGTGGGCGCGGTGATCGGACAGTGGGTGTTCGGCAAGCTCGGAATCGAGCGGCCGTTCGGCGCGATCGGATTTATCGCAATGGCGGTGGTGGGCGCGATTATCCTGGTCGGCGCGATTCATCTGATCCGCGGCGCGCAACCCTCCGCCCGCTAAGGCCGATGAGACGCGGCGCGGCGGCGTGGCGTTTCAATTATTTCTTCACCATATTTAATCCGCCGCAGCCGCGGCAGCATGTAGGGAAGATTGCGCTCCCTGAATTCCGCATCCTTCCAATCGTCGCCCGTGATGATTGAGCGACAATTCGCCGCGCCACATCGGCATCGCATGCGAAATCGCGGATTCGATTCGGCCAAGCCGTAGTCGTAGGTCAGTTCCTCGCCGCGTGGGATGCGGCGGCGGGCGATAAAATCGCCGCGTTCGTCGAAGCCGACGTTCCCGTCGCAAGAATGGTTCAGATACCATTCGATCGTCAGCCGGTTGAAATCGAGCTTGTCAGGCGGAAGGAAACCCTCGGGCGTGCCGATGCAGAAGGCGCGGATTTTCTCCTGAAGATTTTCTTCGTAAGCGGCGAAGTGGCTCCAGGGAATCAGCCGCCGATATTCCGCTTCGTGAATTCCCTCGGCAATGCGCTGGCGCTCCTCGAAAGCAGCGACCGCAAACACGCCGACGCCGTCAATGACGGAGGGGTTGAGTTCAATCAGAACTTTCGGGAAAACGACGCGCATAACGTGCCTTTTCGTCGTTTAAGAATTTCTCTCTGGTCCGCCGTAATTTTTCAATAAAACAACTCTTTCCCTCCGAAACGCCTTTATCTTCGCGGTTTTCGTAGTGTTCCCACAATTTCCCCAAATTTTCATAAAGCTTGTCATCCAGCCAGTCCGCGCGCAGCCGATCGATCATTCCGTTCTCATGATTGTAGAAATAATAGCGCGCCGCATACCAGCCAAGCGTCGAATCCCAGATTAAATCCTCGTCAAAGACATTGCGCCCAGCCAGAGCGGCAAACTCTTCGAGAAATTCAAGAACGGCCTCCACCGCTCCGAAATCCTCCGGGTCGGAGGCCCATGCGGTTCTCAAGCGGCAGGTCTCACGAGAATCCCATGCCAAATTCAATTGCACGAGGGCATCAACCTGGTTTTGCGCCCTCAGCAAATTGGCCTGCCAATATATGATGACAGCGGTTGCTCCTGTGCCTAACATCGTCAAAAAGGTCCACAACCAGTCCATTGGCATCGAATTCACTTGTTTGGTCCCCGATCCTTTCCAATTGAATACTCATATAGCGTTGAAGCCGGGTTGACTGAAGAGCACGCGGTCCGGGCCAAGCCGGCGGCGCATCGCGGCGAGCAGTTCTCGCTCGGCGCCGGGATGGAACCATCCCGCGTAACCGAGCCGCGCGAATAGTTGCTCCATCCCGAGCGCTTTGGAACGGCGGCCGGACGCGCCGTCGCCGTCGAACAGCGTATCGACAACGACTCTGTCCGCCGCATTGTCGATAAGCGCGGCGAAGCGCTCTGGATCGTTGGGCAGCATCGGCGCGATTGCGACCTGCGTCGGAATTCCCGCCGAACGCAATCGCCGCAAGGTGGCAAGCCGGCGCGCGACGGACGGCGAGGTCGGCGTGAAGGCGCGGCGCACCCGTTCGTCGTCGGTTTCGAGCGTGATTGAAGCGATCGCCCGCCCGCTCATCGCGGCAAGCAAATCCAGGTCGCGCTCGATGAGCGGACTGCGCGTCTGCACGAGCAAGCGGCGGATTGGAAAGCGCGCGATGATCGCGAGCGCGTCGCGGGTGAGGCGGGCGCGCCGCTCGATTCCCTGATACGGATCGGTCGCGCTGGACATGAAGATGGCGGTTGCGGCGAGTTTGCCGGCGCGTTGCAGCGCGTGCAGTTCCTTTTCAAGCAATTCGGAAAGATTGGATTTGGCGATCACCCATGCGCCCCATCCGCCCGGCCTCGCGCCGGCGACCGGCCGCGCGCGCACGTAGCAGAAGGGACATCCGCCGGCCGCGCCGAAAGCGCATCCGATATAAGGATTGAGCGAATAGGCGAAACCGCTGAGAAAGCCGCCGGTCGGGGCGAGCGCGCGGCGGGCGGGACGGAATTCGTAATGACGCATCGCGGAGGCGCGGGGCGCGGCCGAATGCGGGTCATGCCGCGGCATTGACATCGGCGGCGCCGCCGCCTCAAGATTATCGTATGAAACGCGCGTTGATAGCATTGGCGGCGATGGTTTTGCTGAGCCTGCCGGCTCTGGCGCACGCGCAGTTTGACGGCGACGACGATACCGCATGGGGCCCGCCGCCATACAACGACGTCGATAACGGCCAGCTGCTGCAGATTTTCAGCTATACGCTGGCGCCATTCGGTTACGCTCTGGAATGGGGCGTGGCCCGGCCGCTGCATCACCTTGCGACGCAGACGCCGCTGACGCCGGCGCTCAGCGGCGACACCGACGTGCGCTATTTCGGCGAAACCTCGAACGCCGCGCTGCTGCCGCCGAATACGTTCGCGCCATTCAAGATGCCCGCGAATCCAAATGCGATGGAGCCGGACACCGGATCGCCAGCGCCAACGGCTCCGGTCAGGATGATCGCGCCTTATGCGGGCGCCAAACCGACGACCGTGCGGTCGTCGAATGCGGGCTACGGCGACCAATCCACGCTGCGCTAGCGAACCCGTCGGCGGGCGCGGCGTGGACCACGCCTAAGCAAATTCGTCGCGGGCGCGCGCCCTCTGAATCAGCTATAATCGCTGGCGACCGCCCTGCCGAACGGAAGGAAGATTGCCGCGATGCCGAAAATCAAAGCCGGCGCGATCACGCTGAACTACGAAACTTTCGGACAGGGCGAACCGCTCCTGCTGATCATGGGTTTCGGGATGCCGGGCGCGGCGTGGGCCCCGATGCTGCCGTTTCTGGCCGGATTCCAGTGCATCTATTTCGACAATCGCGGAACCGGCTCGTCGGACCGCCCCGACGGCGTTTACACGATTCCCGACATGGCCGACGACGCCGCCAGCCTGCTCGCGGCGATGGGGATCGGGCGGGCGCGCGTTTACGGCGTCTCGATGGGCGGAATGATCGCGCAGGAGCTGACGCTGCGTCATCCCGAGCGCGTCGAAAAGGTGATCCTTGGCTGCACGATGGCGGGCGGAGCGACGGCGGTGCGCGCCGCGGATGAGGTCGTGCAGATGCTGATCGAGGGTTCGCGGATGATGGCGAAGGATCCGAATTTCGCGCTCGACATGATCATCCCGCTGCTTTATCCGCCCGAATTCACGCTGGCGCATCCGGAAATCAAGGCGCTGACGCTGGCCGGGATGCAGCTCGCGCCGCCGACGCCGCCCGAAACGGCGGACCGCATGATTGCCGGGATCATGCAGTTCGACGCCAGCGACCGTCTCGGCCAGATAAAATGTCCGACGCTAATCGTCCACGGCGAGAAGGACATCCTGGTCCCGCCGGCCAACGCCAAACTGCTCGCCGAGCGGATTCCGCAGGCGGAAGTTTTCATGATTCCGGAAGGCGGACACAATTACGCCGCCGCCGATCCCGTCGGCATCCATCAGCGCATCATTGCCTGGCTGAAAAACTAGCCCGGGCGTCGCAGTTCATTCCGCGGCGACGATTCCCGCCGCCCGCGCCCATCGGTATTTCGCGCCCAGCACCGCGACCGGCTTCTCCGTCGTGTATGGATAGGCCGGGATGCCGCGATCGAAGAGATAGGCGCTCGCCTGCTCGACCTCGACGTCGCCGACCAGCGAAGCGACGATCGGCTTGACGATGCCGCGCCGCCGCGCGTCCTCCACGGCCTCGGCTGCCAGCTTCGCGAAGACCATCGGCGGCGTGATGATCGTGTGCCAGTAGCCGAGAATCAGCGCGTGGATGCGCGGATCGTCGAGTCCGAGCGCGATCGTGTTGCGATAAGTCGCCGGCGGCTCGCCGCCGGTGATATCGACCGGATTGCCCGCGGCGCCGAAGGGCGGAATAAATTTGCGGAAGGCGGCGTCAAGATCCGGCGGCATCGCCATCAGGCTGAGTCCGTTATCGACGCAAGCGTCCGAAAGCAGCACGCCCGAACCGCCCGCGCCGGTGATAATCAGCACATTCTCGCCCTTCGGCGCGGGCAGGATCGGCAGGCATCGCGCGAACTCCAGCATGTCGTTCAGCGCCATCGCGCGCACCACGCCTGATTGGCGGAGCACGTCGTCGTAAATCCGATCGTTGCCGGCGAGCGCGGCGGTGTGCGATTTCGCGGCGCGCGCGCCCAGCGCGGTGCGTCCGGCCTTGAGCACGATCACCGGCTTCTTTTTCGAGACCCGTTGCGCCACCTCGGCGAACGAGCGGCCGTCCTTGAGGTCTTCGACATGCATCGCGACGACTTCGGTATTCGGATCCTGCTCGAAAAAGGTCAGCAGGTCGTCCTCATCGATATCCGATTTGTTGCCCAGCCCGACGATCGCCGAAACGCCCATCCGCGCCGACCGGCTGAAGCCGATTATCGCCATCCCGACGCCGCCGCTCTGCGACGAGAGGGCGGCTTTGCCCTTGACGTCGTATGGGGTGCAGAAGGTCGCGCAGAGATTTTTGTGCGTATAGTAAAAGCCGTAAATGTTCGGCCCCATCAGGCGGACGTTGTACTCGCGCGCGATCGCGACGATCTGTTCCTGCAATTCAACGTTGCCGGTTTCGGCGAAGCCCGAGGGAATCAGCACCGCGCCCGGAATTTTCTTCTCGCCGCATTCCTTGAGCGCGCCGGCGACCAGCGGCGCCGGTATCGCGAAGACGGCGACGTCCACCGGCCCCGGAATCTCCTTGACGCTTTTGTAAGCCTTGCGCCCCATCACTTCCGGAACCTTCGGATGAATCGGATGGATCGCGCCCTGATAACCTCCGTTGATCAGGTTCTTCATCACGGAGTTGCCGATTTTGCCGTCCTCCGGCGAGGCGCCGATCACCGCGACCGCGTCGGGCCGCATGATCCGGTTCATCGCGGCCAGAATCTCCGCCTGCGACGGACGGTAGCGTTCGCGGAGCGGGGAAAAATCCACGATTATCCGCACGTCGGCGGCGGTCGCGCCGTCGGACCGCGCGAAAACCGGATTCAGATCGATTTCGCGGATTTCGGGAAAGTCGGCGGCCAGTTGCGCGACCGCGACGATAATCCGCGCCAGCGCCGCGCGATCGATCGGCGCGCCGCCGCGGACCCCGCGCAGAATTTCCGCCGCGGCGATTCCGTCGATCATCGAAAGCGCGTCGGCCGCGCCCGCCGGCGCAAGGCGGAAAGTCACGTCCTTCAGGACTTCGACCAGCACTCCGCCCATCCCGAACGCCACGACTTTGCCGAAGCTCGGATCGGTCAGCGCGCCGACGATCACCTCGTGTCCGCCGGAGAGCATCCGCTGGATCAGCACGCCTTCGATTCGCGCATCGGCCTTGTACGCTTTCGCGTTGGCGACCAGCTTTTCGTAGGCCCGTTCGGCGGCGGCCGCGTCGCCCACGCCCACGATTACGCCGCCGGCCTCGGTCTTGTGGAGAATATCGGGCGAAACAATCTTCATCACGGCCGGATAGCCGACACCCGCCGCGAGCTTCGCGGCCTCGGCCGTAGATTTCGCCAGCGCCTCGGTCGGCAGCGGGATTCCATACGCCGCGCATACCGGCCGGCATTCGTCGGGCGCGAGCGCGCCGCGCCCCTGCGCCTTGACCATCTCCAGCACTTTGCGCACGGACGCCTTGTCAAAACTCATCGCAACCTCCCGCTCTGGTTCTTGAGACGCACCGAAACCCGAGCCGCCTTGTCTTTGCGGCTGCCTTATGCGCTAATGGCGCGCAGCGCCCAACCTATCGCCCGTCGCGCGATCGCGTCAAACCGCAGTGGCGCTGCTATCATGGATTAGGAGCGCTTGCTATGGTCGAGAAAACTATCGAGCTGGTTGGAATATCATCAAATTCCATCGAAGACGCCGTGCAGCTCGCCCTGGCGCGCGCCGGCGTGACGATTTCCGGCATCAACCACGTCCATATCGAGGATATTTCGGCGGCGGTTGAGAACAACCAGGTTTCGCGATGGCGGGTGGCGATTAAGGCCACGTTTCTGGTGAAGGACCAATTGCACGAATGACGCGGATTGCGCCGAATCGGACCGGACCGCCGCCCAAGCCGGGCGCGCGCGGCCGATAACCGGCGGGAATCCAATTAGCATGGACCGCAAAGGCGCCGGATCGACGGTTTTCGCGATCACTTCGCAATAGGCGGTCTGGAAAGTCCACTTCTATGCCAGCAAAAGTCGCCGAGGTTCAATCCGGCATCTACGAAGTTTTTCTGCCGCTGCCGATGCGGCCGACGATCGTCAATGTCTATATGGTCGATTGTCACGGCGCGTGGGCGTTGATCGACACAGGCATGAACACGGCGGACAGCGTCGCCACGCTCGAAGACGCCTGCCGCCAGGTCGGAATCCGGCTCGAAGACATCAACGTGGTCATCGGCACACATCATCACGTGGACCATTTCGGCACGTCGGCGACGATCAAGCGGCGCAGCGGCGCAACCACCCTGCTCCATCGCCTCGAGCAGGAACGGGTCAACCGGATGCTGACGCTGGGGCCGCCGTCGCAGAATCCCGACGCGATGGCGTTTTTCCAAACCCACGGCTTTCCCGTCGACAAATATCCGATCGAAGGGATGCGTCCGATCTGGATGGGCACCGACCAGTACAATCCCGTGCCCACTCCCGATCGCTATCTCAACGACGGCGACGTGGTGATGATTGGCGACCGCGAGCTTGAAATCATCTGGACGCCCGGCCACGCTCCCGGCCATTGCGTGATCTATCTGCGCAAGGAAAAGGTGCTGATCGTCGGCGACCATCTGCTGCCCAAGATCACTCCACACGTCGGCGTCTATCCGAGCGGCCCGGCCAACCCGCTCGGCGATTTCATCAATTCGCAACTCAAGGTGCAGCGCTTCGACGTCGAGCACGTTTTGCCCGCCCACGGCGCCGTCTATCACGACCATCGCCATCGCGCCAACCAGCTAATCGAGCATCATCGCTACCGCGAGGCCGAGATGCTCGACCTGATTCGGCGCAAGCCGCAGTGCGCCTACGAGGTCGCGTCGCAGGTCTTCGGCGACGAGGAGCGGCCGATTTTCCACGTGATGGCGGCGACGTTCGAAACGCTAGCTCATCTGGAACTGGCCTGCGTCGAGGGGCGCGCGAAGAAAAAGGTCGATAACGGCCGCACGCTCTTCCAGACGGTCTAAAGACGCCGGCCGCGATCAGGCGGTCAGCGTCTTGAGCATCTCCCAATACGTGACGGGCTTGAGCGCCGCGTGGTATTTTCCGTTCGCCAGCATCGCGCGATGCAGCTTCGGCAGATTGAAGAACGGCACGCTGGGGTAGCTGTGATGCTCGATATGGTAGTAGCAGTTCTTCGGCTCGAACAGGATTCGCTCGAGCGGTCCAAGTTTGTATTCGAGGATCGTATCGTAGGCGGTGGCGCGTTCGATCGGCGGATGCTCCGACAGCACGCGCATCTTGTTGAACGCGATCATGCAGGTCGCGAGCGGAACCATCCAGTACGCAAGGAATAGCAGGAAGACGCGGAAATAGATAATCAGCGCCAGCGCGCAAATATAATAGCCAATCCGAACCGCGCGATAGAGCGGCGTCTGCCCCGACGCCGCCGGATCGGCGTTGCCGTAGCGCATGATCTTGATCGCGTACCAGATTCCAAGGCCGGTGAACTGCCGGAGCAGCGACCATGCGAGCCGCCCGCGCGGAACCGGAAAATGCCAGTCCGGATCCGCGAACTTCTTTTGCAAATCGCCGTCAACCGGCAGATTCAGATACTTGTGATGCTGGAGATGGGTGTGGCGGAACGCTCTCAATGAAACCAGCACCGGCCACGTCACGAACGGCTCGCAGACGAGATCGTTGAGCCATTTGCGCTCGAACATCCGCCAGTGCGCCGCCTCATGCATCATCAGCAGCAGCGCGTGCTGGCGCGAACCGATAATCACCACCGCAAGCAGATAGGCCGGAATCGCAAGCATCGGGTTGGCGACGCCGCGTGACAGATAAATCGTGGCGAAGACGATCGCCCATTCGAGCGCGATATGAAAAACGGCGCGCGCCGGCGAGAGCCGCGACAGCTCGCGGACTTTGTCCGGATCGATCCGCCAGCCCTCGAACGGCGTCTCGATAAAATCCTCGTACTTTTGCGCCGCCTCGCCCATCAGTAGTCCCTGCGTACATCCAGAAACTATTATAGTGGTCCAAAGCTGGCAATATTCCGGATTCCGGCTTGAACGGCCGCTCCGGACAATCATTCAGAATTCTTTATTTGACAGCGAACAATCCGAATTCGTACGGCATCGAATAAAAGCCCGCTTCCTCGCCGGCGTAAAAGCTACCCGCGTAGAGCTGTCCGGCGTAACGGATACAATCCGGCTGCGATTCGGATCCGTCCGCCAGGCATTCTCTGGGCACTGGAACCGGCGGAAGATCGAGAATCGCGTCGGCGCGCTGCCGGCGGGAAAATTTATCGGGATTCGCGTAAACCTGATCGAATCGTTGCTGGCGTTCGCGCGCGAGGCGAACGGTCTGTTCCAATTGAGCGACCGTCGGTGGCGTAACGTGGGCGCGATTATCGATGCACCCCGGTAAGTACAACAGAGCAAATAACACGAAGCCTGCTCGAGCCGCCATTGGAATTCGCTCAATAGCCGTCCGGATTTGCAAAGGTCGTCAGAGGAAAATTTACCCACCCCGAATCAGCCACGCTCTCATCAGCCGCCTGAATGAAAAACAGAACGGCGTGAAGCCGCGCGGCGTAGCGCATGCAATCAAGGCTCGTCTCCGTGCCCGGCTTGATGCATTCCCTGGGAACCGCGATCGGCGGCAGATTCCATACGGCTAAATTCCGATCGCTGCGCGAATAGGCGTCGGGGTTTGAATAGACTTGATTGAAGCGCGCTTCGCGCTCGCGCGCCAACCGCACGTCCTGTTGCAAATCCGCGCGCGTCAGCGGCGTGATCCTTTCCGCCCCGGCGTGCATCCCGAGACGATCAAAATCATTCCCAGCGCCGCGGCGACCGCCGCGAACCGCATCGCCATGGCCGGAATCCTTTCGTTCAATTGGCCGAAGTAGCTCGCGCCGGCGGGACCGGCGGCAATTCGAGGGCATTGACCGGCGCCAGCGCCGCAGGAGGCGCGGCCGGCGGCGCGAGCGTCTGGACCGTTGGCGCGTCGCTGCTCTGCGCGAGCGCTTCATCCGCCAGCCGCCGCTCCAGAATCTGCGAGCGCGGAATCCGCACCACGACTTCGCGACAGGCTTCGTCCTCCGCCCGCGCGATATTCACGTCGCGCATGTCGATCAGCGTCTGCGCGGAATTGATCGCCATGTCGATCGGATCGATCGCCGGCATCGGATTGACATGATAGCGGCCGCCGCTGAACTCGATCAGCGTCTTGCCGTCATGGGTCGAGACCATCCGGCCGTGGATGCTGACCTGCTCGGCCGACACCAGGAACAGGTAGAAACCCTCGTAGTGCGTGACTTCGCCGTAGACCACCGCGTCCGCGCCCAGCCATGCGCCCAACTGCTGGGGACTTATCCGGTTCAGCTCGGCGCCGTCGTCGATTCCGTGGCTGGCCAGCACCGCGTCGATGCCGATCGGATTGATCAGTGTAAATTCGCGTTGCGCGAGATAGCCCACCATATAGAGCCGCAGCCGCTGCGCGTCGGTCCACGCCCAGCGTTCGCGCTCGGCCTTGTTCCGATCGGTCATCGGCAGTTTATCGACCACGTATTGCGCGCTGCCGTCGTCGACAAAAGGCAGCACGGCAATCCGTTCGGGCGGATCTTTCTTGTACTCGGGCGATATCGCGACCTTAACGCCGCTCGGATCGAGCTCGACAATCCGATCCCACCAATCCTTGCGGCCGTGCGAAGCGACTTCGTAAGGCTGCTGGTAAAACGGGCGCGCATCGGCGTCCTTTGCCGACACATTCGCGCATCCGCATGCGCCGCCGGCCGCCAACCCGCACCAGAACGCAGCCGCCATCCAACCGCGCGTTATCTTCATCGCCGCAATCCATCGCGAACGCGCACATCCGCCGCTATCGCTGTCTTAATCATCTTGATATTCGCTTATTTATGCTATATTCTCGTATTGGCGGCATCGTCGCGTTGACTTGAAACAATCGAATGCCGGAATTTCCACCCGCGCCACCGATACAATCTCTCTTTTATACGATACTTTTTATTTAAGGTACGTCCTAGCGCGGTCCGGGATTCAAATGAGATTAGTAGTGATATTCATTATCGCTTTCCACGTTCGCCTGCGCAACCAATACCAATTTCGCGCGCACTTACCTTGACAGCGCAACGACGACAGCGTTTATTTGACCGACGCGAAAGTTGCGCGCACTAACGCTTGCCGCGCGTTTTCTGAGGGAGTGCCTGCGTGAAAATTGGCATCAACGCGCTCGGCCTGTTGCCAGGAGTAATTGGTGGCGGCGAAACCTATTTGCGGGGCCTGGTCCATGGATTCGGCCAATTACGCGGCGCCGACGAATTTTTGCTCTTCACCAATCGCGAAAACCATCAGACCTTCGCCGCGCTCGGCCCCAATTGCCGGCGCGTGCGATGCGATTTTTCGGCGCGGTGGAACGTCCGCTCGCTGGCCCTGACGCGCATCTTCGGCGAGCAATTCTATTTGCCATGGCGGGCGGCGCGCGAAGGGGTGGAGCTGATTCATTCGCCGCTCGACACCACGGTGCTGCGCGCGCGCTGTCCAACCGTGATGACCTTGCACGACATGAATTTCGAAGCCCTGCCCGAGGCGGCGAACGCGGCGCAACGCGCGATCGCGCGGGCGCTGGTCAGGCTTTCCGCCCGCCGCGCCAGCGCCATCATTACCGTAAGCGAATTCAGCCGGCGCGAAATTATGGCGGGACTTAAGATGTCAGGCGATCGCCTGTTCGTCGTGCACAACGGCGTGGGCGGCGCTTACGCGCCGGCGGAGGCGGCGATTCCGGAATCCGGCATGCCAGCGGCCGCCAGACCGCCCTATCTGGCGGCTTTCAGCAGCATCAACCCGCATAAAAATATGGCCGGGTTGATGCGCGTTTTCGCCGGGCTGAGGGCCGCGGACGACTGCCAATTGGTGATCATCGGCCACCTTCCGATGAGCGGCAAGCCGCTGCCGGAATTGGCGCGCGAACTCGGCATCGGGAATCGCGTCGTATTCACCGGGTATGTTAGCGAGCGCGTGAAGCGCCAATTGATACTTGGCGCGCGCCTGCTCGCCTTTCCATCGCTCTACGAAGGATTTGGCTTGCCGGTGATAGAAGCGATGCGGGCGGGCGTTCCCGTCGCATGTTCCGCGCGCGCGGCGCTGCCCGAAATCGCGGGGCCGGCGGCGCGGTATTTCGATCCCGGCGATGCCGGCGATTTCGGCGCGGCGCTTGCGGACCTGCTGCACGATGAAACGATGCGCGCAGGATTGATCGCGGCCGGACGGCGCAATGCGCGGCGTTTTTCCTGGGAGCGGGCGGCGCGGCAGACCATGGAGGTTTACCGGCGGGCGGCGGGACGATCGGGAATCGCGGCGCCCGGCCTGACGGCGAGCGGCGATGGCGACGATGCGATGGCGGGATTGCACGATTCGGTGAACGCGCGCCATGCGTAAGTCGGCGGAGGCGGCCACGGCGGAGCGCCTGGAAACCCCATCGGGCGAATTGCCGGCGCGTCCCGCCCGGTTCGGATCGCGCGCGCGCACCGTTCTTTCCTATCTGGCCGCACTGGCGATCATCGTGGCGATCGCGCGCGACGTTCCGCTCGCGGCGCTGCTCGGCGCGCTGGCGCGCGCCCGAATCGGCCTGTTCACGGCGACGGTCACGCTTGCGTTCGCCGGATGGTTTTTCGGAGAAACGCTGCTCTTTTCGCGCCTGTTCACCTATTTTCACGGCCGCACGACGTTTCGCGAAACGCTCGCGGCCAACGCGGCGCAATATTTTCTTCAACTCGTCAATGTCGCTGTCGGCAGCGGAGCGTTGATCGTCTTCCTCAAAAAACGCAAATCGGCGCATTGGCTCGACGGAGCCTGCACGCTGCTGTTCCAGGCCATGATCGACTTTCAGGTGATGATCGCGATGGCGCTGGCGGGCCTGATGATCGCTCCGCAATCGGCGCTGCGGCGTTTCGGCCTGTATTTGATCGTGTTGCTGGCCGCGCTCTGGCTGGTCGCATGGTTCTGGATGCGCGGCCGGCCGCGCACGCGCTGGATGCGGCGAATCTACGACCTTCCCGCGATGGGCGCCTTCCGCACCGCACGGCCGCGCCACTATGTTTCGCTGGCGCTGATCCGCGCCGCGATCTTCGGGTTTCAGGGGTTTGCGCTCTACTTCGAAATGCGCGCCTTTGGCTTGCAGGTTCCGTTAACGATGACTCTTGCGCTGGCTCCGGTGATTCTCCTGATCGCGAGCCTGCCGCTGACGCCGGTCGGCCTTGGTTCGGAACAAGCCGCGATGGTGATGTGCTTCAGGAACTTCGCGCCCGCCGCCGACGTGCTTACGGTCTCGCTCGCGATCAGCGCCGGCAATATGATTTGCCGCATCCTGCTCGGCCTGATTTTTCCGCACGCAATCAAAAGTTTCGATGAAAATCTCTGAGGGCGGACGGGCCCGCGCCGCCGATTTGTAGTTGATCGGAATCGGCAGCCCGGCGTGGTTTGGATGGGCCGCCCGCGGTCCGGACTATTACGATTTCGGCGCAGGCGTGTACGCCGAGATCGCGCGTGAAATCGCGCGGACCGGCCAACTGCTGGCGCCGTCGTAATCATGGAACCGTTCGAGGCGGCCGCACCGGTCGCATTTTATTTGCGCAGGCGCGTGATGATTGTCGATGGGCTCGGCGGCGACTTGCGCGAAGGCCGGGAAATCGATTCGGTGGCCAGCCGTTATTTCCTTGATGACGCCAGCTCTGGACCAAGTCCGGCAGCCGGGAGCCGTCCTTCCGGCGTTAACCGGCTTGCGAAACGCGCTTGCCGCGCCGGGTTGGAGCGCTAATCCGGCCGCTGCGGACCACCGGCGAGCGCCGCGCCAGGCGGCGCGTCGAGTTGCCGGCGAGCTGCTGGTCGCGCCATTCGCGCAATCCGGAACGCAGAAAACTGGGTTCGATGCCAAGCGTTTCGCACACCGTTTCAAACGAGAACGGACCGTCGCCGTCCTCGCTGCAGAGCCATTGTTCGGCTTCGGCAAAAAGCCGCTTTCGCGAGCCATTCTTGGCGTCGGCGTTGTTTTGAAAGCATCGCAAAGCGTCTTCCAGAACCGCCATCATCAGCCGTTTGACCGGAGCCATGGCGCTGTCGTCGCGCCGCGCATCGTAATATTGCTCAGGGGTCAGGACGTCGGGCACGAAGATCGATCCGAGTACGCCGTTTTCCCAATCCATTGTCGTCAGCTTCTCACTTTCACAAAATACGGAACTGGTCCAAATTCCGGCCGGACTTGCCGCGCCGGAATCGCTACTCGCGATTGCAGTTTTAGCAAGCATTTCCCATGCCATCGCCGCAAAACGCCTGTCGCGCTTATATCTCCTAGAGATTAGGCGGACTTTAACCGCTGATTTCCAAACAGTTGCCTTTCAAATCGCCAGATTGAGCGCGCAAAATCAGCAATCTGCAAATTTGCCGTCTCATCCTGCGGATACCCCAGAAACTACACGGTGTAAGCGAATGCGTTCGGACAGGCCGCGCGACACGTCCTCGCCTCGCGTCCCCGAGGCGACCGTTCAAGTCTTTATACGAAGCTCACCCGAATATCGTTCCAGATTATTTTGGCGCCAGCGGCGCCAGCGGACGTTCGCGCGGCGGTCCGAGGGTTACTGCAGGGGGCCGGACGAACCGGTCGCGCCGCCTGGACCCAGTTTCCGCTCTTCAACCTGAAACGTCAGGATATCGAGGAGGCATCCCGCGCGTTCGCCGAGCGCCGCGAGCAGCGTCTGCTTTTCGATCGGCGCCACGTCGAGGTGGAAGCAGATGAAGTTGATCAAATCCGCGCCCATCAGGCCGCGCTGTTCGACCAGCGAGCGCCAGAGATCGTGCGCGGGCGGGCCAAGGAATCGGATCAACAACTCGCGCAAGCTGCGCATCGTCGCGCCATCGAGATCGATCGGCGCCGTCGGACACCATTGCACGCGCGCGGTCCGGTACGCCTTCTCGCGAACCTCCCGGACGACGCGAAACTCGCTGACGCCGTCGAGGATCAGGTTGTAGCGGCCGTCGGGCAGGCGCGCGAGCGTCGTGATCCGGCCCGCGCATCCGATTTCGTACACGTCGGGATTGGCGTAATAATCGCGCTCCCAGTCGCCTTTCAGCATGATCATGCCGATCAGCCCGTGGCTTTGCGCGACGTCGGCGACCATTTCGCGATACCTCGGCTCGAAAATATGCAGAGGGGCCTGCACGCCGGGAAAGAGCACGAAATTGGGCAACGGGAAGAGCGGAATGATTTCCGGAAGGTCCGCCACGATATCGCCAGCCTAGGGCCGGTCCTATTTTACGTCAAGCCGCTGACTCAAGCCGGGCGGCTTCCATAACGATTAAGCGAGTATCCGCCGAAATCGGTTGGCTCGAAGAATAAAATCCCGTGCCAGTCGTTGAGCCGTGTCGGGCGTTGTTCCGCCGCGCCCATGTCAATGAAGCGGTTGCGCAAGAAGATGCCGCCACGACCGGTTGTCACTGACTGAACATCGCCTCTCCCGCAGCTGCGGCCGAAAGTCGCGCGGCGCGCATCGGGAGAGGCGATTCAGATTTGGAACGTGGGATTACGCCGATTCGAGACGCGAGCGGACGGCGCGCATGCGCGCGGCGAGATCGCTTTCATCGACCAGACCGCGGTTCAGCATGATGTGTACGAGCGCGAGGAGCTGGCGCTCGGGCGCGGGCACGTCACGATAGACGGACTCTGCGAGCTTGTCTTCGGCGTTGCGCCGATCGAGCGATGGAAGCTTGCCGCTATCGGCCAGGCAATCGCACATCGCGGCGAGACTGGTTTTCCACGGCGGGTTCGGATTAGTCACGCCGTATTGCGGCGCGAGCACATCCCAAGTCTTTTCCTTCTTGTTCCGTAGCGCCTCGAGCAGCTCGATTCGGCTGGCGTCGACATCACTCTTGATACTCATCTGCAGCCTCACGGCGCCCGGCTATTCCTGAACAGGATGACGCGCCTTGTGCACCGGATGAACGTCGGCGGTCCTGCCGGGGCGCGGCAGGGCGACGCCGATCATGCAGTCGCGGGTGACGATCTCCGCAAGCTGTTCTTCGGTCCAGCTGTCGGTGCCCTCAGGCCGCATAGGCATGACCATGAAGCGGCATTTCTGGTTGGAATCCTCCACGCGCACTTCCACTTCGGGTGGAATTATCAAACCAAACTCCGCCAGAACCTGCCGCGGCCAGCGCACCAACCTGCGCCGGTAGTTGGTCGTGCGATACCATTCCGGCGACATCCCGAGCAGCGGGCGCGGATAGCATGAGCATAGCGTGCAGACGATCACGTGATGGAGCGTCGGCGTGTCTTCGAGCACGCGCAGGTTCATGTAGTCGCTTGGCGTGCCGAATCCTGTCGGCTCCGCCCAATCGATACCGATCTCCTTGCAGGCTTTGACGGCGTCATCGAGGACTCGCGCTTTGAAGGCAGGATCGGTCCATGCCTTCGCGACCAATCGCGAGCCTGCGGCCGGCCCAATCGATTCGGTCCACTCGGTGAACCTGCGATGATCTTCGGCGGTAAACAGACCGTGCTCGATCGCGAGTTCGCGCACCGCAATTTCGAGCACTTCAAAGTCAGTTATTTCTTCGACCGTCGGCGCCGCGTGAGGGAGATCAGCGCCGCTCTCTCCCGGCTTATGTGAATGGCTCATGTCTTCCGTTTTCCTTGATTTCCCGATCGATCAGTCGGCGGGTTCGAGCCAGCGCTCCGGTGACTCAGTCTGCAACGTATCGTTTTCGAATTGATATTCGGGCCACAGATCCTTCTGCCGGAAGCGCACGATGTAGTACTGCTCGATCCGGCCGTCGCGATTGAAAGCTTCGTCCTCAGGGATGATGTCCTTATACGTGCACTCGGCGATCGTGCCGACGACGCCACGGATATACATCTGCGTGCGGCTGTAGAACAGATTCGGCATGTCCTTGACGCGAACCCGATCGCCGACTTTGAATCGCGCCGCGTCCGCCGGCGGGCGTACCTTCTCCGGAGGTTTACTTTTTGGCATTGCGCGCTTTCACCTCCGCAATCTTCTCGATCAGCTCAGTAAGCGCAATATGGTTTTTATCGACGAGCATCCGCGCCGCAGCCATAATCCAGCGGCCGTAGTAGGGGATGCCGAGATAGAGGGCGTAGCCCAGATCATTATCGGCGCGGCGACGTCTTTCCTCTGAGTTCCAGACGCCTCGCCATCCGAGAACCTCGCACGTCACGTACACGTTGGCTTCCCACTGCTCCTCTTCCTTCTCTTCGTAAAGGATCGGAGCGTCGAACTGCCCGCCGACATCATGGGGGGGATGCGCGTAAGCCTTGAAGAGTGGGGCCTCTACCTCGTAATTCCAGTTTTGCGGCACATGAACAGCAGGCTGTATCGACCCGATCAGCGCCTGCTGCTCGAGAAGGTCACGTCGTGCTGACATTTTGTCGATCTCCTTCGTCGCACGGACATCAAGCGGAGATGTTGCTTTGATCTTTCGATTTCATTTACGCCTCTCTCAACTTGGCTGCAAGATCGCGGCTTCGTTGCGCTTAGACGGAACCAGACAACTCCGCCCGGGAGGGCGAAACAACCGGCGGTCCTACTTATGATTGGCGGAAATATGGGGGCGCAGGACGCTTTCGGTCGTACTGCGGCAAGCCCATCGTGCAGCAGTGATTCGCATCTCTAACAGCGACAGGCGAAAATCCATAAGGATAATTGCTGGTTGGGGGCGGCCGGTTGCACTATATTCCGGAACGGAACCGCGCGGACCGTCACGCCTTCGATCCTTGGGCGCGGCGGCGCGCAATCGCGATGGAAACCAGACTCTTTATCAACGGACGCTATGAAGGGGCGCGCGGCGGCGCGCGTTTCGCCGATATCGAACCGGCCACCGGAGCGCTTCTCGCCGAAATCGCCGATGCCGGCGCGGACGACATCGATCACGCGGTCGCCGCCGCCCGCGCCGCCGCCGACCACGGACCGTGGCCGCGGATGAGCGCCGAGGCGCGCGGCAAAATCCTGAACCGCCTCGCCGACGAAATCGAAAAACGGGCGCGCGATCTCGGCCTGCTCGAAGCGCGCGATGTCGGCAAGCCGATCAGCGAATGCGTCAATCACGATATTGCGCGCGCCGCCCGCAACATCCGTTTTTTCGCCGCGCAGGCCGAAACCTGGACGCAGGAGGCGAGCTTCGGCGCGGCCAAATTCCTCGGCGCAGACCTGCGGCTGGTCAACGTCACCGCGCGCGCGCCGCTGGGCGTCGGCGCGATCATCATTCCCTGGAACTCGCCGCTGATGCTCGGCACGTGGAACCTCGGACCGTGCCTCGCCGCCGGCAATTGCTGCGTGCTGAAACCGTCGGAGCTGGCGCCGCTCACCTCGATCGCCCTGGGCGAGATCGCCAACGCCGCCGGCCTGCCCGCGGGCGTGCTCAATGTCGCGCCGGGACAGGGCGCCGCGGGCGCGGCGCTGGTGGGCCATCCGGACGTCGACGGCGTCGCGTTCACGGGCGGCGTCGCGACCGGAAAACGCGTGATGGCCGCGGCGGCGGAATCATTGCAGCGCGTGACGCTGGAGCTGGGCGGCAAATCTCCCAACCTGGTCTTCGCCGACGCGAACCTGAAACGCGCGGCGGCCGGCGTGGCGCGTTCGATTTTCCGCAGCCAGGGCCAATCCTGCGTCGCCGGCTCGCGCCTGCTGGTCGAGCGCAAAATCGCCGGCGACTTCATTCCGCTGCTGCTCGGCGAAATCGGCCGGCTCAAAATCGGCGATCCGCTCGACGACCAAACCGAATACGGCCCGCTGATCTCGGCCGCCCATCGCGAACGGGTCGATGGGTTCGTCAGGGAGGCGCGCGCGGCTGGCGCTGAAATTCTCGGCGAGCCGCGCCGCGATCTGCCCGCGCGCGGCTTCTACTATCCGCCGGTCGTGCTGGATCGCGCCGCGCCCGGCTCGCGCGCGGTATGCGAAGAAATTTTCGGCCCGGTGCTGACGGTCGAACGCTTCAACGGCGAGGACGAAGCGATCGCGATGGCCAACGCCGGCCGCTACGGCCTTGCGGCCTATCTGTGGACCGGCAACGCCGAGCGCGCGCTCCGCGCCGGCGAGCGCATCAAGACCGGGATGGTGTGGGTGAACAGTTTTTTCCTGCGCGATCTGCGCACGCCCTTCGGCGGCGCGCGCCAGAGCGGATTTGGCCGCCAGGGCGGCCGCTACAGTCTCGAGTTCTGGACGGAGCCGAAGCTGATCTGCATGACTTATCCGGAGGGCGACGCCAATGGGTGAAGTGGCCGCCGCGATCTTCACCACGCATGTGCCGCGCCTGATGATCAAGGATCTCGAGGCCCGGCGCGCGTATATGGGCCGCAACGTCACCACCTTTTACGATGCGATGGAGCGGCTGGCGCGCGAACGGCTCGATCCGCTCGAATTCGACAGCTTCGTGCTGTTCGATACGCATTGGTTCACCACGCTCGATTACGTGCTCAACGCGCATGAACGGCTCGAAGGCGTGTACACGTCCGAAGAACTGCCGGCGATGCTGCACGATCTCGCCTACGACTATCCGGGCGATCCGCAGCTCGCCCATGCGATCGAAGCGGAGGCGCGCGGGCGCGGACTGCACGCGCTCGCCTCGGCGCATCGCAACCTGCCGCTCCATTACCCTACGCTCAACGTGATGTCCTATTTCAACGCGGGGCCGAAGCCGCGGCGGGCGCTTTCGATCGGCGTCTGTCAGACCGCTTCGATCGCCAACGATCTCGCCTTTGGCGCCGCAATCGGCGCGGCGATCGAACGGAGCGCGCGCCGCGTCGTGATCGTCGCCGCGGGCGGCCTGTCGCATCAGTTCTGGGACCTCGACCATGCGCGGATTCGCGCGTCGGCGTCGCCCGACGACATCAGCTCGCTCGCCAACCGGATGTACGACGAGCGCATCCTGGAATGGATGGCGGAGGGGCGGCACGATGCAATCCTCGCGTCCGCCGCAGAGTTCCGCGCACGATGCTCCCCGGAAGGCCGCTTCTCGCATTACCTGATGATGGCGGGCGCGATGGGCGGCGCGGACTGGGACTGGAGCGGCGAGCAGTTCGGCCGCTATGAGGCGGCGCTCGGAACCGGCCAGGCGATCGTCTATTTCGCGCGGCCGGACGACGAACCGATTCGCGCCGGCGCCGCGCGGCGCGCCTGAAGCGATCGTTCATTCACTTCGGAGACAACGATGAAAGTGATTCACGGAATTCTCGCGATGCTGGTGACGCCGTTCCACGACGACTACCGGCTCAACGAAGAAGCGCTGCGGACCGAAACCCGATGGGCGCTCGACAACGGCGCCGACGGCATCGTCGCCACGCCCAGTATCGGCGAGTTTCTCCATCTGGACGAAGCCGAGCGCGTGCGCGCCTGGGAAGTGACGCTCGAAGAGGCGCGCAAGCGCAAAGGGGCCACGGCGGTCGCGATGACCTCGGGCGCGACCACGCTCGAAACCCTGCATTACGCCAAACTCGCCGCGCGCCTCGGTTTCGACGCGCAGCAGGTGATTCCGCCGTACTACTGGCGATGCGGCGAACTGGAAGTCGAGCGGCACTTCCGGATGGTCTCGGAGGCGGGCGATCTGCCGGTCGTCATCTACCACAACCCCGCATTGAGCAAATTCACGATTACGCCGCGCTTCGCCGGAAAACTCGCGACGATACCCAACGTAATCGCGATGAAGGAAGTGCTGACCGACCTGCAGCATCTGGAGGAGCTGTACGACCAGATCGACGGACGGATCGAAATCTACAACACCTTCCGCGCGCTGATGGCCGGGCTGCTGCTCGGCGCCGCGGGCGGCTTTATCAATATCTTCGCCGTGCCGGCGGCGGCCGCCCTGCTCAAAGCCTTCGCGGCGGGCGACTATAAACGTGCGCAGGAAATCCAGCGCCGGCTCAACCGATGCTTCCCGCGCGGCGGCGAGGAAGCGCTCGGCCATCTGGGCACGACCAAAGTCACCGCCACGGTCGCGACCGGAATCGAGATGGGACCGGCGCGGCCGCCGTACATGGCGCCGGAAAACGCCGCCGACCTGATTCGGCGCCGCCTGCCCGCGCTGAAGGAAATCCTCTGATGGGCGCGCGGTCGGGCAATAATTTCCTGAGCGCCATCCGCAAGCTCGGCGCGGAAGTCTGGATCGGCGGCGCCCGCGCCGGCGATCCCACCGTTCATCCCGCGTTCGTTCACTGCGCGCGTTCGCTCGCCTCGCTTTACGACCTGCAGATGGAAGCGCCGGAGGCGATGACCTACAAGACCGAGGACGGCGACCGCGCGGGCTTGTCGTTTATCCAGCCGCGCGGCGCCGAGGACGTGCGCAAACGGTCGCGGATGTTTCGGCGCTGGGCGGAATTCAGCGGCGGGATGATGGGCCGTTCGCCCGACTATCTCAACGCGAGCATCGCCGCGATGGCGGCGGCGCACGAATTCTTCGCGGCGAGCGACCCGCGTTTCGGCGCGAACATCGTCAACTACTATCGCGAAGCGCGAAAGCACGACTGGTGCGCGACGCATACCCTGCTCAATCCGCGCGCCAGCCGCGCGGCGGGATGGGCGGGACAGACCGACGCGGACCTGGCGTTGCGGCTGGTCGATCGCCAGGCCGATGGCGTCGTCGTCAACGGCTGCCGGATGCTGGCGACGCTCGGACCGCTCTCGGAGGAATTGCTGGTCTTTCCCTCGACCGTGCTGAAACAGGAGCCGGCGGCCGAGCCGTTCGCGCTGGCTTTCGCGATCAACTGCAACGCCAAGGGATTGCGCTTTATCTGCCGCGATTCGTTCGATTCCGGCCGCTCGCACTTCGACGCGCCGCTCGCCTCGCGTTTCGAAGAGATGGACTGCGTCGTCATCTTCGACAACGTGGTCGTGCCGTGGGAGCGCGTCTTCATCTGCGGCGACGTCGCGCGCGCCAACGCGCTCTATGCCGACACCGGCGCGGTCGTCAACATGATGCATCAGGTGGTCGTCAAAAACGCGGTCAAGAGCGAATTCATGCTCGGACTGGCGGCCCGGATCGCGCAGGTCAGCGACGCGATGAGCCTGCCGCACGTGCGCGAGCGGCTGGCCGAGATGATTATCGCGATGGAAACGATGCGCGCCTGCCTGCGCGCCGCCGAGGCCGACGCCGCGCCCGATCGATGGGGCGAATGGATGCCGGCGCGGCCGCCGCTCGACACCGCGCGCAACCTGTTTCCGCGCGTCTATCCGCGGCTGGCGGAGATAATCCAGCTCAACTCGTCGTCGAGCCTGATGGCGGCGCCGGCCGACGCGGATTTTGCCAGTCCGCTGCTACCGGATCTGGAACGCTATCTCGCCACTGCCGGCGCGCTCGCGCGCGATCGCGTCGCGCTTTACCGCCTGGCGTGGGACGCCGTCGGCAGTTCCTTCGGCGGCCGGCAAACGCTGTACGAGCGCTTCTTCTTCGGCGATCCGGTGCGGATGGCGAGCGCACTGGTTGACAACACCGACCTGAAACCGCTGGTCGCGCGCATCGACGAGTTCCTGAAACGCCCCGATTGAGCCGAATAGTCCTAAAGCTCCGGCGCAGTCCCGCGCGCACGGCGAATCCGATAGACTTGTGCGGCGGGCGGCGCCGATCGGCGCCGCCGCAGCGTATCCGATGTCACGAATTCGCAAGGGATCGCGCGTCTGGACCGGCGCGGAGCGGCTCGCCGCGGCGGCGCGCGTGATGGTTCCGAACGGCGGCGATTACTTCACGATCGAACCGCGCGCGCTGTTCGGACGCGAAGCCCCGCTCGAAGTCGAATTGGGCGCGGGCCGGGGCGATTTCATAATCGCGCGCGCCGCGGCTTTTCCGGAGCGCAATTTCCTCGCGGTCGAGCTGGCCGGAACGATCGCGCAACTGATGGCGATTCGTGCCGGGCGCGCCGGTCTCGAAAATCTGCGCGTGGCGCGGATGGACGCCCGTCCGCTGGTCAACCTGATGCTGCCGGACGCGAGCGTCGCCGCCTATCACATCTATTTTCCCGACCCGTGGCCCAAGGAGCGCCACGTCAAGCATCGCCTATTCGCACCGGCCTTCGCCGCCGGCCTCAGGCGCACGCTGCGGCCGGGCGCGCCGCTCTACGTCGCCACCGATGTCGCCGATTACGCCGCGGCGATCTTCGCCACTCTCGGCGCGGCCGGGTTCGTGCGGATCCAGAGCGCCGCGCCGGGCGCGGAACTGACCGGCTTTGCGATGAAATTCCGGGCGCAGGGCCGCGCCGTCCACGCCGGGGCCTTTCACGTGACCGGTTGTACAGGATAAGATGTCGCGACGCCTAGCTTGTCTTGAATTCGAGCCGCGTCTAACCTTTCGTAGGCCATCTATGAAACGCTGCGTTGCGATTTTACTCGCGTTCGCCTTTCTGGCGGCGGCGGGATGCTCCGCGCGCAAGCAGCCGTCGAGCGAAAATTATTACGTCAAGGCGACCGACGAATACACGCAGCATTTCTACAAGCCCGCGATCGACGACTACCAGAAGCTAATTGACGAATATCCGTTCAGCCCCTACGCCGAAGAAGCCGAGCTTAATATCGGCCTTGCATATTATAAGGACCACAACTACGCGGAGGCGGTCGGCGCTTTCAACGACTTCCTCCGGATGCATCCGACCAGCAAGCATCTCGATATCGCGACCTATTACCTCGCGATGTCGCATTACGACCAGATCGGCCGGCCCGATCAGGATCAGACGCATACGGAACTGGCGCTGGAGGAATTCCAGACGATCGAGCGGCGTTTTCCGGAGAGCGACTTCGCTTCGCTGGCTGGCGAGCAGATCGCAATCTGCCGCGAAGTTCTCGCCCGCCACGAATTCCTGATCGGCGAGTTCTATTACAAGCGCGCGAATCTCCGCGCCAGCGAATCCAGGTTGGCGGAGCTTGAAGCGCTCTATCCGGACACGCCGATCGCGCCCGAGGGCCTTTACGATCTCGGATTGACGCTCGAAAAGCAGGGCAAGAAATATTCCGCGGCGCAGGCATTCACCGCGCTCAAGCAACATTTCCCGAACACGCCGTACGTCGCGATGGCGAACGATCAGCTCAAGCAGCTCAAGCAGCCGATCGACACCGAAGAAGATCCGTTCAAGCTGGTGCTGGCCGAAAGCGGTTACGATCCGGATCAACAACAACAGCAGGTCGCGGTTCACGAGGACTTGGCCAGTCTGGCGAAAAACGACCCGGCCTCTGGCGCCGACGGACTGCCGATCCTGACGCCGGCGAAAGCGACCGCCGCGGATGCCACGCTCAGCGCGAAATCGGCGGCGGCGGACAATCCCGGTCCGGCGACGCTGAACAGGGTGCGTCTGTCGTCGTCGGATCCGCCGCTCTCTGTGGTTTTCGATCTGACCGGCCCCGTAGCCTACGACGAGCATATCGACAAGGGCGACGATTCCGCGACGACAACGATATTCCTCAAGCAGGTGACGCTGGCGTCAACGATGCCAACGCATATCACCTTCGACAAATCGATCTTCCGCGACGCCGATATCCAGAGCGACAACGGCGGCGCCAAAATCACTATCAATACGGCGGCGGTTTCACGCTTCGCGGTGATTCCGTTGAACCAGCCGTCGCGCCTGCTGGTGACTTTCACCCCGGTGGCGGGAAGCGCTCAAGCCGGCGCGGATTTGGGCGAAGCCGCCAACTAGACCACGCGGCAAGTCCGCGATCGCTTGGCGGTCTAGCAGGGCGTTGATAAACGCCTGAATTTCACTCGCCTATAATTCGTCTGAGTGGGTAATCGTGGTTGAGGAGGAAGTGGCGGATGCGCGGTGAGGAGCGGCGGCAGCGGCCGATGCTGATGGT
>JAJZAI010000014.1 GCA_021799495.1 Deltaproteobacteria bacterium
TGGCGGCGGCCTCGCGCCGCATTGGAGGGCGCTCGGCCCTGAACGCCTGAATCTTTTGCAGCAGCGCATCCATGTAAGTATAGACGACCGGCGTGATGTAGAGCGTCAGGAATTGCGAAAACAAAAGACCGCCGACCACCGCGATTCCGAGCGGACGGCGCGCGTCGGCGCCCGCGCCCGCGCCGATCGCGATCGGCAGCGTGCCCATCAACGCCGCCATCGTGGTCATCATGATCGGCCGGAAGCGGATGATGCAGCCTTCGAAGATCGCGTCGGCGGCGCTTTCGCCTTTGGCGCGCTGCGCGTCGAGCGCGAAGTCGATCATCATGATGGCGTTTTTCTTCACCAGTCCGACCAGCATGATGATGCCGACGAAAGCGAGCAGATCGAGTTCCATGTGGAACGCGAGCAGCGTCATCAGCGCGCCGAACCCGGCCGCGGGCAATCCCGAAAGTATCGTGATCGGGTGGATGAAGCTTTCGTAGAGGATGCCGAGGACGAGGTAGATCACGAGAATCGCCATCGCCAGCAGCATGCCGAGGTTGCCCAAGGAATTTTCAAACGCTTGCGCGGCGCCGGAATAGGCGGCGGTGATCGAGGAGGGCAGGGTGTCCTCGGTGATGCGCTTGACCTCGCCGAGGGCCTTGCCCAGCGAAACTCCGGTCGCGACGTCGAACGAGATCGTGACCGACGGAATTTGCCCGGAATGATTGATCGAGAGCGGCCCGAGCGTGCGCACCAGCTTCGCGACCGTGTTGAGCGGCACGAGCTGGCCCGTCGATGAACGCACATAGAGCAGATCGAGCGACGCCGGGTCCGACTGGAAGCGCGGTTCAAGCTCCAGCTCGACCCAGTATTCGTTGTTGGGAGCGTAGATGGTCGAAATCTGGCGCGAGCCGTACGCGTCGGCGAGCGCGTCTTCGATCGCTT
The DNA here is from genome assembly GCA_021799495.1 of Deltaproteobacteria bacterium. GTDB lineage: Bacteria > Desulfobacterota > Binatia > Binatales > Binataceae > JADMIL01. The sequence continues at coordinate 931 of JAJZAI010000014.1, forward strand.
GCGCGGTCAGGCCGAAGGCGTGCGCGCGGTCGCGATCGATTTCGACGTTGACCTGCGGGTTGCGGATTTGCAGATCGCTGCTGACGTCGCGCAAATCCGGAAGCGCGCGCAGCTTGTCTTCCAGAATCGTCGCGTACTTGTAGAGATCGCGCGTGCTCGGGCTTTGCAGCGTGAACTGGTAGGTGCTCTTGGTGAAACGCGCGCCAATCTGAATCGGCGGCGGATTCTGGATGAAGGTCAACAGGCCGGGAATCTGCGAGAATTCCGCCCGCCACCGGTTGATTACCTGATCGATCGATTCGCGTCCGGCGCGCTGGCCGCGCGGCAGCAGATGCGCGAACAGGATACCGGAATTGAGCGTGCCGCTTGGACCCGACGCGCCGACGCTGGAAAAGAACGTCAGCACATCCGGATCGCGCGCGACCAGATGGTTGAGCGCCTGCTGATGCGCCACCATCGCGTCGTATGAGATACCCTGCGCGGCCTCAGTGAAAATCAGCACCTGGCTCGCGTCTTCCTCGGGCAGAAAGCCTTTCGGAATCACCTCGAATCCCCACACCGTGCCAGCGATCGTCAGCGCCAGCAGCGCCATCGTGAGCCGCCGATGGCGCATCGCCCAGCCGAGACTCGCGCGATAGCCGTCCAGCGCCGCCTCGAAGGCGCGCTCGGTGACATTGTAAAAACTGCCGTGGCGCTCCTCCGCCGGAGGCCGCAGGAAGCGGCTGCACAGCATCGGGGTGAGCGTGAGCGAAACGAAGCCGGAGACGAGAATCGCGACGCCGATCGTGACCGCGAATTCATGCAGCAGCCGGCCCAGAATTCCGCCCATGAACAGCACGGGAATGAAGACCGCCGCCAGCGACAGCGTCATCGACAGGATCGTGAACGCGATTTCGCCGGAACCGTCGAGCGCCGCCTGCATCACGCTTTTGCCCATCTCCAGATGGCGCACGACGTTTTCGAGCATCACGATCGCGTCATCGACGACGAATCCCACCGACAGGGTGATCGCGAGCAGCGAGAGATTGTCGAGGCTGTAGCCAAGCATCGCCATCACGCCGAACGTCGCCACGATCGACATCGGCAGCGCGAGGCTCGGAATAATCGTCGCCGAGAGATTGCGCAGAAACAGGAAGATGACCATCACCACCAGGAAGACGGTCAGGAGCAGGGTGAACTGAACGTCGTTGACCGATTCGCGGATGCTTACCGAGCGGTCGTAGAGGATGGTCAGATTGATCGCGGCGGGCAGTTCCGCGCGGAACGACGGCAGAATCTTGCGGATATTGTTGACGACGTCGACCGTGTTGGTGCCGGGCTGGCGCTCGATCGCGAGCACCACGGCGCGCTGTCCGCGCACCCATCCGGCGACCTTGTCGTCCTGCACGCTGTCGAGCGCGCGGCCGAGATCTTCGAGCCGCACGGGCGCGCCGTCGCGGTAGGCGACGATCAGCGGCCGGTACGCCGCCGCGTCGGTCAGTTGGCCGTTGGCCTGAACCGTGAACGCCTGATTCGCGCCGTATAGCGTGCCGGTCGGCAAATCGACGTTGGCGTTGGCGATCGCGTTGGCGACCTCGTTGATGCCGATGCCGCGGGCGGCGAGTTTCTCGGGATTGAGCTGCACGCGCACGGCGTATTTCTCCGCGCCGTAAACCTCCACCTGCGCGACGCCGCTGATCATCGAGATTCGTTCGGCGAGATAGGTTTCGGCGTATTCATCGACTTCGGAGAGCGGCAGCGCCGATGAACTCATCCCGATATAGAGAATCGCCTTGTCCGCCGGATTGACCTTCTGATACGAGGGCGGCGACGGCATCCCCTGCGGCAGTTCCGATTGCGCCGCGGCGATCTTCGATTGCACATCCTGCGCGGCCGCGTCGATATTGCGCGAAAGATCGAACTGCAGGGTGATGTTGGTCTGGCCCTGGGTGTTGGCCGAGGTCATCTCGGCCAGCCCGGCGATCGTCGAAAATTCCCGCTCTAGCGGCGTCGCCACCGACGACGCCATCGTTTCCGGACTGGCGCCCGGCAGCGAGGCGCTGACCAGAATCGTCGGATAATCGACGTTGGGCAGATCGCTGACCGGCAGCGTGCGATAGGCGGCAAGGCCGAAGATGACGATCGCCAGCGACACCAGCGTGGTCATCACGGGACGCCGGATGAAAAGCTCGGCGATATTCATTGCGCCTTGCCGCTTGCGTCCAGCGACTGCTTGATTCTGACTTTCCCTCCGGGCATCAGCCGAATCTGGCCGTCGGTCACGACCGTTTCGCCGCCCTCGAGTCCGTGTTCTATCACGGTGTCGCCGCCAATCTGAGGGCCGGCCGCGACCGGCCGCGGCGACGCCTTCAGGTCCGGGCCGACCACATAGACGAAAACGCCGTGCTGTCCCGTCTGCAGGGCGGCCGTCGGCGCCAGCACGGCGTCGTTCAATTCGCGCAGCACCAGCGTCGCGTTGACGAATTCGCCTGGCCACAAGCCGCGATTTTCATTCTGAAACAGGCCCTTCAGCGCGATCGTGCCGGTGGTTTTGTCAACCGAATTATCGATGAACGCGAGCACTCCGCGTTCCGGCGCGGCGTGGGAGCCGGGGATTTCAGCGTCCACTGCCAGTTGCCGCATCTCCATCGCCGCCCGCACTTCCGCGAGATCGCTCTCCGGAATCGAAAAATCCACGTAGATCGGCTGCACCTGATCGATCGTGACCATTGCCGTGTCGGCGTCCGCCTTGATCAGGTCGCCGACGTGATTTTGCAGGCTGCCGGTGCGTCCGTCGATCGGCGAACGGATATCGGTGTAATCGAGATTGAGCCGCGCACTTTCGACCGCCGCTTCGTCGGCGGCGACCGCGGCCGCCAGACTCGCCGAGGTGGCGTAGGCCTGATCGAACTGCTGGCGCGAGCCGACTTCTTCCTGCAACAGAAACCTGTAGCGCTCCTCGTCGGCGTGAGCCTGCGTCGCCTTGGCGCGATCGGCGGCAAGGTTCGCCTCAGCCTGATTGAGCGCCGCCTGATAAGGGCGCGGATCGATCGTGAAGAGCGGCTGCCCCTTGCCGACGTAATCGCCCTCGCTGAAATGAATCGCGACGAGGTTGCCTTCGACGCGGGCTTTGACGGCGATCGAAGCGTAAGCCTCGACCGTTCCGATCTCCTTGATCACGAACGGCACCGTTCGGCGCACGGTTCTGGCGACCAGCACGGGCGCCGGCGGTATCCCGGCGGGACCCTGAGCGCCGCTCCCGCCGCATCCCGCGAGCGCGATCACGAGCGCCAGGAAGGCGAGAAGCGTCGCGCGCCGCGCCGCGCCATCGAGCGGCGCAAGCTGATGCTCGGCCAACGGGCCGATGGCGCGCGATTTCGGCGCGATTAAAGCGATTCGTCTAATTAGTCCCAAAGCTCGTCACGCCAAACTATTTTCCCGACGCGCGCCGTTTTTCGCCAGCGTATCGAGGATTATCATAAACTAATATGGCATCTCTCTAATCGTTTCCGATACGGGCGTGCGCCCGCTCCGGATTGGTCGTAACGATAGCACGCTCCCGGACAACGGTTGTCAGGAGCGCGCGCGCTTCGGCTGGCGAGTATCGTGCGAATATTCGGCCTGAAACTTCTGCGTCATCGCGATATCCTGAGACGCGATCTGACGGCGGTAGGAGGGATCGAGCCGATGGGCGAGACGTTATCGATTACGGCGGCCGACGGCCACAATTTCAAAGGTTATCTGGCGGTTCCGGAGGATTCGCGCGGCCCGGGCGTGCTGATTCTACAGGAAATTTTTGGCGTAAATCGCCATATTCGCGCGGTCTGCGATCGGTTCGCGGAAGAGGGCTATTTCGCGTTGGCGCCGGACCAGTTCGCGCGTCTCGAAGCGGGCGTGGAGCTTGACTACGACGACGCCGGCCGCAACCGCGGAATCGAGCTTGCCCGCCGGCTCAATCTCGATTCGGCGCTCGTGGATATTCGCGCCGCGCTCGCCGCGGTGCGTGCGCTTCCGGGCGCCAGCGGCAAGGCGGGAGTTGTCGGTTTCTGCTTTGGCGGGCGGCTCGCATATCTGACCGCGGCGCGAACCGATGTCGAGGCCGCGGTTTGCTATTACGGCGGCGGAATCGAGAATCACGCCGCGGAGGCGCAGGCGATCCGATGCCCGATCATGATGCATTGGGGCGCGGAGGACGCCGCGATTACCACCGCCGCGCGCGCGGCGGTGCGGGCGGCTCTGGCCGGTCATGACCGCGCCGAATTCTACGTCTATGCGGAGGCCGGCCACGGCTTCAATTGCGATCAACGGCCGAGCTATCACCGCTTCTACGCGAGCCTCGCCCATTCGCGCACGCTCGGCCTGCTGCATCAAACGATCGGGCCGCGTTACGACCTGAGCGCGCTATGGGAGCGTCATACCGCCTGCGAATTCGCCGATCGCGACGCCGACGCGACGATGCGCACGATGGTCGCGGAGCCGTACGTGAATCATGTGCCGACATTGACCGGCGGCGTCGGCTTCAACGACCTGCGCCGTTTCTACCGGGATTTTTTTATTCCGGGCGTGCCTGCGGATACCCGGATCGTGCCGATCAGCCGCACGATTGGCCCCAACCGCCTGATCGACGAATTCCTGCTCTGCTTCACCCATGACCGCGAGGTTCCGTTTATGGCGCCGGGCGTGGCCCCGACCGGCCGCTACGCCGAGGTGCCGCACGTCGCGGTCGTCGAGTTCCGCGGCGGCAAAGTCGCCCACGAGCATATCCATTGGGACCACGCCAGCTTTTTGAAGCAGATCGGCGTGCTCGACGCGAAGGGGCTGCCGATCGCGGGCGCCGAAGGCGCGCAAAAACTTATCGACGAAAAGTTGCCGACCAACGAATGGATATCGCGATGGAAGCGGTAGGGTGGCGCGAGTTCCCGTTGGCGTCGCGACAGCGACGAGGAATCGGGCGCCGATTTTTGGCGCTCGTGGCGGCCAATCCGCGTCGCGGCGAGTATCGACGCTGGCTGGCCGGCGCGACTATCGCGAGCGGCGTATTTTCAAGAATGTAACGTCACGCGACATTGCCTCGCGAACGGATCGCAAACCCGTCCCGCGATGCGTCATCTGAGCTAAGCAAGGCTGCCAAATCGATACGGTCGAGCGGATCAAACGAACCGCGTCCGATCGGCGTGACGTATCGGATCAGCCGCATCCCGCCATCCCGATCGCACCGGCGAGCGACAATCAAGCTGGTATTGGCTTTGCAATCCGTTGTGATGCGGCCGGCGCAAAGCCGATCGAAGGTGAATCCCCGGACTCAGGAAGGAAGATTGAGCATTGCATCAGTTGGCGCAGGTCGAGTTGGCGAAAGGCGCCCCCGCCGAACTGACTAAGCTGCTGCTCGCGGTCGGCGTCGTGCCGTACGGTCCCGGCGCGGCCGGCGCGGCGGCTAAATTCGACGGCTCATCCGCGCCGCCCGCGCTGCGCGTCGAATTCGTTCACTCCCGCGATTCGGTCCGCGCGCGGCGTGAATTCCCGGTCACGATCGCCGACCATCGCGGCGGCGCGGCTGAGGCGACAATTGTCGCCGGCGATTTGCGCGCCGTCGCCTGCCATATCCTGTCGCGCGCGCTGCGCCTGCCGTTCGCGTTCATCACGACCGACGCCGCCACCTTTGCAACGATCTCCACGGCGACGTCCGCCGCGCGCGGCCGGCGCGGCGTGATCGTCGAAGGCGAAACCGGAACCGGGAAAAAATCGCTGATTCGATTGATCCACTGCGCGAGCGGCGCGGCCGGGCCGATGCGCGAAATCGATTGCGCCGCTTTTGACGACGTTTCGATCGCCGGCGAGATCGCCGCGGCCGTCAACGCCTCCTTGCCGCGACCGGACGCGATTTTCCTCGATCAAATTGACGAACTTTCCGCATCGGCGCAAGCGCGCCTGCTCGCGGCCTTTGACGATTATGGATTGGTTGGCCCGGCCGGCGCTGTGCCGATCCGGTTGTTCGCGGCGGCTTCGCGCCCGTTGGACGAAGCGGTGAAGCGGGACGAATTTTCGCGCGGGCTGTGGGAGTCATTCGACGTCGCGTTGAGGTTGCCGCCGCTGCGCGATCGTCCCGCCGATCTGTCGCCGCTGGCGCGCGAGTTCCTGCGCCGGATCGACGCGCGCGCGATGTTTGCGCCGGCCGCGCTCAAGGCGCTCGCCGATTATCGTTTTCCGGGCAACGTCCGCGAACTGCACAACCTCGTCACGCGATTGGCGATCGCTCGATCGCGGGCGAGCGACAAGGCGATTGGACGCGACGAAACGGTCGAGCAGCTCGCGGCGGTCGCCGTTCCCGGCGGCGCGCTCTCACTCTGGCGTCTGGCGCGCTTGACCGATCGCCGGGCGCTGGCATTAGACGTGCTCGCCGCCAGCGGCGGCGATTCCGGCGCCACCGCGCGCAGTCTCGGCCTGACCGACGCCGCGTTGCTCCGTTTGACCAAGCCAGCCCATCCGCGCCTTTCGCCCGCGCGCACCGCCGGCTAGTTTCGCGAAACCGCCGCGGCGGGCGATCCGCCGCTCGACAATCCGCGCGCGAAAACGCTAAGCCTGTGTACGGCATCCGGCACGGACGCGAAGGAGCATCCAACGATGGCGCGCAAGATCACGATCGGCGTCAACTGGCAGGGCAAAATCGATTACAAGGCGCTGATCGAACGCGCTCGGATCGCGGATCAAGCCGGCGTCCACTCGATCTGGGTCGCCGAAGCTTGGGGCCGCGACGCCTTCACGCTGCTTACGCTGCTGGCGGAACATACCAGGCGGGTCCAACTCGCCACCTCGATCGTGAACATATATTCGCGCACTCCCGCCGCTCTGGCGCAGCATTTCGCGACGCTCGACGAATTGAGCGAGGGCCGCATGATCGCCGGCTTCGGCACCAGCGGCCCCAACGTGATCGAGCATTTCCACGGTGTTCCGTTCAGGCCGGCGCTTACCCGGATGCGCGAGTGCGTCGAGATATTCAACCTGCTGCTGGCCGGCGCGCCGCTCAATTACGAGGGCAAAATCTTCCGGCTTTCGCGCGGCTTCACGCTCCGTTTCGAGCCGGTGCGCAAGCATATTCCCGTGTTTATCGCGTCGCTGAACCGCAAGAGCGTCAAATTCACCGCGCGCGCCGCCGACGGCTGGATGCCGGTGATGATTCCGCTGCGCGCGCTCAAATCCTCGATCGACGATTTTCGCGGACTGGCGTGCGCCGCCGGCCGCGACGAGCGCGCGGTCGCGGTCAAAGCGCCCGGATGGGTCCACGTCACCGCGGACGTCGAACGCGGCCGCGCCACGCACGCCGGCACGCTCGCTTTCTATGCGGCCCGGATGGGCGCTTTCTACGCCGAACAACTGACGCGCTTCGGCTTCGGCGCGGAAGTCGCCGCGATCAAGGAGGCGTGGGCCTCCGGCGGGGCCAAAGCCGGAACCGACGCGGTCGCGCCGCATCTGCTCAATGAAATCGGCTACGTCGGCGATTTGAACGGCGCGGTCGAACGGCTCAAGGCGCAGGAGGCGGCCGGTGCCGATCTGCATCCGGTGGAAGTTGACGCCGGCGGCGATCCGGGCAAATTCGCGCGCACGCTGGAAGCCCTGGTCGGCTAGGGAAGCTCCACACAACTCAGATTGTTATTCTTCGCTGCGTTCAGAATGGCGGGATGGACCTTTTGCGGAATTTCCCTGGCGATTTTCGCGCTCCGGTCGGCGGCGGAGCCGCGGCGGTGCGGCGTTTTCAGCCCGGCGATTGCCGAAGGCGCCACGGCGGCGCTATATGAAGGTCAGGATGGCAAGCGGCCCTGGGGGGCTCGATCGAGCCGGCGCCGCGCTATCGGACAAACGCTAAAGAGGAGATTCAGTTCATGAAAGCAGCAGTGATGGAGGCGGTGCGCAAACCGCTGGTCGTCAAGAACGTTCCCGATCCGAGCTGTCCGGCCAACGGCGTTATCGTGCGCACCGCGGCCGAAGGCGTGTGCCGCTCCGATTGGCACGCATGGTCGGGCGACTGGACCTGGATTGGCCTGGTGCCGCCGATGCCGCTCGTGATGGGCCACGAATTCTGCGGTGTGGTCGAGGAAGCCGGCAAAGAGACCCGCAATTTCAAAAAGGGCGATCGCGTGCTCGTGCCCTTCAGCCAGGGCGACGGCATTTGCGAATATTGCCGCAGCGGCCAATCCCACGTCTGCGCCAATCCCTCCCTGCCGGGGTTTTCCTACTGGGGCGGCTATGGCAGCTACGTCGGAATTCCCAACGCCGACGCCAACCTCGTGCCGATGCCCGAGGGGGTCGGATTTGAAGAGGGCGCGTCGCTCGGCTGCCGCTTCATGACCTCGTACCACGGCGTGGTCGATCGCGCCCAGGTGAAGCCCGGCGAGTGGGTCGCCGTGCACGGATGCGGCGGAATCGGGCTTTCGGCGGTCCATATCGCGGCCGCGATCGGCGCCAACGTGATCGCGGTCGATCTCGACGACGCCAAGCTCGAACTGGCCAAAAAGGTCGGCGCGCAACACGTCGTGAACGGCAAGAAGACCGACGCGGTGATGGCCATCTTCGACATTACCAAGGGCGGCGCGCACGTCGGCGTGGACGCGCTGGGCGTGAAGGCGACCTGCCTCAACTCGATCAACTGTCTGCGCAAGCAGGGCCGCTCGCTCCAGATCGGCCTTACCACGGCGGCCGAAAAAGGCGAAGTCGCGCTGCCGATCGACCGGATGGTCACGATGGAGCTGGCGCTGGTCGCGTCGCTCGGGATGCCGGCGTCGCGCTATCCTTCGATGATGCAGATGGTCGAGGCGGGCAAGCTCAATCCGAAGTCGATGATCACCGAAACGATCGGCCTCGACGGAGCGTCGCGCGTGCTTGAGCAGATGACGAATTTCCAGAACGTCGGCGTGTCGATCATCAATAAATTCTGATCGCCGCCAAAGGTTTGTTTGCGAACGAAGGCCCGCATCCGCGGGCCTTCGTTTTTTCGCCGGACGGCGGTTTCCGGCGCTGCGGACGAAGCGCTAACCTGAGGCGCGAGCGGCGAGCGGATTGATCCGCTTCGCCCAATCGCAATCGGGAGAGGCGTTTTGGAATGAAAGCGATCGTATTTGACCGGCCCGGCGACGAATCAGTCCTGAAGCTTGGCGATGCGCCTGATCCCGTTCCCGGACCCTCCGATTTGCTGATTCGCGTCAGCCATGCCGCACTGAACCGGGCGGATCTGATGCAGCGGCAGGGGCTCTATCCGCCGCCGCCGGGCGCTTCGCCGATTCTCGGCCTCGAATGCGCCGGAACGGTCGCCGCCGTCGGCGGCGCCGTCGCCGGATGGCGGGTCGGCGAGCGCGCGATGGCGCTGTTGCCGGGCGGCGGTTACGCCGAACTGGCCGCGGTCGATCACGGCTCGGCGATGCATGTTCCGGACGCGCTCAGCGACGCCGAAGCGGCCGCGCTGCCCGAAGTCTTTCTCACCGCATACCTGAATCTCTTCATGCTGGGCGGCGTCAAGCGCGGCGATTCCGTGCTGATTCATGGCGGCGGCAGCGGCGTCGGCACCGCTTCGATTCAATTGCTCAAACTCGCCGGCGCGCGCTCGATCGTGACCGCCGGTTCCGACGAAAAATGCGAACAGTGCCTGCGCTTCGGCGCCGATGTCGCGATCAACTACAAATCCGGCCCGTTCGCGCCCAAAGTTCGCGCCGCCGCCAACGATCGCGGCGTGGAAATCGTGCTCGACAGTATCGGCGGCGCTTATCTCGCACAGAACCTCGATGCGCTCGCGAACGGCGGCCGGCTCGTCATGATCGGCCTGATGCGCGGCGCCAGGGCCGAAATCGATCTTGGGCAGGTTTTGCGCCGCCACCTGCATCTGCTCGGATCGACGTTGCGCTCCCGTCCGGCCGCGGAAAAAGCCGAAATCGTGCAGGCGTTTCTCGCGCGGTTCGGCAGTGAGCTTGAGGCGGGCAGGCTGCGTCCTCCACTCTATCGTACGATTCCGCTCGCCGACGCCGGCATCGGGCACAAAATGATGCAATCGAGCGAACATTTCGGCAAAATCGTTCTGCAAGTCGCATCTTGACGCTATTTTCCACCATACGGGATTAGTTGCGAAACATTGATTACCTGTCTGGTTTAAGGCAGCTTTAGAGCGTAAATAACTGTAAGAGCGGGGGCCGTCGTCCGGGTTTTCGGACGGCGTTACAGGATGGTGCCAGCGTGAAGGCGCGACGACTGCCGGCGATGCCGTGGGGCCTGATGGCCGAAATCACGATGCTATTCGCGGTCGGGTGGTGGATCGAGGATTGCCTGGTCTATTACGTGGCGTGGCGCGATTTCGCCTTTTTCGGCGATATTTCCAGGCTGATGGCCCGCACGCATCTGGACGCCGCCGCCGCGTCGGTTGGCGCGGCCGTGGCTGCGGTTTATACGCGGGCCGGGGCTATTATTGCGGAACCCGCAGCGCTCCCCTCGATCGCGATTCACAAAGGTTACGACTTCCTCTCGCCCGGTATAAAGAGCCGCGCGCCGATGCGGTTTATCGTATGGTGCGCCAGTGCGATCGCGGCGACCTTCAACGCTGAATCCGCGGGCGTTCTGGGGCGCGGCCTGGCCGGGCTGATGGTGGTCGCCGCGCGTGCGTTGGTCGCGCTCAACCTCGGGTTCTGGCTCGCCAACACCGTCCGCATTCTCAATGATGCCCTGATGGCGACGGTTTCCTTCCCGAAGCGGTTTTACGGCGAGTCCGCGCCCGAGGAGATCTCGGCTCTGACGGTGGAGACCACCGTGCCGATCGACGAGGTCGAGCCGGTCTATGCGCACGGCAAACGCAACGGCCGCGCGCGGCGGCGCGAATACGTCCAGTTCTTCCAGGGACATGTCGAGCGGATCGGCATCGTGCTCGGCGGCGGCGGCGCGCGCGGCGCATATCAGGCGGGCGCACTCAAGGCGATTCATGAATTTCTCCGCGATTACAATGCGCTGCACAAAGTGAGAGTGGTGGCGGGCTCGTCGATCGGCGCATGGAACGGGATGTTCTGGGTGGGAGGAAAAGTCGGCGCGGAAAAGACTGGCGACGGCGATTGGGAGGTGCCGTTGATCGAACAATGGTGGAAATCGGTCCGGCTTCCCGATCTTGGTGACCTGCCGTGGCTATATGTGCCGCTGGTAAGCAAGGCGTTGCTGCGGCCGCGGCCATGGCGCGAAAATTTTTTCGCCAATTTTGAAACCGCGCTGGCCGACGCGCTCGGCGATCAGCCGCGGATTCATTTCTATCTGGCGCGCGCCAACGCCGAATCGGGCGCCTTGCATTACGCCACCAACTGGCGCGGCGTGACCGAACGCATCGCCGAACTGCCCCGCGATCGGCAGGCCGAATACGCCAACTGCGAAATTTTGACCTCCGGCGAAGGCGATCCCCTGCAGCGCACGGCGGATGCGCTGTTCGGCACTTTCGACCTTGCGCCATTGTTCGCGCGCGCGGGCGGGCAGGGCTCCGATGGCGAAGATTTGCTCGAACGGATGCCGCTCGGGCTTGCCGCCGAACTGGAAGCCTGCGACCTGTTGTTCGTGCTGCCCTTGAATTGCGGCGCGAACGTCGCGGCGGAGTGGGGCGTCGGCGGGTCGCGCCATTTCGCGCGCATCCTCGGCGCGCACAAGGCGGCGATCGAGCGCGCGCAACTGCGCGAAATCGATGCGGCGAACCAGTTCGTGCAGCGCATCGAGCGCGTCGATTTCGGCGTCAAGACCATGGTCGCCGCGGCGCCGCCCGAAGGAGTCGCCGCCGAGGCGCTCAGCGGCCTGCAAGAGGAAATCGCGGAGTTCAATTACGAAAACCGGATGCGCTACGTCTTTACCGTGGCGCCCGCCGGCCGGGTCGAGCTTGGCGCGGGCGATTTCTGGAAACACGACCAGCTCCGCGACGCCTTCGATTTGATGTATCTGCAGACCAAGCGCGAACTCTACAATCGCTTCTTCGAAGATATCGAACCGGAAGATCCGCAGATCGTGATGGTCGATGGAGCGGTGCCCGAATTCGACGCGCTGCCGAAGCCCGTTTATCGCCGTCCCTCGGAACTGTGATGCGATCGGCGCACGGACGGCCGCGCCCGCTTAATCTGACCGGTCCCCCGATGATATTCTGGCGCGATGCCGTGCGCGGCGCGTGCGCATCATGATCGCCCGCGCGCCATTCCGACCGGCCCGCATCGATGCGTCTAAGCGAACTCGATTACGATTTGCCGGCCGAACTGATCGCTCAGGAGCCGATTCCGAACCGCGCCGACGCGCGCCTGCTGGCGCTTGACTCGCGCACCGGCGCGATCGTTCATTCGCGGTTTTACAAGCTCGCGCGCCATCTGCGCGAAGGCGACCTGCTCGTGCTGAACAATACGCGCGTGTTCCCCGCGCGCCTGCACGCGCGCAAGGAATCGGGCGGCGCGGTCGAGCTTTTGATGGTGCGCGCGGCGGCGGAGCCTTCCGGCGCATGGCTCGCTCTGGCCAAAGCTCATCGCGCGCCTCGCGAAGGCACGCGCCTGACCCTGCGGAACGGGCGTATCTTGCAGGTCGCTGGAAATTTGCGCAACGGACGCCTGCTCGTCGTCGCCGAAGATGGCGCACCGATGCGGCAGGTCCTCTACGAGGCGGGCGAGCCCGCGCTGCCGCACTATATCCGCCGCCCGCCGACGCCCGCCGACTTGGAGGAATATCAAACGATCTATGCGGATCCGGTCGGCGCCGTCGCGGCGCCGACCGCCGGGCTTCATTTCACCAGCGAATTGCTCGACGAACTCGCCGCCGCCGGCATCCGCAATACCCGCCTTACCCTGCATATCGGACCGGGCACCTTCGCCCCGATTCGCTCCGGCGAGGTCGAAGGCCATACGATGGAAGCGGAATGGTTCACGATTCCGGCCGCGGCCGCCGCCGCGATCGAATCCGCGCGGAGACTGGGCGGCAGAATTATCGCGGTCGGAACCTCGAGCGTGCGCGCGCTGGAGTCGTGGGCGATCACGGGCGATAGCGAAGGATTTACCGGATTGTTCATATATCCCGGCTTCCGTTTCAAGCTCGTGGACGGGATGATCACCAACTTCCACATGCCGCGCAGCACCGTGCTGGCGCTGGTGATGGCGCTGGCCGGCCGGGACCATCTGCTCGCGGCGTATCGCGACGCCATACGCCATCGCTACCGCTTCCTGAGTTATGGCGATGCGATGTTGATCGCGCCGGGCGCCGCGGGCGCGCGTTAGGCGCTTTGTAATCAGCGTATCGTGACGAACGTGGCCGAATCGCATTTCCGCTTCGAGGTCCAGGCCGCCGACGGCGCCGCGCGGATGGGCCGTCTGATCACGCCGCATGGCGACGTGCCGACGCCGGTTTTCATGCCGGTGGGAACGCGCGCGGCGGTCAAGGCGATGGCGCCCGACGAAGTGTGGTCGATGGGCTACCGGATGGTGCTGGCCAACACCTATCATCTGGCGGTTCGGCCGGGCGCGGAATTAGTGCGCGATTTTGGCGGAATCGCTCGTTTCATGGGCTTCCGCGGCGCGGTGCTGACCGACTCCGGCGGATTTCAGGCGATGAGCCTCGCGCGCATCAATTCGATCGGCGCCGACGGCATCCGCTTCCGGTCGCATCTGGACGGCGCGCCGCTGACGCTGACGCCCGAGAGCGCGGTCGAAATCCAGCAGGCGCTCGGCGCCGACATCATGATGGCGCTGGACGAATGCACGCCGTATCCCGCCGACCATCGGCGCGCCCGCGAATCGCTCGAACTGACCGCGCGATGGGCCGAGCGGTGCCTGCGCGCGCGCACCAGCGAGGCGCAGGCGTTGTTCGGAATCGTTCAGGGCGGCATTTACCCGGATTTAAGACGCGACAGCGCGCGCCAGATTACCGCGCTTGCGTTCGACGGCTACGCCGTCGGCGGGCTTTCGGTCGGCGAGCCGAAACCCGCGATGCGCGAGATGGCCGCGCTCGGAGCGTCGCTGCTGCCGGCGGACCGGCCGCGGTACCTGATGGGCGTCGGCACACCGCTGGACCTGCTGGCGGCGATCGGGATGGGCTTCGACATGTTCGATTGCGTCTTGCCTACCCGGAATGCACGCAACGGCTCGGCCTTCACCAGCGAAGGGCGCGTGTCGATCAAACAGGCCGCGCACGCGCGGGACGAGCGTCCGCTTGATCCGCGTTGCGATTGCCGCTGCTGCACGACCTTTTCGCGCGCGTACTTGCGTCATCTGTTCATGGCCGGCGAAATACTGGCGGCGCGCGCGCTAACGGAGCACAATCTGTATTTCTATGGTCGCTTGATGCGCGAAGCCCAAGCTGCTATCGCATCACGGGCCTACAACGCATTCGCCCGTTACGCGACAGATCTGATCGAAACGGGCGAAACCGCAAGGAACGGGAAAACGAACTGATGTTCTTCGAGGGAACCGCGTGGGCCGATGCGGCCGCGCACGCCGCCGCGCCGCCGGGCGGAATATTCGATCAGTTACTGACCAATCCGGTGGTCCCGCTGGTGCTGGTGATCGCGGTATTTTATTTCGTGATACTGCGGCCGCAAACCCAGCGGGCGAATGAACATCAAAAGATGATCAAGGGCCTTAAACGCAACGACGAAGTCGTTACGACCGGCGGACTGATCGGCCGAATCCACGAGCTTTCAGACAATCTGGTCACGCTCGAAATCGCGCCGAACGTCAGGGTCCGGGTCGAACGCAGCCAGATCGGCTCGATTTCGAGTTACGGCAAGGCGCAACCGAAAAAAGAGAAGTCGGACTAAAGCGCGCCACGTTCGCGCATCATCCGGCGGAAAAGAACTACAGAGAGAATCGTGGAAGGCGCGAGTCAAAATCCGATTCCGATCGCGATCCTGCTGACGCTGGCGGTGATCTTCCTTTACCTGCATTTCACCAACGGCAGCGGCATGATGCGGCTGCTGCTGGCGGGCGTGCTGGCGTCGGCGGCGGCGGTCCTGCTGCTGCCGAGTTTCCGGCCCGATCTGCCGGATTTCATGGAAAATCTGCCTAAAATCCAGCTCGGGCTGGATCTTCAGGGCGGGACCCATCTGCTGCTCGAAGTGAAATTGCCGGCCGCGGTCAGCAACGCCCTGCGCCGGCGCGCGGACGATTTGAACCGGGCGTTGACTCAGAACAAGCTGGCGACCGGCATCGTTACGCAAAATCCCGACGGCTCCGTGACGTTCGCGCTCAAAAATTCCGACGAGCGTTCCGCCTTCCTCGATTTGACCGATAAATCCTTTCCCGACCTGGTGCTGTCCACTGTCAACTCGGGCGGAACGCCGGCGTTCAAGTTCGCGTTTCAACCGCGCGAGGAGATCCATATCAGCAACAACGCCATGGATCAGGCGCTCGAGACGATCCGCAACCGTATCGACCAGCTTGGCGTGCGCGAAACCACGGTCGAACGCGAAGGCGACAACGATATTCTCGTGCAGCTTCCGGGCATCCAGGATCCCGAACGCGCCAAAGAGCTGATCGGACGCACGGCGGTGCTCGAATTCAAGCTGATCGACGACAAAAATCCGCTCGGCGACGCGTTGAAGAACGGTCCGCCGCCCGGCGACGAGATTCTGCACGGGCCGATTCAGGCCGGCGGCGCCGAATCGTACCTGGTCGAGTCCCCGGTGCTGATGACCGGCGATTCGGTCACCGACGCGCGGGTGCGGCCCGGCAGCAGCCTCGAAGGGCCGTACGTCGAGGTCCATCTGGACAGCCGCGGCGCCGAAACTTTCGGCTCGCTGACGGCGAACAATGTCGGACGGCGGCTGGCGATTATCCTCGACAACACCGTCTATTCCGCGCCGGTGATCAAGGAGCCGATTCCGGGCGGCGACGTTCAAATCACGGGCAACTTCACCTTCGAGGAAGCGCACGAACTGGCGATCGTGTTGCGCTCGGGCGCCTTGCCGGCGCCGGTCGAAATTATCGAGGAGCGCACCGTCGGTCCCTCGCTCGGACGCGATTCGATTCATCAGGGCGAGCTTTCGTTCATCGTCGGCGCCGCCGCGGTGCTGATTTTCATGGCGATCTACTATAGCGGCGCCGGATTGCTCGCGGATTTCGGCCTGACGCTCAACATTCTCCTGCTGGTCTGCGTGATGGCGGCGCTGCAAGCCACGCTGACGCTGCCCGGAATTGCGGGCATCGTGCTGACGCTGGGCATGTCGGTGGACGCCAACGTCTTGGTGAACGAGCGGATGCGCGAGGAGTTGCGGGCGGGAAAATCCCCGCGCGAGGCGGTGAAGGTCGCCTACGAGCGGGCATGGTCGGCGATTCGCGACTCGAATATCTCGACCTTTGTCGCCGGGCTGATCCTGTTTCAGTTCGGCACGGGGCCGGTCAAGGGATTCGCTGTGACGCTGTGCGTCGGAGTCGCGACGGGTATCTTCTCATGCTTTGTGGTGACGCGCGCGTGGTACGACTTCAAGATTCAGGCGCGCCGCTTGGCTAAAATAAGCGTCTAAAGCACTCTATAAGACTAAAAATTATCGAATGAGATAAATTATTAATTTTTAGACCGTCATGGAGGGACATAAGGCCGCCGGTGGAAAGTCATGCGGCGCGGCGATGGTCTTTGAGCGGTGGATTTGGCAGAATGCCTTGACTTCGCGCTACGGGACATATTAGAAAAACGCGCGTTCCCTACAGCATCCGAAACCTACGATGATGGCCGATAAGGACGATATCCTGCTCAATTCCCGTGAGGTCGCTTTCCTGCTTGACCTCAGCCCCGATACGGTCAACGAATTCGCGCGGCGCAATATCCTGCCCGCATTCAAAAAAGGGCGGCAGTGGCGTTTTCGCAAGCGCGATATCGCCTCTTTCAAGCGCCATCTGCGCGGCGTCAACGTGGCGGCCTGAGCCGGTCGGCGGGATGCGATTGGCGGAAGATGCCGCTCGACGGCGATCGCGGCATGAACTGGACGGCGCGTTTCACAGCAATCGCATCCGCGAGGTACGCTACTAATGGCCGAGCCGCACGAGAGCCGCGTCTATTCCGATCTGGCTCATTTCTACGACAAGGTTTTCGGCCGCGCATTTGTCGATCATGAGCATGAGGTAATCGAGTCCCTGCCGTTCCGTCCCGGACAGCGGGCGCTGGAAGTGGGCGTCGGCACCGGAATTTCGCTCGACGCGTATCCGCCTTATCTGCGCATCGTAGGCATCGATCCGTCGGACAAGATGCTGGCGCAGGCGGTCGCCAAGACGAGCGAGAACAATTGGGGCCATATCGAGCTCAAGCATGGCGACGCGCAGCAGCTCGAATTTCCCGACAACAGCTTCGACTGGGTGTTGAGCTTCCACGTGATGACTGTGGTGCCGGATCCGCGGCGGATGATGGCCGAGATG
This sequence comes from Deltaproteobacteria bacterium, assembly GCA_021799495.1. Lineage (GTDB taxonomy): Bacteria > Desulfobacterota > Binatia > Binatales > Binataceae > JADMIL01. The sequence continues at coordinate 18,285 of JAJZAI010000014.1, forward strand.
GTCCGGGTGTGCCGGCCGGGCGGCAAGATCGTCGTCATCAGCCATTTCGCGAGTCCGAATGCGCTGCTTTATCTATTCGGCCGCGTCATCAATCCTGTCACCAAGCTGCTGGGATGGACGACCCGCCTGCGCGCGCGCGACGTGCTCGAAGGGCAGCCTATCGAAGTCGAGCGCCATGATCGGTTCTCGGCGATATCCGTCCATTACTGCATCATTGCGCGCAAAGCGGAGATGGCCGCGCGGCGGGCGTCATAACGCCTCGTGCGCCGGCAGGCCAAATCTCCAGCCGCGGTCCAAAACTTTTACGATTCTGGTTCAGTCGGATGTTTGAGCGGTTGAGGAAGCGATTGGCCGGCGCGGCGATCGCGCTGGCGATAATCGCCGCCACGATCGCCGCGGCCGCCGCATATGAAGGCGGTCCGATCGCGAACGGCGGAACGATCGCGGGCGTGGTCCTCTATGGCGGAACGCCGCCGCCTTTGAAACGGCTCGAAATCAGCAAAGACCGTGACGTTTGCGGCGCGCATCCGCTCTACGACCAATCGCTGGTGGTCGCGCCCGACGGCGGAATCGCCAACGCGGTGGTGACCCTTCCCGACATTAAAAGGGGCGAACCGATGACGCCGCTTAAAGGTGTGACGCTCGATCAGAAGGGCTGCGAGTACGAGCCGCATCTGCTCGCTTTTCCCGCCGGCAGCACGATCAAGATCGTCAACTCCGACGGCATCCTGCACAGCATCCATACGGAATCGACGATCAATCCGGTGGTCGATATGGCGCAGCCCGGTTTCAAAAAGATGATCTCGGTGACGGTGCGGAAGCCCGAGGCGATCAAGGTGACCTGCGACGCGCACAACTGGATGGAAGGCTGGTGGTACGCGACGGCGAATCCTTACTATGCCGTGACCGACGCCCACGGCCGCTTTTCGATCCGCAATGTGCCGCCGGGGACCTATACGATCGAAGTCTGGCAGGAAAAGCTCGGCACGGCGCGCGAAGAGGTCGTCGTGCCGGCCGACGGCGTCGCGAACGTCAAATTCACGCTCAAACCCAGGTGACGCGGCGCCGGCCGCAAGCGCACCGCGATGCGCGGCGTGATGATTCTCGCGGCGCACGCGAAGCGCTAGAATAGCCGCGATGATAAAACGGTTCGAACGGCTCGAAATAGCCGCCAGCGACCTCGACGACGCCGTGCGCGTCTACCAATCCAACTTCGGTTTTACCGTGCGGCGTCAGGCCGGTTCTGAAGAGGCGGCGATCGCGATCGGCGACTCCGAAATCCGTCTGCGCGCGGGCGCCGCGGCGGCGCCGCAAATCGCGGCGAACGGCGAGGGCCTGATGGCCGTATGGCTGGAGGCCGACGACGTCGATACGGTCGCGGCGGCGCTCGATCGCGCGGGCCTTGAGCGCCGGCCGGTGCGGCGCGAAGGCGGATGGCGCGTGCTGGAAGTCGATCCGAAATCCGCGAACATGACGCCGCTCTATATTTTCGATCGCCGTCAATAAACCATCTCTCGTCCAGTTCGCGCGCCGTTGCGAATAGCCATGCCGGCGCGCCACGCCAGCCGGCGTCCGATTATCTGAAAAATCCCGCGTTGTGAGGAATTACCGGCGGGATTAGATTGAAATCATGGATGGGCGATTGCGGCTAATGCAGTCAGGCCCGCGCTCAAGCGAGACCTCCGGCCGGCCGGTTCGGAAAAATCAGGGCCGACGGCGGCTTCCAGTCACGATAATCGCAAGCGTCGCTCTCGCGGCCCTCGCCGGATGCTTCAACCGGACGCAACCGGTCGGACCGGTCCCTTACGGCAACATCGCGGATTACATGTCCTACGCCAACACCGACGATTTAGGGCCGCTGCCGTACTATTCGCCGATCGATTGGCTGTGGTATCCGGAACCGTTTGGAATCTACCAGAATTACGGATGGTATCCGTATTTTCGCGGCGATGGCGATCACAACTGCGATGACGGTTATTGTGGCGGCCGGCGGCGTCCGAATCCGTTTGGCCATCCGCCGCCCGCGCCAACCTCGCCGATGCGCTTTGAAATGGCCGAGCACGGCGGCGCATCGCCGGGCGAGGAACACGCCTTCATGGGCGGATTCCATGACGGATTCGGCGGAATGCATGATTTCGGCGGCTTTCATGGTGGTGGCGGCCATCGCTAGCCGCGCGCGAAGCGGCTGTAACGGTCGAGAGCGGCGGCGGATTAACGGAAATCCGGATCGAATTCGGCGCGGACGGCGGCTTCGAGCTGGCGGGTCAATTCGGCGCGATCGGCGCTCTTCAGTCCGGCGGTCGGAAGCGGCGCGCCCAAGCGGATCTTCATCCGGTGGCCCGGCACGACGAACTTCGCGCCGCGCGGCATGATCGTGCAAGTGCCGCTGATCGCCATCGGGATGCACGGCAGCCTGGTCAGAATCGCGAGCCACGCCGCGCCGTCGCTGAATTCGTGCACCTGGTTGTCGCTGTACCGATGGCCTTCGGCGAAGACGCAGATGCGGTAGCCGTGGCCGGCGACCTCGCGCGCGCGACGGATCGCTTTGCCGCCGGCTTCGCGATCGATCACGATATTTTCCGATTTGTGCAGGATAAAGCCGAGAATCGGCAGCTTTTGAATCTCTTTTTTCGCGACGAAGCGGACCTCGCCCGGAAGGTGGCAAATCACCGCAAGGATGTCGAAAAGGCTCTGGTGATTGGCGACGAAGACGCATCCGTCCAGCCCGGCGAGATTCTCCAGGCCTTCGAGCTCCACGCGGACGCCGCAGGTGCGCAGGATGCACCAGCTCCAGGCGCGGATTATCGGCGTCGCCGCGTGGCCGTGGTTAAAGAACGATGCGAGCGCCGAAGGAAACGAGAAGATTACCGTGTAAAGGATCGAAAGAATCGTCGCGATTACGCCGTAAAGCGCGCGCAGGCGGCGGAATTTCGAGGCCGCGGGCAGGGTGGCGGCGGAGGCTTCAGGCGTCATCGCGCGGTTCGCGCCGCGGCGCTGGAAATCCGCGGACGAGAGAGATTAGCTAATCGTTCGGACGTTGACAGGCAAGCGCCGCGAACCAATCGGCCGGAACCGCTCAGACCGTGCGCGGCTGAGCGGTTTGCGCCGCCGCGAGCGCGCGCGGCTGACGGTAGCGCGGCACGACCAGCGCGGTCGCCGCGAGCATCAGCAGCAGAGCTTGCGCCGCCAGCGTTTCGACCGTCGGGAACAGGCCAAGCATCGCGATGGTCGGCACGTGATTGACGAAATTCGCCGCCAACACGCCCGATTCCTGGAAGCTCGCGATTCCCTGGCCGGCAAAGATCACCGCCAGCGCATAGAGCATCACCGAGGTCGCCGAGAAAAATGCACCGATCGGGATGCGCTGGATCATCCGGCGCGCGCTGATGAAAACGATCGTGAGCGCGACCGCGCCGGCGATTACGCCAAGGAAGATCGCGTGACGTTCGATTCTTTCGGTCGCGCCGGAAACCAGCGCCTGAAAGAACACGATGGTCTCGGCGCCCTCGCGCATCACCGCGAGGAAAGCCGTAAGTCCCAGGGCGATCGACGCGCCGGCGTTGCCGCTGGCGTTCGCGACCTGCGACTTGATGAAATTCTTCCAGCGTTCGGCCTGGCCGCGGGCGGTCAGCCACGAACTGACGTAAAAGAGCGTCGCCGCCGCGGTGAGCTGGAAGACGCCTTCGAGCGTGTCGCTGGTATTGTCGCCGATGAGGTGATTCACGGCCCACGCCAGCGCCAGGCTTACGCCGATCGCCAGCAATCCGCCGCCGTAAACGATTCGCGCGCGGCGGTCCTGTCCGGCTTCATGGACGCCGGCGACCAGCGCCAGAATCACCAGAAGCGCCTCGAGGCCTTCTCGAAACAGGATTCCCGAAGAGTAAAAGAAATACGGAACGACGGTTGACGTGCTGAGCATAAGCGCCTGATTGATAATGATTCTCAATTTGAAAGGTAACCCCGCGCTATCGATCTTGTCAAGCGCATCCGCGCGCCGATGGCTTGCCGCTGTTGCGCGAGCGGTGTAATTTTGAAAAAGCAGCGAGGCGGAGGAGCGCAAGCTCCCGCTTCGTCGTTTTTTTTCGGGCGGCGACGATGAGGAAAAGAATCCTCGCCGGCGCCCGTTGAGAGCGCGATCGGCGGCTGGCGCGGCGCGCGCGGAAATGGCCGATCGGGTTACTTGACTGCAAGAGCCGCGCGCGACAGTTTCAACCTGAATGCGGACGAAGAACGCCGCCGATGCGGCGTGCGGCGGCAAGGCGCCGGGAGGAATCGGATGAGCGTAACCACGGTGGGGGTGCTTGGCGCGGGGCAGATGGGCGGCGGCGTCGCGCAGGTGGCGGCGCAGGCGGGCGTCAATGTCCTCCTCAACGACGTCTCGGACGAACTGGTCAAGCGCGGTTTCGCCGCGATCGAGCGCAATCTGGATCGGATGATCCAGCGCGGCCGTTTCAAACCGGATGAGCGCGACCGGATTCTGAGGCGAATCGACGTCACGGCGAAGCTCGACGACCTGCGCCATACCGATTTCGTGATCGAGGCGGTGGTGGAGAATGAAGACGCCAAAATCGCGCTGTTCCAGAAGCTCGATCAGTTTTGTCCGCCGCACGTGATTTTCGCCTCCAACACTTCGTCGATTTCGATCACCCGGATGGGCGCGCGGACCAGCCGGGCGGACCGGTTCATCGGGATGCACTTCATGAATCCGGTGCCGGCGATGCGGCTGGTCGAGATAATCCGCGGCCTGGCGACGTCGCAGGAAACCTACGAAGCAACGCGCACGCTGGCCGAGCGGCTGGGCAAGAACACGATGACGGCGGAGGATTTTCCCGGATTTATCGTCAACCGGATTCTGCTGCCGATGATCAACGAGGGCATCTACACGCTCTACGAGGGCGTTGGCGGCGTAATCGATATCGACACCGCGATGAAGCTCGGCACGAACCAGCCGATGGGGCCGCTGGAGCTGGCGGACCTGATCGGCCTCGACACCTGCCTCGCGATCATGGAAGTGATGCATCGCGTGTTCGGCGACGACAAGTACCGGCCGTGCCCATTGCTGAAGAAATATGTGGATGCCGGCTACCTCGGCCGGAAGGTCGGCCGCGGCTTCTATACCTATGACCCCCAGGGCAATCCAATTGCGCCGACCGCGCAGAGCCGCTGAATCTGGCGGGCGGCGGCGCGAAGGAGGGCGGCGAAATGGCGGTGAAGGCGTTCATATTGATCGATACCTCGCCCGGCAAGGCGCGCGACGTGGCGGAGAAGCTGCGCCAGGCGCCCGAAGTGTCCGCGGCGCACGCGGTCACGGGCCCGCATGATATCGTTGCGATTATCGAGGCGCCGGACGTATCCGCGCTGGGCGAACTGATCGTGCAGCGGATCCAGAGCGTCGCGGGCGTTAACCGCACGCTTACGTCGATCGTCGCCGATTGAAGGGCCGGCGCGTCCGAACCGGCGGCCGGACGGATGGCCGGCTGGAAATTCCGCCGCCGCGCCCGAGACGGCGTGGCTGCGGCGCGAACGACAACGAGCAAGGAACCTGTTAGCGATGGCTGAGTTACCCGTAGTCAAGCGGTTGCGCAAGGAGATGGAAACGCTCAAGCGGGAGCTGAATGTCGAGCTGCCCAAGGAGCTTGAACGCGCGCGCGCGCACGGCGATTTGTCGGAAAACGCGGAATGGGCGATGGCCAAGCAGCGTCAGGAGTTCCTGCGCGCGCGGCTCAACAATCTGGAGGCGCGCGTCGCCGAGCTCTCGATGATCAATGTCGAATCGATCCCGCGCGACACGGTCGGTCTCGGCAGCAAGGTCGAACTCGAGGATTTGGACGAGGGCGGCACGCTCGAATACGAAATCGTGGTTCCCGAGGAAGTCGACGGCGCGCAGAACCGCATCTCGCTTTCATCGCCGCTCGGCCACGCCTTGATCGGCAAAGCTTCGGACGACGATATCGAAGTGCAGACGCCGAAGGGCAAACGCTCCTATCTGGTGCGCCGCCTGACCACGATCCACGAGCTTATCGCGCGCGAGGCGGAGGCGGGCGGAAACTAGACGCGAAGCGCAGCGACGCCGGCGCCGGATGAATCTGGCGCGCGGTCGAAAAGTTCACAGAGTTGCTTGCGTTTTCTGGGGCGCGGACGCCCCAAGTGGGAAAGCTGCGCCATATCCAGCGGAGCCTGCATGTCCGGTTCCGGCGCCGGCGGGCGGCGCGGAATTTTTCAAAATTCCTTATTTATTAGGTAGTTGCCGGCTTTGAGCGCGACGGCACGTTCAATGCACATACTCCATCTTGACCACGGGACCGCCAGCACGCCGGACCCGGAAGAGGAGTATCGCGTTCATGGCGAATCAGATTGTATCCGAGGGCGAAGATTTCGGCGGCACGCTGCTGCCAGCGCAATACTATCAGTTGATTCGGCGGCATGCGCCGCTCGGCGGTGAGATGCGCTTGCTGTACGCCGTGCTCGAAGACGCGATGCGCTGCTATCTGGCGACACGCAATTCCCGCTCGCGGCATCAGCGGATTCGGTTCATCGAGGTCCAGAACTGGTTCGGACCGCGCCCGCCGTGGGCGCCGCCGGCGATCGGACTGTTCGCGTTCGAGCCGCTTTGCGACGCCCTTGGCATCAACCCCGAGGCGGTGCGCAAGTGCCTGGAAACCATGACGTTGTCGGATGTGCCGACGCGGCGCCATCGGCGTACGGCGCCGTCCACGATCGCGGCGCATCGGCGCCGTTCGCGCGGCGATCGCCGATTGGGGGAAGGTAGCGCGGTGCGAGCCGCTGTTTAGCCTTGCATGCTGGGTGTACAAATACGAGTTTAGGCGGCTGTGGTCCTGAAAGGAAAATTGGATTTCAATTTCGATCCGCTTCCGCGCCGGGCAACGGTTATCTATTTTGCGTTCGGATTGCCTTGGGTTGCTCTCTCGGAATACGTGCTGCCAGCGGCTCCATTTTACGGCAGCCTGCTGAACCGCGCTACTTTTGTGATCGTTTCCGGCGCGGCTCTATTTTTCATCCTGAATGCATGGCGACGGCGGGTCAAAGTGATCGAAACCGGGTTGCAAGAAGCGATCGGACGGGCGGCCGCTTATTTCGACTCCGCTCAATGGGGAATTATCAGCATAGATCGGGTAGGCCTGATTCGCCGCGCCAATCCAAAAGCACAAGAACTTTTTGGATACACCAGCGAAGAATTGGAAGGCCAATCGATAGATATCCTCATTCCCGATCGGATTCGCGCGCGCCACGCCGGCCATCGCAAAGACTATTTCGCGGCTCCGCGAAATCGGCCAATGGGTATCGGAATGGATCTAACCGCCCGCCGCAAGGACGGCTCGGAGTTTCCCGTCGAGGTAAGCCTCCATCTTATCAAGACCGAGGCGGGTGGCGTCGTTAGCGCCTTTGTTTCGGATATCAGCGAACGGCTCAAGCTGGAACGCGAGGCGCGGCGCGGCGAGACGCTGACCGCGCTCGGCGCGGTCGCGGCCGGCGTCGCGCATGAATTGAACAATCCATTGGCGGTGGTCTCCTCGCGAATCGAATTGATGATGCAGACGGGCGCCAGCGAGCTTTCGCCGCAGATGCGCGAGGATCTGGAAGTCGTCAGGCGCAACGCCGCGCGCGCCAGCCAGATTGCGTCGGAATTGCTGAATTCGGCGCGCCAGCGCCGGCTCGAACGCCAGCTCGTGAATTTGAACGATCTGATTAACGAGACGACGCTTTTGTTTCGCGAGCAGTTTCGGCGCGATGCGATCGCGCTGAAAGTCTCGGCTGCCGAGGCGCTGCCGGCCGTAAAGGGCGACCGCGGCGCGCTCGGCCAGGTGCTGATCAATTTGCTGAGCAACGCACGCGACGCGCTGGGCGCAAATGGCGAAATCCGGATCAGCGCCGCCGCCGCGCCGGATCGCCCGGGATTCGTACAACTCCGGGTCGAAGACAGCGGCCCCGGAATTCCGCCGGATGCCAGAGCGAAAATTTTCGACGTTTTTTACACGACCAAAAATAACGGCACCGGACTCGGACTGTGGTTGTCGCGGCGGATCGTGCTCGAACATCAGGGGCAGATCGAGGTTGAATCCGAGCCGGGGCGCGGCACGGCGTTCACGATTACGCTGCCCGCGGCGCCGGACGATCAGGACGCGGCCGGGCGTCCGACGAACAGCGGCGCAATGAATGATTCGCGCACGTCTGAAAATTGATTCGCACTCAGATGGGAAAATGCAGGTGGAAGCGCCAAAAATTTTGATCGTCGATGACGAACGCGATTTGGTGGAGACCTGCGCACGTTTTCTCAAGCTCGCGAAATATGATTGCCTGCAGGCCTTCAACAAGTCCGGGGCGATCCTCAAAATTGACGAATTCAGTCCGCATCTGGTGCTGACCGATTTGCATCTGCCGGACGGAACGGGATTCGAGGTGATCCGCTATGCGCGGTTGAAAAATCCGGGTTCGCTGGCGATATTGATCACTGCCTATCATTCGCCCGACGCTGAAAGGACGGCGTCGGAAGCGGGCGTTAACGCCTATCTGTCCAAGCCGTTCGCGATGTCTGATCTGAGCAAGGCTGTGGAAAGGACGATCGACCGGATCTGCTTGAGCGGGCCGCTCTGAGCGCGGAACGCGGCGATCAGCGGACGCGATGCTTGTTCAGCAGGCGATGGAGGGTTTTGCGATCGACGCCGGCCGCGCGCGCGGCTTGCGAGACGTTGCCGCCCTCGCGGCGTAAAACCTCGGCGACGTACGACGCTTCAAGCTGTCCGACCCATCTTTCTTTCGCTTCCTTCAGCGTCAGCTTGAGCGTTTCGTCATCCGCGGCGGCCGGCGGCGCCGGCGTCAACGATTCGGCGGACCGCGGCGGTTGCGCGGCGAGATGCGCCGGGAAATCGACCGGCGAGATCATTTCGGCGTCGGCCAAAGCGCAAGCCCGCTCCACCACATTGCGCAATTCGCGGATATTCCCCGGCCAATCGTAGGTTTCCAATAATTCCAGCGCCTCGGCGGTAAAGCCGCGCGGTCCCGGTCGCCCGTCGGTGAAATTGCGCAGGAAAATGTAGGCGAGCAGGGTGACATCGCCTTTCCGATCGCGAAGCGGCGGCAGCACGATATCGATTACATTGATGCGGTAGAAGAGATCCTCGCGAAACTCGCCGTGCGCCGCAAGCTCGCGCAAATTGCGGTTCGTCGCCGAGACCACGCGCACGTCCACCGCGATTTCGCGGGTCCCGCCGACCCTGCGAATCCGCCGTTCCTGAATCGCGCGCAGCAATTTTGCCTGCAATCCCTGCGGCAATTCGCCGATTTCGTCGAGGAACAATGTGCCTCGGTCGGCGGTTTCCATCAGCCCCAGCTTGGCCGCCGCGGCGCCGGTGAACGCGCCTTTTTCGTGACCGAAAAGTTCGGACTCAAGCAGATTTTCCGGCAGCGACGCGCAATCGACGGGTACGAACGGATATTTCGCGCGCGGACTGTTGGCGTGAATCGCGCGCGCGATCAGCTCCTTCCCGGTTCCGGACTCGCCAAGCACGAGAACGTTCGCCTCGGAACGGGCGGCCTTGCGCACCAGTTCGAGCGCGCGATGCAATGCGGCGCTGCGGCCGACGATATTTTCGAAGCCGAAAGTCTGCTGCAATTGATCGCGCAAATTTTTGTTTTCAAGCGTGAGCCGCCGCTGAGCCAGCGCCCGTTCGACCGAAACCACCAACTGGTCGAGCGTGAACGGCTTGGCCAGATAGTCGAAAGCGCCTTCGCGCACGGCCGCGACCGCCGACTCGATGGTCGCGTACGCGGTCAGCATTATGACTGGAAGCGAGGGATCGATTTCATGCGCGCGGCGCAGCAAATCGATGCCGTCCATCGACGGCATCCGCAAGTCCGTCAAAAGCACGTCGGGGCGTTCGCTCGCGAGCAGTTCGAGCGCCTCGTGCGGATCGGTCGTGGCGATGCTTTCGTGGCCGGCCGCAGCCAGAATCCGCCGGCAGGTTTCGAGCATATCCGCTTCGTCGTCGAGGATGAGAATTCGTTCCATCGAGAGGGCCGGCCGCGATCGCCCGCGTTCAGGCGGCGATTTAATGGTCTATCGCCCAAAATTAGTTCGATTTGCAAGTGCGGTGAAACTGGCGCCCGGAATTGGGGTTTGTCGCCGCCGTCAATGTCAAATCTTACCGGCGCGAGAGCAGCTCGTCCACGGGCAGGGTGTTAAGCACGTCTCCCGGCTCGATCCATCCGCGGCGGGCCTGCAGCACACCTCCGGCCAAGCCGTCGAAGTCTTGCGGCACATGGGCGTCGCTGGCGATAACCAGTTTCACGCCGGCATGTTTAGCGGCGAGGCAATCCGTATCGGTTAGATCAAGCCGGTCGGGCTGGCTGTTCACTTCGAGCGCGCAACCCTGGTCGCGCGCCGCCTTCAATACCTCGGTGAAATCGAAATGACTCGGTTCACGCTTGCCGATCAGGCGGTTGCTCGGATGGCCAATCGAATCGACGTGGCGATTTTCAATAGCGCGAACGAGCCGGCGGGTCATCACCTGCTCGTCTTCGCCGAGCCTGGAATGAACCGAGGCGACGACCCAATCCAGTTCGGCAAGGGCGTGGTCCGGCAAATCGAGTTCGCCGTCGTCGAGGATGTCCACTTCTATCCCGCGCAGGATCCGGATTCCGACTTGGCCGGCGACGCGCTCGATCTTCTTGCGCTGCTCGCGCAGGCGGACGGGATCGAGACCATGCGCCATCGCGAGCCGCCGCGAGTGATCGGTCAGCGCGAAGTATTCGAGGCCGCGCTTGCGCGCGCCGCGCGCCATCTCCTCGATCGAGGCGCGGCCGTCGGTCCAGTTGGAGTGGGCATGCAGATCGCCGCGCAGGTCGCCGGCGGCAATCAGATGCGGTAGATGGCCGCGTCCCGCCGCCGCCTCGATTTCGCCGCGATCCTCGCGTAATTCGGGCGGAACAGGGCGCAATCCGAGTGCCTTATAAACGCCGTCCTCGTCGGCGCCGGCGACGCGCCGCTTGCCGCGAAAGAGGCCGTATTCGTTGAGCAGCAGGCCCGCGCCCTGGGCGATTTTGCGCAAATGCACGCTGTGGGCCTTCGAGCCGGTGAAATAAACCAGCGCGGCGCCCCAGCTTGCGGATTCGATCGCGCGCAAATCGACCTGCAAGCCGCCGCGCAAAACCACGCTCGCCCTGGTTTCGCCCGCGCCGAGCCGGCGCTCGACCGCCGGGAAGGCGAGAAACCGCTCCATCACCGCGGCGGCGTCGCTTGAGGCTGCCAGCAAATCGATATCTCCGACCGTTTCGCGTCCGCGCCGCAAACTGCCGGCGATCGCGAGATTTTCTACGCCGTGCGCGGTTTTTATCCAGGCGAGCAATTCCTGCGCGGTTGCGGCCGCCTCATGGCGCGGCCAGCGCTTTTCAGCCGGCTGAGCGGCGCGGGTTTCCAGCGCTTTCAGCAGGCGTTCTTCGCTTTTGGCGCCGAAGCCGCCGATCGTGCCGAGCTGACCTGCGGCAAGGGCGCGGCGCAAATCGTCGAGGCTGGAGATTTTGAGCCGGTCGTGAAGCAGTTTGATGCGTTTCGGTCCGAGTCCCGGCAGCGTGCGAAGCTCGAGCAATCCGGCCGGAAAGGTCTTTTTAAGCCGGGCGTGCAGCGGCACTTCGCCGCCCGCCGCGAGGGTCGCGATTTTTTCCGCGAGATCCGCGCCGATTCCGGGCAGCGCGTCGATTTTTTCGCGCGACAATCCGGACAGCGGCGCCGGATAGTCCTGAACCGTCCGCGCCGCGTTGCGATAGGCGCGCACGCGGTAGAAATTCTCGCCGGTCATCTCGAGCATGTCGGCGATTTCTTCCAGCACGCCGGCGATTTCGTCGTTTCGCATCGTTGGATCGCTCCGCGAAACATCGCGCACGCGAATTCTACGACGGCGGCTGCTGCGTTGTCATCGAACTTGAACGGGCCGCTCGGCCGCGGTAGCGCAAGAAAAAGCTATTGGTCATGCAAAATCCGCCCGACCGCGTCTTCGATCGCCGTGCCCGCGAAGAAGCGCGGATTCATCGACGCCCACATCCGCACCGGATTGCTGAAGACGAAATCGCGGAAATCCCGCTCGGTGATCAGACCGTGCTCGACCAATTCATACGCTTCTTCGGTGACTTCGGTCATGTCGGGCACGTCCCAATGGCCAATGTCGGAGCTGAAGAGGATGTTGTGCCGCGCGCCGAGCGGGTTCACGCGATCGTTGAACGCCCATGCGTTGATTGGATCGTCGGCCTCGCATCCGAAGAAGAAGCTGCGCGCAAAGATGTCGCGGATGTCTTCGGCGCGCTCGATCCCGCAGGCGGCGAACTCGTCGAGCATCGCAGGGTCTTCATTGGCGCCGCTGAACCGTTCTCCGGCGGCGGCGAGCCGCTCGATTTTGTCTTGCACGGCGGCGGTTCCGTACCGCCGGCACAAATCGTAGAACATCCGCTGGTCGAGATTGGCGGGATTGTAGTCTTCGACCGCCTTACGGTTGCGCTTGCGCCAGTGCGCGATCAGGTCCGAATAAAGCGTGCAGGCCCATCCGGCGCCGCCCTCCAGAAAAGCGAACTTGAGCGTGGGAAACCGCTTCGGCGCGCCGCCCATAAACAGCGCCTTGCATACCGCTTCTCCGGCGGCGGCGAAATTGCCGATATGGTTGTATACGTAGTTGTTAACCGAGTTCCGGCTGCCCCATCCCATGCTGCTCGAATGGAACGTCGCGGGCACGCCAAGCTCGACGCATTTGGCCCAGACCGGGTCGTAATCGTGCAGGCTGTCGAGCGCGAGATTGTCCACCCAGAAAGCCCAGCGCACGGCTTCCGGCGCGCGTTTGAGCACCGTCGCGATCGGGCGGCGGACGTTGCCCGGCATCATCACCGCCTTGAAGCCGAGCTTTGTGACGGCGAACTCCAGTTCGTCGATCGCCTCCTCCGGCGTATGCATCGGCACGACCGCGACCGGCGCGATCCGGTCGGAGAATTCGCGGAACAGGTCGGCATGGAACATGTTGTAGGCGCGGCTGGCGCCGCGGCGCAGTTCTTCGTCCTCAAGATGCGCCGCAAACATCGCGAGCGTCGGATAGAGCACGGTGAAATCGAGGCCGAACTGTTCCATCCGCTCGTACAACAGCTTCGGCAGGGTCGCGGTCGCGCGATCGAGGGTGTTGCGGGTTGGGAAGGCCCACCATGGCGGCCGCGTCGCCCGGCGCTCCATGCGCTCCTCCGGCGTCAATCGATGCCATCCGCCGCCCGCGCCGCGGCCGTTGCCGTTTTTGAAACGCTCGACCAGGGTTGGGCCGCCGACCTGCTTCAAATAATCGGAAATCGCGGGGGCGAACTCGATCGTATGACCGTCGGAATCGATTACCGGATGGTTCAAGCGGGCGCGGACCGCGGCCGATTTCGATGCGCCGTAGTGGATAGCGGCCATAAATCGATTGACTCCTTTGGCTGATTCGGGCGGAACGGACCGCGCTCAAATTATTTTTTGCTCGCGCAGCAAGGCGATTTCGCCGGCGTTCAGGCCGAGTTCGGCGGCGTAGAATTCGTCGTTGTCGGCGCCGAGCCGGGGACTCAGCGACTTTACCTCTGGGCGATCGCCGTCGAGCCGGATTGGCGACGTGAAAATGGTCATCGGGCCGAGCTCGGGATGCTCCACGGTTTGGAGCAGGCCGCGTTCGAGGAGATGCGAATCGGCCATGACCTCGTCAAGCTCCTGCACGATTCCGCAGAAGACCTCCGCGCGGCCCATCTCGTTGAACAGTTCGCGGCGGGTTTTGGCCACCGTCCATTCGCCGACGATTCGATCGACCTCGTGGCGGTTTTTGGCGCGCGCGCCCGGCGTCGCGAAGCGCGGATCGTCGGACAGCTCCGCGCGCCCCATCAACTCGCACAAGCGCCGCCAACGCGAATTATCCGCGGCGAGGATCATCACGTGGCCGTCGCTCGCGGGATAGGAATTGTAGGGCGCGATCGCGCCGCCCGATGCGCGATTTCCGTCGCGCAGATTTTTGAGGCCCATTCCGTAAGCGCCGAGGAACGAGGTCAACGACGGCACGATCGAATCGTACAGGCACAACTCGACCATCAGACCGCGTCCGGTGCGATCGCGCTCGCGGATCGCGGCGAGCAGTCCGGCGCATAGATGGGCGCCGCCGAGGATGTCGGCGATCGCGGCGCCGGTCTTGAGCGGCGGGCCGTCCGCCTCGCCGGTGATCGCCATCACGCCGCCCATCGCCTGCACGATCGGATCGAAAGCCGCGAGATCGCGGTACGGACCGCTCAGGCCGAAACCCGTATTGGTCGCATAAATCAGCCGCGGATTCCGCGCGCGCAGCGTCTCGTAATCGAGGTCCATCGAATCCATCGCGCCGGCGGCGAAATTTTCGACCACGAGATCGGCCGTTTCGACCAATTTGAGAAACAACTCGCGGCCGCGCCCGCTTTTCAGATTGAGCGTGACCGATCGCTTGTTGTTGTTGAGGAGCGCGAACGGATAGCCGTAGGCCCGCTCGCGTTTGCGAAACAGGCCGCGCGCGCCGTCGCCGACTCCCGGAGCCTCGATTTTGACCACGTCCGCGCCAAGAAAGCTGAGCAGCATCGTGGCGTACGGACCCGCGTAGTAATGCGTCAGATCGAGTATCCGAAGGTCGGCGAGCGGCTGATGCATCGGCCTTACTCCAGCGCGCGCAGTTTCCGGCTTAAATCAGGACTCCTGATTTGCGCAGATGCTCAATCTGGTCGAGCGTCATGCCGAGCAGCGATTTGAGCACCGCTTCAGTGTCGGCGCCGCGAACGGGAGCGGCGCTGCGGACCGCGCACGGCGTGCCGGACATCTTCCACGGAATTCCCGCGTGCTGGCGCTTGCCGACCTCGGGATGCTCGAGCGCGGTGAAGTAGCCGCGCGCGGTCAGATGCGGATCTTCGGCGAGATCCTTGTTGCTCATCGACGGAAACGCCGCGACTCCCGCGGCCTGGAGCGCCTTGGCGGTTTCCCAGCGGTCGCGCGTCCGCGTCCATGCGGTGACGATTTCGTCCAGCGCGGCCTCGTTTTGCTTGCGCAGCGCCGCGGTCCTGAAACGCGGATCGTCGGCGAGGCCGGGATTGCCCATCACGCGGCAGAGCGCGCGCCATTCCTCATCGCCGCCGACGGCGATCGAAACCCATTTTTCGTCGTCGCCGGCGGCTTTGTAGCATTCGTGCGGCGCCATGACCGGATCGTGATTGCCGTGCCGTCCTGGTTCGCGATGGTTCAGCTCGTACTCGAGCATGCCTTCCGGCATCAGCGCGAGCGCGGTTTCGAACTGCGACTGATCGATATATTGGCCCTCGCCGGTGAGCGCGCGATGGGTCAACGCGGCCATCAACGCGAACGCGCCGAAGATTCCGGCGTTCGGATCGGGGTAGGAGACGCCGATTTCGCCCGGTTCGCCGCCTTCATAGCCCGTGGTGAAAAACATTCCCGACGCGGCGGAGGCGGGAGGTCCGTATCCGACAAAGCCTTTGAACGGGCCCGTCTGGCCGTATCCGGACATCGAAATCATGATGATGTCGGATTTGATCGTTCGCAGCTTGGCGTAGCCGAGGCCCAGTTTGTCCATCACGCCCGCGGCGAAATTGTCCGCGACGACATCGCAGTGCTTCACCAGTTGGCAGGCGAGATCGATGGATTCGGGCCGCGTCAGGTTGAGCAAAATCGACTTTTTGCCCTGGTTATATTGATTGAAATAACCGGCGCGGTTCGGACCGGGAACGTCGTCGGCGAACGGTGGTATCAGGCGCGTCACGCAGGCCGGACGCGCGGTCGTTTCGACGCGAATAACTTCGGCGCCGAGATGCGCAAGTTGCATCGTGCAGAATGGTCCCGCCCATGCCCAGGTGAAATCGAGCACGCGGACTCCGGAAAGCGGAAGATTAGCCATTTCCAATATCCTCGCGGCGTCAGGCGACGCCGGCTTTGCGCAATTCGTTCAGGCGTTCGCGCACAATTCCCAGTTCTCCGCAGAACACCTCTTCGGCATGCTCGCCCAATTTCGGCGCCGGTCGCCGGAGCGCCCATGGCGTCGCGCCGTACTTCGACGGCATCCCGGGCAGTTTGACTCCGCCGATTCCCGGCTGATCGAGCGTCGTGAAGAATTGGCGCTCCGCGAGATGCTCGTTCTCGTAAAGATCGCGCATCGTGTTAATCGGCGCGAACGGCACGCGTTTTTCCTGCGCCGCGCGATACAGCTCCTGCGTCTTCCACTCGCCTAGCCATTCGCCCATCAGCGCCTTGAGCGCGTCCTGATTCTGGCCGCGCGCGATGCGATCCTTGAACAGTTCGTCGTTGGCCCATTCGGGATTGCCCATCAATTCGACGAGCCGTTTCCACTGATCTTCTTCGACCGCGAGCGCGAAAATCTTTCCGTCGGCCGTGTCGCTTATAAACCACGGGCCGAGCAGGCGCGAACCGAGCCGCGAGGTTTCGCGATGCGCATACGTCCAGTGCATGAAATTCATCTCCAGCATCGCGGCGACGGCTTCCTGTTCGGAGATGTCGATCGACTGGCCCTCGCCGGTCTTGAGGCGATGCATATACGCGGCCAGCGCGACCATCGCGGCGTGAATTCCGCCCTGGAATTCGCATTGCGAGCCGAAGCACTTGAGCGGCGGAAGT
The DNA here is from genome assembly GCA_021799495.1 of Deltaproteobacteria bacterium. GTDB lineage: Bacteria > Desulfobacterota > Binatia > Binatales > Binataceae > JADMIL01. The sequence continues at coordinate 34,948 of JAJZAI010000014.1, forward strand.
TCGGGGTAGGGCGACGCGCCCGGACTCAAGGTCGCCCATCCGGCGGCGTTCGAGAGCGTGAGCTCATAGCCGCGCCAGTTCGCGTACGGCCCGGTTTCGCCAAACGGCGAAATCGCGGCGATAATCAACTTCGGAAATGCCGCCCGCAGCGCGGCGCTGTCGAGTCCCTGAGCGGCGCGTTCGCCGGGCGCGACGTTATGAATCAGGATGTCGGCGCCGGCGAGCAATTTGTGCAGCAGCTCGCGGCCTTCGGGACGCTTCAAATCCGCGACGACGCCGCGCTTGTTCGCGTTCAGGTAAATGAAGATGCCGCTCTTGTCCGGATCGGCCTTGTCGTCCGGAAACGGTCCGCGCCGGCGCGTCAGATCGCCGCCCGGCGGCTCGACCTTGACCACTTCCGCTCCCAGATCGGCGATCATTTTGGCCCCGAACGCGGCGGAGATGCCTTCGCCGCATTCGACTATTTTTATCGCTCCGAAGGGCGACGCTGATTGACTTCCCACTTCGACTCAATCCTCTTGGCGTGTTCTGGCCCGATGGCCCATCGGCTTCCATAGCGCTTTCGCCCGGAAAAACGCAAATTCGCCGCCGTTTCGCCGGGCTCAAATTTTGCCGGCGGCCTTCAGCTTTTCGATCTCTTTTTCGCGCAGGTCCCGGCGGCGGATTTTCCCCGTCACGGTCATCGGAAATTCGTCGATAAACTCGAATTCCCGCGGCGACTCGTGAAACGCGAGCCGCTTTTTCACGTGTTCCTGAATTTCCCCGATCATTGCCGGCGACGGCTGATGGCCGGGCAGGAGCTTGATAAACGCCTTAATCGCCTGACCGCGTCTTTCATCGGGAATTCCGACCACGGCGCACGAGGCCACCGCCGGATGCTCGATGATTTTCGCTTCGACTTCGGCCGGCCCGACGCGATAGCCGGACGTTTTGATCACGTCGTCGTTGCGCCCCTGAAAATAGATGTAGCCTTCGTCGTCCATGTGGCCCATGTCGCCGGTGAGGCACCATTCGCCGGCGAACTTCTCGGCCATCGCGGCCGGGTTCTTCCAATACTCCTTCATCACGACCGGGCTGGTGCGCCGGATTGCGATTTCGCCGGTAGCGCCCGGCTTGACCGGAGCGCCGTCGGCGATAATCGCGACATCGTGGCCGGGAAAGGCCTTGCCGAGCGGCTCCAGCAGCGGTTTTTCAAGCGCGGAGCAATTGCCGATGAAATAATTGGCTTCGGTCTGGCCAAAGGCCTGATTGAACTGTACCCGCAACTGCTCGTCCACCCATCGCGCCAGCTCCGGACTGACCGGCTCGGCGCCGCTGACGACGCATCGCAGGCGCAAATTCTTGTACTTCTCGCGCGGATTTTTGACCTCGCGCAATCCTTTCAGCACGGTCGGCGGATAAAGTCCGACGGTCGCGCCATATTTCTCCACCAGCGCCAGCATCACCTCGGGATCGAAGCGCGCCTTGCTGCGATACGCCAGCACGGGAATTCCGTATGGCCAAATCGCGAGCAGGCCGTCGAGCAGGCCGCCCGCCCACGCCCAATCGGCGGGGCTGTAATAAAGGTCGCCTTCGCGCAGAAAGTTGTAGGAATAGTCGATACCGTTGTGGCCGAGCACGTAGCGCGCCGCGTGCAGGACGCCCTTGGGATCGCCGGTCGTGCCAGACGTGTACATCAGCAGGATTGGGTCTTCGGCCTTGCCCGGCTCCATCGTGAAGGAATCCGACGCCTTCGCGATCAGGTCGTCGAAGCCGAGGCCGCCTTCCTTGCCGCCGGCGATGATGACATGCCGCAGGTCGGGCAATTCGGAACGAATCGGATCGAGTTTGGCGACGCTTTCCGGTTCCAGCATGATCGCCCGCGCCGTGCTGTTCGTGAGCCGGTAGCGCAGCGCGTCGGGTCCGAAGAGTTTCGAGATCGGAAGCGCGATCGCTCCCAGCCGGTACAGCGCCATGTGCGCGATCGCCGTCTCCGGCCGCTGCGGCAGATGAAGCGCGACGACGTCGCCGCGCTTGATGCCGAGTCCTTTGAGCGCGTTGGCGAAGCGGCGGCTGAGGTTGCCGATCTGGCCGAACGTGTAGCGTTCCTCGCGCCCTTCGTCGTCTTCATAAAAGAGGGCGGGTTTGTCGCGCAAATCGGCATGCCGGTCGATGCAATCGATCGCGACATTGTAATCGGCGGGAATTCGCCATTGATGCCGCGCGCGCGCGTCCGCGATCGATTTCGCGTCTTTCACCGTCTGTTCCCGAAGTCCAATCAGAGCCATAACGCCTCCGTATCACGCGGCTGCCGATCCGGGATCGGCTTGCGCCGACCATCGTGATTCATCCGGACTCTTTCCTTGACGCCGGATGATTGATTAATTTCTCGCCCATAGGCTTCGGTTCGGCAAGAGGCGCGCGGCGGCTACCGGCCGCGCGTCAGGCGGCGGGAGCGCATTATGGCCAAGATTCTCGTCCTGCAGCACCATCCGGCGGAAAACCTCGGCGCAATCGCCGATGCGCTCGAGGAGGCTGCGCTCGCGTGGCAATACGTCCGCGTATTCGATGGCGCGCCGATTCCGAAGGACCTGCGCGGCGCCGGCGGGCTGATCGTGATGGGCGGGCCGGAGAGCGTCTATCAGCTCGATCGCTTTCCCTACCTGCGCGACGAAATCGCTTTAATCGAAAATGCTTTGGCGGCGGCAAAACCGATTCTCGGCGTGTGCCTCGGCAGCCAGTTGCTCGCCGCCGCGCTCGGCGCCGAAGTGCGGCGCGGAGATCAGCGCGAAATCGGATGGTTTCCGGTGCGGCTTGGCGACGAAGCCGCGGACGACCGGCTGTTTCGCGGGATGCCGCGCGAGTTCGTCGCGGCGCACTGGCATAGCGACGTATTCGATCTGCCGCGCGGCGCGACCGCGCTCGCATCGTCGGAACGCACGCCGGTGCAGGCCTATCGCTTCGGCGATAAAGCTTACGGACTTCTCTTCCACGCCGAGATGACGCGGGAGATTCTCGCCGCGCTGGTCGCGGAGTTCGGCGCCGGCCTTAAGCGGATCGGTCTCGACGGCGACGGAATCATGCTCGATGCGGAGCGGCATCTGCCGGCGCTGGGCCGAATCGGTGCGACGATCTTTTCGCGCTGGGCCGGGCCGATTCAGGGAACCTGACGGCGCCGCGGAGCGAAAGCCTGCCCGGTGTTCCGCGCAGGGAATCCCGGGATTCTTCGCCGCGCCTCTCCCTGGGCGTGCGTATTGGCGAGTTCCTCTGAATAGTCGTGCCCGGACTTGCCCCGGGCATCCATGGATATGGATTCGCGGGTCAAGCCCGCGAATGACGTTGTGGGCGTCACGCCAGCCGGCGGCCGTTATCGAGGCTTGCGGCGGATTATTTGTCTTCGATCAGCGAGATCGCGTGCTTGGGGCAGACTTTGATCGCGCGCAGTACGCGTTCGCGCGCCGATTCGGGCGGATGTTCGTTGAGGACGTAGAGATTGTCGTCGTCGCGCACTTCAAAAACGTCCGGCGCTGCTTCCATGCAGCGCGCGTTGCTTTCGCAAAGATCGTAATCGACGACAATCTTCATCGCGGTTTCTCCCGCAGCCGAGTCTCGACAAATTCTAGGCGATAGAACCGGCGTCATCCAGCGCCGACCACGCCGCGCGCAACCGTGAGAGTCAAACGTGGCCGCGCCAGCGCCTGTTCATGCGCCAGGAGCCGCCGCTTGATTTCGACGCCCCATCGATAGCCCGTCAGCGCGCCGCCGCCGCCGCCGATCGCACGATGGCACGGGATGAGAATCGCAAGCGGATTCGATCCGTTTGCGTGGCCCACGGCGCGCGCCGCGTTCGGTTTGCCGATTCGTTGCGCAATCTCTCCGTAAGAACGGGTCTGCCCGCGCGGAATCGAGCAGAGCTCGCGCCATACGGAGAGCTGGAATGGCGTCGCCGGGAGGTCCAGCGCGAATTCGACCGATTCGTTCTCATAACGCGCGAAATCGGCCACGCGACGTGCGGCGCCGGCCGCCGCCGGATCTTCGCCAATCGCTTCGGCTTTGAGAAAATCCGCGCGCAGCGCGCGTTGCAATCGTTCCGCGGATTCTTCGACGCCGACCCAGCAGAGTCCATGAGCCGTTTTCGCCGTGAGAATCACGCCGAATTTCGATGCGGCGATTCCGTATCCGATGCGCGCGCCGCGCCCGCCCGCGCCGTAGGTCGCGCCGGCAATTTCCAGCGTGGCGGTTCCATCCGGCTGAAAGCGCAAACTTCCCATTCCCACTTCTTTGGCCGCGGTTGCGTTCATGACCAGGATAACCCCGCGTCATGCAGGGCGTGAAATTCCCGTCGAAGCCATCGCCAGCGAGGAATCAGCCCTTGGGCAGATTGCGCACGCGCTCGCCGATAATGTTGTGCTGGATCTCGCTCGATCCATCCGCGCAGCCGCGCGCGAATCGCCTCTTCTTCCGCCGAAAATCTGAAATCCATTCGCCCAGTCTCCGCCGGCTCGTCGCCGCCAACCGCGGTTTCGATAACATCGCCGCGCGACGCGGCGCAAACGCGCGGAAGCGCGATAGTTCCAGCGGCGGTAACTCTTTGCTGGTAGGCGCGAGCGTTTGCTATATGATTGGCTCGCTCTTGGTCGCGCCGAAATATCGCAAATCGGCGCGCTGCGAATTTCTTATGTAAATCGGCGGGTTAGAGACAGATGGCGTTCAAAAATATCCAGGTTCCCAAAGACGGAGAGAAGATCCGGCTGGCCGGCGGCAAGCTACACGTACCCGATCGTCCGATCATTCCCTTTATCGAGGGCGACGGCACCGGTCCCGATATCTGGCGCGCGTCGCAGTATGTTTTCGACAACGCCGTCGCCAGGGTTTATGGCGGCAAGCGCAAAATCGCCTGGATGGAAGTTTTCGCGGGAGAAAAGCCGTTCAAACTTTGGAACACATGGCTGCCCGATGAAACCGTCGAAGCGTTCAGCGAATACCTCGTCGGCATCAAGGGACCGCTGACGACTCCGGTCGGCGGCGGCATCCGTTCGCTCAACGTCGCGCTCCGCCAGTTGCTCGATCTCTACGTATGTCTGCGGCCGGTGCGCTACTTCAACGGCGTACCAAGCCCGGTCAAGCATCCCGAGAAGCTCGACGTCGTCATCTTCCGCGAAAACACCGAAGACATCTACGCGGGCATCGAATGGCCGGCTGAATCGCCCGAAGCGAAGAAGGTCATCAAATTCCTGCGGGAAGAGATGGGCGTGACCAAGATCCGCTTCCCCGAGACCTCGGGCATCGGTATCAAGCCGGTCTCGCGCGAAGGCTCGGAACGGCTGATCCGCGCCGCGATCAATTACGCGATCTCGCACAAGCGCAAGAGCGTGACCTTCGTCCACAAGGGCAACATCATGAAGTTCACCGAGGGCGCTTTCCGCGATTGGGGTTACGAGCTGACCCGGCGCGAATACAAGGGCAAGGCGATTGGGTGGGACGATTGCGGCGGCAATCCGCCGGCCGGACAAATTCTGGTCAAGGATGCGATCGCCGATATCACCCTGCAGCAGGTGCTGACGCGGCCTGACGAATTCGACGTGGTCGCGACGACGAATCTCAATGGCGACTATCTGTCCGACGCGCTCGCGGCGCAGGTCGGCGGCATCGGGATCGCGCCCGGCGCCAATATCAACTACGTCACCGGCCACGCGATCTTCGAGGCGACCCACGGCACCGCGCCGAAGTACGCCGATCAGGACAAGGTCAACCCTGGCTCGGTGATCCTGTCCGGCGTCCTGATGTTCGAGCATATGGGATGGCAGGAGGTCGCCGACGCGATTATTCGCGGAATTGAGAAGACGATCGCGAACAAGACCGTCACTTACGATTTCGAGCGCCTGATGCCCGGCGCGAAGCTGCTCAAGTGCTCGGAATTCGGCAAGGCGATCGTCGAGAATATCTAGCGTCGCGTCACGGAAATAACATCAGGGGGATGGATTGCCGGGTCCGTGCCCGGCAATGACCGTAAAGGCGCGGCGGCCTCGTTATCCGGGACGGACTGGATAATCACAAAGCGGAACGTCATGCCCGGACCTGATCCGGGCATCCATAACCACGCGCGCGCGTGGATTGTCGGGTCCGGGCCCGGCAATGACGGCCAAGCGACGCCGTCTGTGCGGCCTCAATGCGTGCGCATCTTCAGCCGGTCTTTCTGCGCCCATCCCTCTTTCAGCGGCACCATGAAATAGGGAACCAGATTCATCCGTTTGAATTTCCACTGGCCGTTCTGCCGCACGTACTCGTCGTCGTAACGGGCGGCGACCAAAAACGCCTCGCCGTTATAGATCGGTTTCGCTTCGAGGTAGGCGAAGCCCGAACCGCTGTCGCCATTCAGATTGATCGTGTGGTTATGGATGAACTGTTTCACCCACGTGATGCGCGGCTGGTCGTCGCGGACGCCCGGCGGCCGTTCGCCCAGTCCGCCGAAGAAGCGCGCGATTTCGGCGTGGCCCTTGGCTTTGCCCAGATGGGCGAAATCGAGATCGCCGTCGGCGGTGAAAAGTTGCGGAATCTCGCTGAATTTTCCTTCGTTTACATATTCGTGATACTTATAGCGCAGGTCGCGAATCGCCTCGCGATCGGTAAGCTCTTGAACCTTCGCTTCGAGTTCTTTGACGCGCGTCTCCAAATCGGCCGCCATCTTGGATTTTCCTCCTTTGTCCGCGATTCGCCCTAACTAGCACGCCCGCCACCAATCGCCAAAACGGCCCAGCCGAGGCATCGCAGATTGACGCTCGGCGCTCCGGCGAGGCACGCTGCCGCACGAACCCACAGCTGGGCGAGGTCGCGATGAACACGCTGATTGCAACCGACGCCGAACAGAGGCTAATCGAGGCGGCGCGCGACGGCCTTCCCGCCGACCTGAGATCGGCAAACACCGACAACGATCCCGCGAACGGTGCCGAATGGGGTCCGGAGCGCACGATTCGCGCCGAGGTTATCCATGCGCTCGCCACCGGCGCGCGTGATGATTGGCCGGTCCATTCGAAGGGGATTCAGTTGTTTGGCACGCGCAAACTGATAACTTGCGCATATCAAGAAATTATTTACCACGAGCCGTTGCAGAAAGCTTGCCGACCATCGGCAAAGAGAGGCGCGATGGAGAAAAGCGACGTGGACGAGGAAATCGAGCTTGGAGTCGAAGCACTCCATAAAGGCAACATCGACGACGCCCGCACGATTTTTCTAAGAATTCTTCGGAAGGACCACGAAAATCCAGACGGCCACCACCATCTGGGTCTGATTGCAATGAGCTACGGTGACCTAGGAGAGGCCGAGCGGAGATTTCGGTCAGCGATCCAGGCGTGCGATGCGCGATCGACCAATGACGACATAGCTGGTGGGTTCATAATGCGGGCGAAAGCGCGCTCTCTCCACTCCCTAGCATTGGTCATGCGCTCTCTAGAACGGAGATCGGAAGCCATACTCCTGTTGGAGGAACTACTCCGAATTGATGAACGAGACGGTTTGGGAGGCCGGTATATTCTCGCAGAGGAGTACCATCGCCAAGGAAAGATTAGCCGGGCCGTGCGCATGTACCGAGACCAGATGGAAGACCCTGGCTCGCGTTTCCTTCTTGCCTTGGCGCTTATTCAGAGGAAGGCCGCACCTGCGGAAATTGGTCGCGCGCTGCTCCGCGCGTTTGAGAGAAATCGATATTTTGCACCGATTCTTCTGGGAGACCGTTGCCCTGAACTAGACGGGCACCTGGACAACAGAGAAAGCCTGAAGTGGGCGACCGACTGCGTGGCGTCAACGTTGGACTTATGGAAGAAGACAGATTGGGCGTTGCCGACGATGAAGCAGTGGTGGAGTCATGCCAGAGTCGTCGAATGGCGAAACATGCTCGACAGGATAACGCGCATGTATGTGAACGTCAAAGAGCTTGAGACTAGGGCGGCTCAGCACGACGGGCGCGCGATCATGATTCCAAAGGAATCCATTGAAATCCGAGGAACGTTCGGTGAGTTGAGGGATATTCTTGTCTCAGACGAATTTTTAGGCCTCGTGGTTCGCGCAGTTTTAGGAATAGTCTAAAGGCCTCCTCGATTCGCCCGATTGGCGCTTCAAGCTTGACGGCCTGCGCGTCTCGGGGGACGAGCGCGGCGCCATCGAAGTTTACCTCGCCAAGCGCCGGGCGATTCGGAAACAGGGGCAAATGAGTTGTCCAGCGCGCGCGTGGGATTGGATTCTCGATAGCGCCGTTGGCTACGGCTACGGGGTCTGGAAAACGGTTTTTTTGTGGTCCCCGGCCATTGTAGTTGTCGGCGCAATCTTGTTTGGGTTTTGGTTCCCGTTCAAACAGACGCCACAAACAATCATCGCCTCGCCGCAGAGAGCCACGGTGGCGACGGCAAGTGCTGCCGTCCAGACGAAACCGCCTGCGCATCCGGTTCGTGAATGCGCCGGCCATGCGCTTCATTCGTTTTTCTATTCGCTCGAAGTTTTCCTGCCCTTTGACGGAACGCCGTGGCGATCGAGCCAACCGCTTCGACCACGATACACCGGCGATTTGTGGTTTTATCTGATCGAAACATGCTGCGTAATTGAAGAGCTGCTCGGCTGGCTGGCCGCAGGCCTGATTGCCGCCGCCGCCGCGGGCGTGATCCAGAAATAATGGAGCGCGCAGCGGGTCGGCTTCACTTCGGGGCGCGGGGTTGCTATTAAAACGTGATCCTGCGCGCGGCCCCGTCCGCTTGCGGAGTCGCGGCCGCGATGGGATGTTTGGTTATCAGGAATAGCGAAATCATTCAGGCGCGAATATAAGCGCGGCTCACGCCGCGCGGCGCCGGAAAACCCGGTTGGAACAGTGGCGAAGCGAAAGAAAATAGCCTTCATCGGCGCCGGCAACGTCGGCGCGACCTGCGCCCATCTGTGCTTTCTGCGCAGCCTCGGCGACATCCTGCTCTACGACATTATCGACGGCCTGCCGCAGGGCAAGGCGCTCGATATGCTCGAATCGGCCCCCGTGCTCGGCGTTGACGTGAACGTCGGCGGCTCGACCGATATCAAGGATATCGCCGGCGCCGACTGTATCGTCGTGACCTCCGGCTCGCCGCGCAAGCCGGGGATGAGCCGCGACGATCTGCTCAAGATCAACGCCGGCGTGATGAACACGGTCGGCAAGGCGATCAAGGAGCACGCACCCGGCGCTTTCGTGATCGTCGTGACGAATCCGCTCGACGCGATGGTCACGCAAATCAAGCGCGTCACCGGATTGCCGAAGAATCGCATCGTCGGCCAGGCCGGCGTGCTCGATTCCGCCCGCTATCGCACCTTCCTTGCGGCCGAGCTTAACGTCTCGGTCGAGAGCGTGAGCGCGATGGTGCTCGGCGGGCACGGCGACGACATGGTGCCGATCCGCAGCTACACCACGGTTGGCGGCCAGCCCGTGGACAAGCTGATCGAGGCCAGGCGGCTCGAGGAAATCGAGGTTCGCACGCGCAACGGCGGCGCCGAGATCGTCAATCTGATGAAGACCTCGTCGTATTACGCTGCTGGCAGCGCCGTCTATCGGATGGTCGAAGCGTACATGCTCGATCGCAAGGAAGTTCTGCCGGCCGCCGCTTATCTGGAAGGCGAATATGGCGTCAACGGACTGTTCGCCGGTGTGCCGGTCGTGATCGGCGGCGGCGGCGTCGAGCGGATTGTGCAGATCGATCTGACGCCGGCGGAGAAAAAGGCGTTTGATTCGTCTGTCGCGCATGTGCGCGAATTGGTTGACGCGATGGACAAGGCGATTGCCGGCTGACATCGGAATCGGATCGTTCGATAGCGCGAACGCGCCGCGCTTGCCGTCATGTTTGCAGGCACGGAAGGTTTGCCGCCACGCTTGGCATGAGTCCGTATGGCGCTGATTTCCGGGACGCGGAGCAATCCGGGCTGGAGTTAAGGTAAAGCATGAATATTCACGAATTTCAGGCCAAACAGGTGCTCGCGCGTTTCGGCGCGCCCGTTCCCAAAGGACATCCCGCATCGACGCCCGAGGAAGCCGCCAAGGCGTTCGAGGCCCTCGGCCAGCCCAAGGCCGTAATCAAGGCGCAAATCCATGCCGGCGGACGCGGCAAGGCGGGCGGCGTCAAGCTGGTGTCCAGCGCCGCCGAGGCGCGCGATTTCGCCGCGAAACTGCTCGGCAAGCCGCTGGTTACGCATCAGACCGGTCCGCAGGGCAGGGTGGTCCGGCGCGTTTACGTCGAGCAGGCGAGCGAAGTGGCGCGCGAGCTGTATCTTGGGATGGTCGTCGATCGCAAGGCCCGCAGCGTCGCCGTGATCGCCAGCACCGAGGGCGGCATGGAAATCGAGGAGGTCGCCGCCAAGACGCCCGATCGTATCCTGACCGAGCCGATCGATCCGGTGATTGGCCTGGCCGGGTTTCAGGCGCGCAAAATCGCCTTCGCGCTCGGCTTGCGCGACAAGCAGGTCGGCCAGTTCGGCGCTCTGCTCGGCGCGCTTTACAAGGCGTTTTTAGAAACCGACGCTTCGCTGATCGAAATCAACCCGCTGGTCGTGACCAAGGACGGCTCCGTCATCTGTCTTGACGCCAAGATGTCGTTCGACGACAACGGCTTGTTCCGTCATGCCGACATCCGGGAGCTGCGCGATCCCAACGAGGAAGATCCGGCCGAAACCGAAGCGTCCAAATACGACCTCAGCTACGTTCATCTGGACGGCAATATCGGATGCATGGTCAACGGCGCGGGCCTCGCGATGGCGACGATGGATATCGTCAAGTACTATGGCGCCGAGCCGGCCAACTTCCTCGACGTCGGCGGCGGCGCCAATTCGCAAAAGGTCGCCGCGGCCTTTCGTATTCTGCTCTCCGACGATCGCGTCAAAGCCGTTCTGATCAACATCTTCGGCGGCATCATGCTGTGCGACGTGCTGGCGCAGGGCGTCGTTGACGCCGCCCGCGAAGTCAAGCTGAGCGTGCCGCTGGTGGTGCGGATGGAAGGCACGAACGTCGATAAGGGCAAGCAAATTCTCAAGGATTCGGGCATCAAGGTGATCGCCGCCAGCGACATGGCCGACGCCGCCCGGCGCGTGGTCGAAGCGATCGGCCATCGCGCCCAGGCCTGAAAGAGCGATATTGCGATGAGCATTCTGGTCAACAAGAACACTCGCGTTCTGACTCAGGGAATCACCGGCGCGACCGGTCAGATTCATACCCGTGCGTGCAAAGAATACGGCACCCAGATGGTCGGCGGCGTGGTCCCCGGCAAGGGCGGCACGGACTTCGAGGGCATCCCGATTTTCGACACGGTCGAGCAGGCGCGCAAGGCGACCGGCGCCAACGCGACGGTTATCTATGTGCCGCCGCCGTTCGCCGCCGATGCGATCCTTGAGGCGGTCGCGGCCGGCATCGAGTTGGTCATCTGTATCACCGAGGGCGTGCCGGTGCTCGACATGGTCAAGGTCAGCCGCTACATGAACGGCTCGAAAAGCCGGCTGATCGGACCGAATTGCCCCGGCGTAATCACGCCCGGCGAATGCAAAATCGGCATCATGCCCGGCTATATCCACAAACCCGGCGATATCGGCGTGGTTTCGCGCTCGGGCACGCTCACCTACGAAGCCGTCTATCAGCTCACCCAGCTCGGCATCGGCCAATCGACTTGCGTCGGAATCGGCGGCGATCCGATCGTCGGCAGCGGCCATATCGATGTCCTCAAGCTCTTCAATGAAGATCCGGGCACTCGCGCCGTGATTATGATCGGCGAAATCGGCGGCACGGCCGAAGAAGAGTCCGCGCAATATATCAAGGAAAACTTCAAGAAGCCGGTGGTCGCGTTTATCGCCGGCCAGACCGCGCCGAAAGGACGCCGGATGGGCCACGCGGGCGCGATTATTTCAGGCGGACGCGGAACCGCCGCCGACAAAATCGCCGCGCTCAAGGCGGCGGGTATCACGGTCGCGATGAGTCCGGCGGAACTGGGCGTTACGATGAAGTCGCTGCTCGACGGCAAGGCCGCCTGAAGCGCCAACCCGTAAATTAAAGTAATACATTAGATTTATCGAATGGAACGAACTTTCGCGATTATCAAGCCTGACGCTGTCGCCCGCCGTTTGATCGGCGATATCGTCAAACGGATCGAAGCGAGCGGCCTCAAAATTGTCGGGATGCGGCTGGTGCGACTTTCGCGCGCCGAGGCCGAGACTTTCTACGACGTTCACAAGGAGCGTCCCTTCTACAGTTCGCTCTGCGACTACATGACCTCGGGTCCGGTGGTTGTGATGGCGCTCGAAGGCGACGGCGCGATCAAGCGCTGGCGCGACCTGATGGGCGCGACCGATCCGGCCAAGGCCGAGCCGGGCACGATTCGGCGCGATTTCGGCCAGAACGTCGAGCAGAACGCCACGCATGGCTCCGACGCGCCCGAAACCGCCGCCCGCGAACTGGCGTTTTTCTTCCGCACCTCGGAGTTGGCCGCCTGACCGCCGTCGCGACCGGCGAGGTTTACGCCGGAGCGTGTGTGGAGGATCAATGGCTACGAAAGAACGACGCGTAAACCGAAATAGCGCCGACGACGCGCGCGCCGTTATTGAGACAATTTTACCCAACGAGTCCGAACGGCGGGCGGTCCTGAGCCTGCTAGCCGACCTGATAGAACGTGCGAACCGCGCTTCGGTCAAGGCGTGGAATCTGACGCTTTTCTCGAACGGGATTAGGCTTAACGTTGGTCAAATTGAGGTGTTCACGCTTTTCGATTTTCGCCCCGTTACAGCGAACTTCCGGATCGATGACGGCTTGCTGAGCGCGGTCGGGCGCGAAGAGTTTAGGCTTGTGGGCGCTGAGATTCGCGGCCCCAATATCTATAAGACAGCTCCGCAAGTTCTAATCGCTGAGGTGCCGCTCGTCGGTGTACAACGAGTGTCGGGAATCCTTTTGTCACCAGCGTTTAAAGTCGTGGATGCCGCCGCCGCGCGCCGCCCTGGGCGTCTGTTTTGGTGGCGGTCGCATTCGCCGGGCGCAATCAGGTACCTCGGCGAATTTCTCGGACGCGACCTGCCCCAGCCGTCCTACGACGTCCCGCTGGAGCCTGCGGCATCGGTCCAGATCGAGGAGGTTCCGATTCTCGATGAGATTCCGATCGAGGATCAGAACGTCGCTTCCGCGGCCGTCGCTGGTGCCACGGAGCCGCACGACGCGGAATTCAGGGAGCGCGCGCTGGTAATCCGTTACGCGAATTATCTCCGTGAGCGGGGCATCAGAGCCGTTCGATATCGAATCGAATTAGCCGGTGGTGCGGGCGATCTGTTCTGCGATCTCTGGGACGCGCGCCGGCGCAATCTGATCGAAGCCAAGGGCGAGATCACGCGCGACTCAATCCGGATGGCGATCGGCCAGCTTGCCGATTACGGGCGCTTTCTCGAACCAGACCGCTCCGCCGTGCTGCTGCCGGAGCGGCCGTCGCGCGATCTCGAAGACCTGCTCACCCACGTCGAAATCGGGATGGTGTGGGAAACTTCGGACGGCAGGTTCGAGGATAATTCCGGCGGCCGATTTACCTGAAGCCGCGCGATTGAAATTCCTCTAAAATGATCGCGGTGAATCCCGCCACGAAGCATCGGGGAAACGCGCCCGCGCCGCATCCGCACGCTGCGGCGCGTCCGGATATTCGCGACCTCGCGCTGGACGAGCTGGAAGCGGCGCTCAGCGAATCCGGCGAACCCTCGTATCGCGCGCGCCAAATCATGGCGTGGCTGTGGAAACGCGGCGCGGATTCGTTCGCCGCGATGCACGACCTGCCGGTCGCGCTGCGCGACGCGCTCGCAGAGCGTTTCGCGCTCGGCGCGCCGAATCCGGCCTTCGTGGCGCGCGCGGGCGACGGCACGCGGAAATTGCTGCTCGCGCTTGCCGATGGCGAGCGGATCGAAAGCGTCATCATCCCCGCCGGCGATCGCGTCACGCTCTGCGTTTCGAGCCAGGCGGGATGCGCGATGGGATGCGAATTTTGCGCGACCGCGCGGATGGGGCTGCGGCGCAACCTATCGGCAGGCGAAATCCTTGGCCAGATAATCGCCGCGCGCCGCTTTCTGGATCGCGAAGAAGCGCTCACCAATTACGTGTTCATGGGGATGGGCGAGCCGCTGGCGAATTATCCGCGCCTGGCGCGCGCGCTGGCGGCGATGACGGCGGAGTGGGGGATGGGAATTTCGCCGCGGCGCATCACCGTTTCGACCGTCGGGCTGATTCCCGGCATGGAGCGCCTGCTGTCCGATTTCGACGTCAATCTCGCGGTCTCGCTGCACGCCACCACCGACGAAGTGCGCGACCGGATTGCGCCGATCAACCGGCGCTTTCCGCTCGCCGCATTGATCGCGGCGTGCGCGAATCTGCCGCTCAAGCGCCGGCGGCGGATCACCTTCGAGTACGTGATGCTCGACGGCGTCAACGACTCCGCCGCCGACGCGCGGCGGCTGGCGCGGATGCTGGCGGCGTTGCGCGCGAAGGTCAATCTGATCATCTTCAATCCGTTCGCGGGCGCGCCGTTTCAGCCCTCGCCGCGCGCGCGGGTGGAGGGCTTTCAAGCGATCCTCCATCAGGGTAACTTGACCGCAACCATCCGCGAGAGCCGCGGACGCGATATCGCCGCCGCCTGCGGTCAGCTTTACGCGGAGCAGCGGGCGGATGAGGCGGACGGGCGACGCGCAAAGCTTTGAAAGTTCAGGCATGGCGAAGACGGTACTGGGCATAATCGGCGGCAGCGGCTTTTATCAGATCGAAGGTCTCGAGCGCGTCGAGCGAATCGAACTGGATACTCCCTTCGGCGCGCCGTCGGACACCTACTATCGCGGCGAAGCCGGCGGAGTGGAGATTATCTTTCTTTCGCGCCACGGCGCCGGCCATCGGATACTGCCCTCTGAACTGAACTACCGCGCGAATGTCTGGGGGATGAAAAAGCTCGGCGCTGAGCATCTGGTGTCGGTCAGCAGCGCCGGCAGCATGAAGGAGAATATCGCGCCGGGCGACTTGGTCGCGCCCGATCAATTCATCGATCACACCTACGCCCGCCGGCCGACGTTTTTCGGCGACGGCATCGTCGGCCACGTTTCGCTGGCCGATCCGGTATGCGCCGATCTGCGGCGCGATCTGGCGAATGCCGCCGAAACGGCCGGCGCGAAAGTCCACGACGGCGGCGTTTATTTCTGCATCGAGGGGCCGCAGTTCTCGACCCGCGCCGAGTCGAATCTCTACCGGAGCTGGGGCGTTGACGTGATCAGCATGACCGCGATGCAAGAGGCGCGGCTCGCCCGCGAGGCCGAGCTGTGTTACGCGGTGCTCGCGCTGGTCACCGATTTCGACTGTTGGCATCAGAGCGTCGCCGCGGTCGATATCGGCGAGATCCTGCGCGTGATGCGCCTCAACGTCGCGCTCGCGCAGCGCGCCGTGCTCAATCTGGCGGCGGCGCTGGGGCGGCGGGAGCGGCGATGCGCCTGCGGCAGCGCGCTCAAGGACGCGATTATCACCGACCGCGCCGCGATTCCCGCGGCGGCCGCGGCGCGGCTCGAACCGATCGCGGGAAAATATCTCAAATAGCGGGACGGCGCGCGGACCGCATCGCATATCGAATCCAATTCAACGGCGACTGACTAATTGAAATGAGCATTTTGGCGGTAGGCACTATCGGATACGACACGGTCGAGACGCGCAACGGCTCGGTCGAGGCAGCGCTTGGCGGATCGGTCAGCTACTTCGCGCTGGCGGCACGCTACTTCGCGCCGGTCAGCGTGGTCGCGGCGGTCGGCACGGATTTCCGCGAAGGCGACCGCAAGCTGTTCGCCGAGCGCGCGATCGACGTGCGCGGAATGGTCACGCGGGACGGCCCGACCTTCCGCTGGCACGGCCGCTATCACGAAGACATGAACGTGCGCGACACGATCAGCCTCGCGCTGAACGTGTTCGCGGATTTCTCGCCCGATCTGCTGCCCGACCAGCGCCGTTCGGATTTCGTTTTTCTCGCGAATATCTCGCCTGATCTGCAACAGCACGTGCTCGGCCAGGTGGCGAGTCCGAAGGTGGTCGCGGCCGACACGATGAATCACTGGATCGCGAACGACCGCGCCGCGCTGCTCCGCCTGCTGCCGCGCATCGATATCCTGACGCTCAACGACGAAGAGGCGCGGATGCTGAGCGGCGAGCATAATCTGGTCAAGGCCGGCCGCGCGATCCTCAAGATGGGTCCGGACACGGTGCTGGTGAAGCGCGGCGAGTACGGCGTGCTCCAGTTCAGCCGCGAGGGCCTGTTTGCGACGCCGGCCTACCCGCTCGAAGAGGTGATCGATCCTACCGGCGCGGGCGACACGTTCGCCGGCGCCTTCATGGGCTATATCGCGCGCAAGGGCGGCGTCAGCGAATCGGCGCTGCGCACCGGCGTGGTTTACGGATGCGTGCTCGGCTCGTTCGTGGTCGAGGAGTTCTCGGTCAACCGGCTGGCGATGCTGACCTGGGACGATATCGAGCGGCGCTACCGCGGCTATCTCGAGCTCACGGATTCGCATCATTCCCGATGGACCTCTCAATAGTTGTTCCGCTTTACAATGAGCGGGACAATCTCGCGCCCCTGCACGAGGAATTGAATCGCGCGCTGGGCGCGCTCGGGCGCGAGTACGAATTGATTTTCGTCGACGACGGCAGCGACGACGGCGGCGACAAGGTCTTGCGCGAAATCAGGGCGGCCGATGCGCGCGTGCGCGTGATCCGGCTGGCGCGCAACTCCGGCCAGACGGCGGCGCTCGCCTGCGGCTTTCAGCATGCGCGCGGCGCGGTGGTGATCGCGATCGACGCGGACGGCGAAAACGATCCCGCCGACATCCCGCGCCTGCTCGCGCGGTTGGACGAGGGTTACGATTTGATCAGCGGCTGGCGCACCGAGCGCTGGCGCGGCGCGGCGCTCACGCGCAGGCTGCCCTCGATCGCCGCCAACGCGCTGATTTCGCGCATCACCGGCGTAGCGCTGCACGACTACGGATGCACGCTCAAGGCCTATCGGGGGGATTTGGCGCGCCGCCTGATGCTCTACGGCGAGATGCATCGCTTCGTGCCCGCGATCGCGGCGGAGCAGGGCGCCAGAATCGCCGAGCTTCCGGTGAATTTCCGGCCGCGCCGCAGCGGCCGGTCGAAATATGGTCCGGGCCGGATCATCCGCACCGTGCTGGATCTGCTCACGGTGCGGTTTCTTTCGGGATATTCGACCCGTCCGATTCAGGTCTTCGGCGCGATCGGCGTGCTGCTGGGCGCGCTGGGCGCATTATGGACGGGAGTGCTGGTATTCGAAAAAATCGTCCTCGGCGCTTCGCTGGGCAACCGGCCGGCGCTGTTGCTGGCGGTGCTGCTGGTGGTGGTGGGCGTGCAGTTCGTGAGCCTCGGCCTGATCGGCGAGATGATCGCGCGCACCTATCACGAATCGCAGGGCAAACCGATATACGTGATCAAGGAGGAGTTCTGAACCCGCGATGAATATTGCCGTCGTCGGAACCGGCTACGTCGGCCTGGTAAGCGGCACCTGCTTCGCCGAGAGCGGCAACGAGGTGATCTGCGTCGATATCGATCGGGAGCGGATCGAAGCGCTCAAGAACGGCCGCGTTCCAATTTACGAGCCCGGGCTCGAAGAACTGGTGCGGCGGAACCTCAAAGAACGGCGCCTCGGCTTCACCACCGAACTTGACGCCGCGGTAGGACAATCGATGGTCTCGTTTATCGCCGTGGGCACGCCGATGAGCGCGGACGGCGCGGCCGATCTGTCGGGAGTGCTGGCGGCGGCCACGGGCGTCGCGCGGGCGGCGAGCGGCTATCATATTATCGCGATTAAAAGCACCGTGCCGGTCGGAACCAACGATCGCGTGCGCGAGCTAATCGCGCAATCGGCGCGTCATCGGATCGACGTCTGCTCGGCGCCGGAATTCCTCAAGGAAGGCTCGGCGATCGAAGACTTCATGCGGCCCGACCGCGTCGTGATCGGCAGCACGTCCGAGCAGGCGACGGCGATTCTGCGCGAAATTCATTCGCCCTTCCTGCGCACCGACAATCCCGTCCTGGTGATGGATCCGCGCTCGGCGGAACTGACCAAATACGCGTCGAACGCGATGCTGGCGATGCGGATTTCGTTCATCAACCAGATGGCGAACCTGTGCGAGGCGGTGGGCGCGGAGATCAACGACGTGCGGCGCGGCATGGGCACCGACAAGCGGATCGGTTCGCAGTTCCTGTTTCCGGGCGTGGGCTACGGCGGCTCGTGTTTTCCCAAAGACGTGCAGGCGCTGATTCACAGCGCGGCGGCGAGAAATATCGATTTCACGATCCTGCGCGCCACCGACGAGGTCAACGCGCGGCAGAAGCGGTTGCTGGTCGATCGCGTGCGCGAGCATTTCGGCGGCGAGGTGAAAGGCCGCACGTTCGCGATCTGGGGGCTTGCGTTCAAGCCGCGCACCGACGATATGCGCGAAGCGCCGTCGCTGGTGGTGATCGACGAGCTGCTGCGGATGGGCGCGAAAATCAGCGCCCACGATCCCGAGGCGCTCGCCTCGGCGCGAAATATCTTCGGCGAGCGGGTCGCGCTGCACGAGACCAACTACGACGCGCTGGCGGGCGCCGACGCGCTGATCATCCTCACCGAGTGGAACGAGTTTCGCCATCCGAATTTCCATCGGATCAAGGCGCTGCTCAAAAATCCGGTGATTTTCGACGGGCGCAACCTGTACGATCCGGCGCTGATGAAGGCGCTGGAGTTCCGTTACTACTCGATTGGCCGCCGGCCGGTCTGATAGGGCGCGGCGGAGGATTTCGCGATGCGGATACTCGTCACCGGCGGCGCCGGCTTTATTGGATCGCATACCGTTGATGCGCTGGTCGCCGCCGGAGCGCATCAGGTGGACGTGATCGACAACCTCGCGGCGGGCAGGCGCGACAACCTGAACCCCGGCGCGCGGTTCCATGAAGCCGACCTGCGCGACGCCGGGCGCGTGCGCGAGATCGCCGCGTCGCATCGGCCCGAAGCGATCGTCCATTTCGCGGCGCAGATGGACGTGCGGCGTTCGGTCGCCGATCCCGCGTTCGACGCGCAGGTGAACCTGGTCGGCTTTCTCAATTTGATCGAAGCGGCGCGGCCGCACGGCCTGAGGCGCGTCGTGTTCGCCTCGACCGGCGGCGCGATCTACGGAGAGCAGGACTTTTTCCCCGCCGACGAGGGCCATCCGTGCCGTCCGGTCAGTCCTTACGGCGTGGCGAAACTGGCCACCGAATCCTATCTCCATTTTTATAAGGTCCAATACGGGATCGAATACGCCGCGATGCGCTATGCGAACGTCTATGGGCCGCGGCAGGACCCGCAGGGCGAGGCCGGGGTCGTCGCAATCTTCTGCGCGCGGCTGCTCGAAGGCCGCCCGGCGACGATTTTCGGCGACGGCGAGCAAACCCGCGACTACGTCTATGTCGGCGACGTCGTGCGCGCGAATGTCGCGGCGCTGACGGCGGCGGCCGGCGGCCCGATCAATATCGGAACGGGCGTCGAGACCAGCGTGAACCGGCTCTACCGGCGGCTCGCGGAAATCGCGGGCGTGTCCGGGGCGCCGGAGCATGCCGCGGCGCGTCCGGGCGAGCAAATGCGCTCGGCGATCTCCGCGGCGCGCGCGGGCCGGGAACTCGGATGGCGGCCGGAGGTCGCGCTCGACGACGGTCTGCGGCGCACCTGCGCGTACTTTCAGGAGCGCTTCGCGCGCTCCCGCTGACGCCGTGCTATCATCGGGGATTCGGAGCGCCAATCGCGCCCGCATAATCGCATTTTCATGACGCCTCGCGAGCTAATCCGCAATTTTTCGATAATCGCGCATATCGACCACGGCAAATCGACGCTGGCCGATCGGCTGCTCGAACATACCGGCGCGCTTTCGAAGCGGGAACTCAAGGAACAGTTCCTCGATTCGATGGACCTCGAGCGCGAGCGCGGCATCACGATCAAAGCGCGGTCGGTGCGCCTGAATTACGCCGCCCGCGACGGCAAAACCTACATCCTCAACCTGATCGACACCCCCGGCCATGTCGATTTCGCATACGAAGTGTCCCGCAGCCTCGCCGCTTGCGAAGGCGCATTGCTGGTGGTTGACGCCAGCCAGGGCGTAGAAGCGCAAACCTTGGCCAATGTTTACATGGCGCTCGACCACGGCCTCGAAATCGTGCCGGTTATCAACAAGATCGATCTGCCGGGCGCCGACGTCGAGCATACGCGCGGTGAAATCGAGCAGGTTATCGGGCTCGACGCGGCCGACGCGATCCTGACCTCGGCCAAGGAAGGCATCGGCATCGAGGAAACGCTCGAGGCGGTCGTCGAGCGAATCCCGCCGCCCCCATCGGGCGAGGGCAAGCCCTTGCGCGCCCTTATCTTCGATAGCTGGTATGACGCATACGAGGGCGTAATCGGCCTGGTGCGCGTGGTCGAGGGCGAATTGCGGCGCGGCATGAAAGTCCGCCTGATGGCGACCGGCAAGACCGGCGAAGTGATGCGCTTGGGGTGGTTTACGCCGCACGAGCAAGCCGCTGAGACGATCGGTCCGGGCGAGGTCGGGTTTGTCGTCGCCGGAATCAAAACCGTTGCCGACATGCGCGTTGGCGACACGGTTACCGACGCCGAGCGGCCGGCCGGCGAACCGCTCGCGGGCTTCAAGGAATTGAAGCCGATGGTCTTCGCCGGCCTCTATCCGACCGAGGCGAATCAATACGGCGAACTTCGCGACGCTATAGAGAAACTAAGGCTCAACGACGCGAGTATCGCGGTCGAGCCGGAAACCTCGCAGGCGCTCGGCTTCGGCTTTCGCGCCGGATTCCTCGGCTTGCTGCATATGGAAATCGCGCAGGAACGGCTCGAGCGCGAATTCGGTCTCGATCTGGTCGTTACCGCGCCGACGGTAGCCTATCGCGTACGGACTGTGGCCGGCGGGACCACGATGGTCGATAATCCGGCGTTGTTGCCCGACGAAAGCGCGATCGAAGCGATCGAGGAACCGTTTATCCTCGCGTCGATTCACGTTCCGGAAGAATTCCTCGGCGCCGTGATGCATCTGTGCGAGGAACGCCGGGGCGTGCAGCGCGACCTCAAATTCTCCGGCCATCAACGCGCGATTTTGCAGTACGAGATGCCGTTGGCGGAAATTGTTTTCGACTTCTATGACCGGCTTAAATCAGCTACGCGAGGTTATGCGTCGCTCGATTATGAGTTTCTAGACTTTCGCCCCGAGCATCTGGTTAAATTGGACATCCGCATCAACGGCGAGATTGTCGACGCGCTCTCGATGATTGTTCATCGGGACAAGGCCTATGAGCGCGGGCGCGCGCTGTGCGAAAAGATGCGCGAGCTGATTCCGCGGCAGATGTTCGAGGTGGCGATCCAGGCGGCTATCGGCGCCAAGATAATCGCAAGAGAATCGGTCAAGGCGCTGCGCAAGAACGTTACCGCCAAGTGTTACGGCGGGGATATCACGCGCAAACGCAAGCTTCTGGAAAAACAGAAAGAAGGTAAACGCAGGATGAAACAGGTCGGCCGCGTCGAGATACCTCAGGAGGCGTTTCTGGCTCTCCTCAAGGTTGGAGACTAGGCGTCCGTGGCCGGTCAATCGACGCAGGCGTCGCGCGCGCAAACGCCCGAACGATCCGTAAATCAGCTGCCGCCGCGTCCCGAGAAATCCGCGTTACGCGAATACGCGGAGGCGTTTGTCGTCGCGATCGTTCTGGCGCTGATCCTGCGCACTTTCTTTATTCAGGCGTACAAGATTCCGTCGGGTTCGATGGAGCCGACGCTGCTGGTCGGCGATCACATCATCGTCAACAAGCTGATTTACGGATTTCGCCTGCCGGACTCGATCCTCGGGCTCACGCCGATGGCCGCGGAAATTCCCTACGGCCATTATCTGTTCAAACTGGAGCCTGTGCATCGCGGCGACGTGGTGGTTTTCGTCTTTCCGCCCGATCCCACCAAGGATTTCATCAAGCGGGTGATCGGGATTGGCGGCGATACGATCGAGGTCCGCAACGGCGTGCTCTACCGCAACGGCGAGCGCGCCGACGATCCCCACGCCCATTTCGAACTGACTCCGGACGAGCGCGAAGCCGATTCGCCGCGCGACAATTTCGGCCCGGTCACGGTGCCCAAGGGGCAGTTCTTCATGATGGGCGACAATCGCGACCGCAGCTACGACAGTCGCTTTTGGGGGATGGTCGATCGGAATGAGGTCGAAGGGCGCGCGATGTTTATCTACTGGTCGTGGGACAGCGACAGCTCCTCGATCGTGCCGATCCGCTGGAGCAGGCTCGGCAAAGTGATACATTAACCGCCATATCGGCGTGCGTCATCGATGGGGGAGAGGAAGCCGTGGCCGAAGACGAGTCGAGAAAGATTGGAACGCTGCTGGAGCAGCTTGGCGCTCGTTTTGACCTGGTGATTGAAGCCGTCACAGGCTTCGGCGGCCGTCTCGACGCGCTGCGCGAAGAGGTGATGGGCCAGTTCGGCGAAGTCGGCCGTCAGATTCGTTTCCTTGCCGACCGGATCGCGGAGAATCGCGAGGCGGTCGCGCTGACGCGCGCGGACCTGGGCGCGGAAATGATCCGGATCGGCGAAAACCTTGGCGCCACCCGCGTCGAAACACGCGAGAATTTCCTCAACGCGCGAATCGAAAGACGCGAGGATATCGTCGCGATTCGCGAGGAATTCCGCAACGTGATGGCGGCGGAGACGGAGAGCGCGCGGACGCGCCATGCCGGCGAAATCGCACGCGCGACGGAAGCGCTGGAAACCCGGCTGGAAAACCGGCTTGCGGCGCTGGGCGAGGAATTGCGCCGTCAAATCGAGGCCGAAAAATCGCCCGCGAGCGACGGACTGCCCGCGGCTGCGTCAGCCGAAATCCGCGCCGGTTTCGCTTCCTCGACCGACGCGATTGTCAAGAAAATCGATCACGACCTGAAGTCCACCACCAAAACGCTGACCACCCTGATGCGCAAGTTCGAGCGCTTCGACGATCGAATCACGGTGCAGACCAAGGATCAGGACCAGCGGCTCAAAAAGCTCGAACGCAAGACCGCCTCGCGCGGCTGACGCGGCGCCAGAACTCGCTTTCGCGATACGATAAGGCGGGGCCGGCCCGGATGGGCCGGCCGCGCTCGCTTCGACGCGGACCGGCCGGAACGGTCAATCCTTTTCAAACGAGGGGCCGGACCATTTGGCGGGAGTCTGGAACGCCGGTCGCGGCGCGCCGCCGCCAAACAGGTTTCCGCCCGCCATCAGGCCGCCGTCCACGACCATCGCCGTGCCCGTGACCCATTCCGAATCGTCGCTGGCGAGATAGAGCGCCGCACCCGCGATATCCTCGCCCGTGCCGGCGCGATGGATCGGCTGGATATTGTCCAGAAGCTGGCGCACCACCGGATCTCCGCCCGGAATATGTTTGTGAATCAGGGGAGTGTTGATGCCGCCGGGACAGATGCAGTTGACGCGGATTTTATCCCCGCCCAGCTCCAGCGCGGCGCACTTGGTGAGATGGATTACGCCGGCTTTGGCCACGCTGTAAACCAGCGGCCCGGCGCCGCCGCGCAAACCGGCGACGGACGCGGTCGAGATAATCGACCCGCCGCCGATTTTGCGCATCTCGGGCGCGGCGTGCTTGATGCCGAGGAAAACGCCGCGCAGCAGAATCGCGAAGGTGCGGTCCCAGTTTTCGGCGCTGGTCTCCTCGAGCGAGCCGAGCGCGCCTGCAAGGCCGGCGTTGTTGAACATCACGTCGAGCCGGCCGAACTCCTTGACGGCGCGCTCGATCGCGCCCTTGATTTCGCCCTCGGCCGTAACGTCGGTCTTGTGAAATACGGCGTTCGCGCTGTTTTCGCGGCACTCGCGGACCGCCGCTTCGCCGCCTTCGGCGTTCAGATCGGCGATTACGATGCTGGCGCCTTCGGCCGCGAAGCGCGCCGCGGTCGCGCGGCCCATCCCGCTTGCGGCGCCGGTGATGACGGCGACTTTTCCTTCCAGCCTGCGCATGATCGATGCTCCGTAATTTGATGGTTGCCGGCGGGCGATGGCGTGCGCCACGCCGCGCCGGGCGCGACCATCCTGACCGATACCGCCGCGATGCGCTATCGGAAAGCGGCGGACGGTCGCACCGCGCCGGTGTATAATCCAGCGCAAGAATGAGCAAATCGATCGAAAACAGCGCGGCCGCTGACGGCTCCGGCGCAATCGTTCCGCCCAAGCCGGAGGAGCTGGGCCCGCGCTACGCTTCGCTGGTCGATTACGATCCAGAATCCCGCGCGCGCGAGGCGCTGACGCTCGACGCCGAACTGGAACGCCGGCTCGAAGCGATTCCCGCCGATCCGGGGGTCTATCTGCTGCGCGATCGCGCGGGCAAGGTGCTTTACGCCGGCAAGGCGAAGTCGCTGCGTTCGCGGGTGCGATCGTATTTCCGGCCGGGGGGCGACGGGCGTTTCCAGGTGCGCTTCCTGATGCGCAAGGTGCGCGACTTTGAAACTCTGGTCGTGCGCAGCGAAAAGGAAGCGCTGATCCTCGAAAACAACCTGATCAAGCAATACAAGCCGCGCTACAATATTCGGCTCAAGGACGACAAGTCGTACCTAAGCGCCAAGGTAACGAACCATCCCTGGCCGCGCATCACGGTCACGCGCCGCATCGTCAAGGACGGCGGGCGCTACTTCGGGCCGTTCGGTTCGGCGGACGGCCTGCGCGAGACGATCGACGTAATCCGCAAGGTCTTTCCGCTGCGCACCTGCTCGGACGCGGTGTTCCGCAATCGCGCGCGGCCCTGTATCGAATACCAGATCAAGCGTTGTCTCGGACCGTGCTGCCTGCCGGTCGATCGCGACGAATACGGGCGGCATCTGCATGCGGCCGAGATGCTGCTTGAGGGCAAGAATCTCGAATTGCTGCGCGAGCTGCGCGAGCGGATGCGGGCCTACGCCGAGCGGCTCGAATTCGAGGCGGCGGCACGCCTGCGCGATCGCGTGCGGGCGATCGAAAAGACGGTCGAAAAGCAGACCGTGCTGCACCATTGGGGCGGCGATCAGGACGTCTTCGGATTGTATCGCGAGGGCGGGTTTATCGAGGCGATCGTCCTGATGGTTCGCAACGGCAAGCTCAACAGCACGCGGAGCTGGAGTTTTCAGGACCTCGAGTTTTCCGACGAAGAGCTTCTGGCCGACCTGTTGACGCAGTATTACGCGAGCGCGCTGACGCCGCCCGACGAAGTGATCGCGCCGGTCGCGCTCGAAGATGCGGCCGCGCGCGCCGAGCTGCTTTCGGAACGGCGCGGGCGCAAGGTCGAATTCATCGTGCCCCAGCGCGGCGAGAAGCTGCGGCTGCTGGAGATGGCGATGGAAAACGCGCGGCAGAGCTTCGCCGCGCGGCGCGACAACGAAAATACGCGCGAGAAGATGCTCGCCGAGCTGCGCGCCCGGCTCCATCTGCGCAACACGCCCAAGCGGATCGAATGCTACGACATCTCGAACTTGCAAGGCTCGATGGTGGTCGGGTCGCAGGCGACCTTCGATGAAGGCGAGCCGTGCAAGGCGCTTTACCGCCGCTATCGGATTCGCAGTGTCGCCGGGCAGGACGATTTCGCGAGCCTCTACGAGGTGCTGGGCCGCCGCCTCAAGCGCGCCAAAGAGGAAAACGAGTATCCCGATTTGTGGGTGATCGACGGCGGCAAGGGCCAGTTGAACGTGGCCGTTCAGGTGCTCAAGGACGCCGGCGCATCGGACCAGATTGAGGTTGTTTCGCTGGCCAAGCGGCACGTGCTGAACGACGGGCGCGATCGCAACGTGGTCAAGTCGGAGGAGCGGGTCTTCCTGCCGAATCGCAAAGACCCAATCGTGCTGCCGCGCAATTCCAACGCGCTGTTCCTGCTGGTGCGTATCCGCGACGAGGCGCATCGCTTTGCGATTACCTATAATCGCGAACTGCGGCGGCGCGCGCGGCTGAAGTCGGTTCTCGACGATATCGAGGGCATCGGGCCGGTGCGCCGGCGCGAGCTGTTGAGGCATTTCGGCAGCCTGCGGCGGATTCGCGCGGCGTCGCTCGCGGAATTGCAGGCGGTCAAAGGCGTGAATGCGGATTTGGCCGCGCAAATCCGGCGGCATCTTGACGCGATGGCCGCGCTGCTCGACGAGCAGGAGCGGGCGGAGCGCGAAGAGTACGGGTCGGAATATCTCGACGCTGGCCAGGGCCAGCTTGAACTGCTCGCCCGCAAGGATCGTCCCGGCGGAGTTGCGTCGGGCGAAGCGGAAAAGCCAGCGGCCGATTCGGTCGAACCGGCCGGCGGTTAGCGAACGATGCGGCGGGCGTGAGCCGCCGTTGGCATCCGCCCGGCGCTTCACTATACCCAATTCACGTGGATTCAAATTGACGGCGCGTGCCGGGGGTGGGTGAAATCGCGGCGGCGAAGCAAATCGGCGCCGCCGGATCAGGCGGCGCAAGCTCCGAGACGAACCGGAATCCAGCGCGCGCATGGCTTGATTGGACCGCCGCGCGGCCGCCGCTATATGGCGTGACGGCAGCCGTGGTAATCGGCGACGGCGCCGGAAATCTGGGATTGGCGATACCCTTTTGGATCTGCGTGGCGCTCGCGCTCGGCGCGGCCGCGCTGATGACGGCGCGGCGGGCGCCGGCCGGATTGATCGTCGCGTACGCCGCGCTGGCAGGCGCCGCGACGATTCCGGTCGCGCTCCTGCTCAATCCGGTAAGCGGTTCGCTGAGCCTCGATCGTTTCGCCGACGGATCGTCCCTTACGATCGTCGGGCGGATCGCACGGGCGCCGGAGCGCGAACCCGGCAGCCGGACCTATCTATTTGTCCAGGTCTCGCGCGCCGGACTGAATCCCAGTCGCCTCGAACCGTGTCAAGGTCAGGTTCGGGTGACCGCGCTTGGCGGCGCGGATCGATTCCGGATGGGCCAGACGATCGAAACGACCGGCGGAATCAGGTTTCCGCGCAACGAGGGAAATCCGGGGCAGTTCGATTATCGCGACTGGCTGCTGCGGCAGGGTCTTGCGGCGACGATGTTCGTGCGGCCCGACAAGTCGAACGGGCTATCGCCGATTCGAATCATGGCGTATCAGCCTCCATTTTTCGGCCGCGAGATCGAGCGGGCGCGGCGCCGGATCGGCGGGCTGATCGACGCCAATCTGAGCTACCCCGCCAACGCCGAGATGCGCGCGCTGATAATCGGCGATCGCGGCGGCATCGACGAGGCGCTGCGCCGGCGTTTCGCTTTCACCGGCATGGCGCATCTGCTGGTGATTTCCGGCCTGCACATGGGAATCGTGGCGGGCGCGGCGTTCCTGCTGGTGCGGCTGGGTATGGGTTTTTTCCCCGCGCTGATGGCGTATGGATACGCCAACAAGGCGGCCGCGATCGCGGGCGCGATCGCGGCGTGCGGCTACGCGGCGATCGCGGGGCATCACGTGTCCACGCTTCGCGCCGTGGTGATGGTGACGGCGTACGCGCTGGCGATCGCGCTCGACCGTCCGCGCGAAGTGATGGCGAGCCTGGCGCTGGCGGCGCTCGCGATTTGTGTCGCGATGCCCGGCTCGACGGCGGATATCGGCTTTCAGCTTTCGTTCGTTGCGGTCGCCGCGATCGTGCTCGGGATGCGCCGGTTCGCGGCGTGGTGGCGGATGCGTTTCGCGGCCGGGGAGGGCGGAGCGGGGTTGAACGCCGCCGAATCCGTGGCGGGCTATGTTGCGGTTTCCTTCTGGGCGCTGCTCGGCACGGCGCCGCTCACGGCCTATTACTTCAACCAGCTTTCGCTGGTCGGCGTGATCGCGAACGCGGTCGTCGTGCCGATAATGGGTTTCGGCGCGGTGGTGACGGGACTGGCCGCCGCGCTGCTGCTTTCGATCAATGCGGCCGCGGCTGGTTTTGCGATGCGTCTGGCGGGAGAGCTGGCTAACTTCGGAACGTCGCTCGCCGGATGGTTCTACAGATGGCCGCTGGGATGGAGCCGGATATTCACACCGACCGTGGTTGAAATCGTGATCGCGTATGCGCTGCTCGCCTTGTGGCTGACGGCGCCGCGGGCCGACGCGGCGCTCCCGATTCCGGCTGAAAGCGACGCAACCGCCGCGAACTCGGAAACGCATCTGAGATGGCGCCGGCGCGCGTCGGCGGCGGTTTTGATCGCGCTCGTAATCGACGCTGGATGGTGGACCTGGCGGCGCTGTTTCAACGATGTCCTTCGCATCACCTTTCTTTCGGTGGGCGAAGGCGACGCTGCGGTGATTCGTTTTCCGGGCGCGCGCGTGATGGTGATCGACGGCGGCGGAGGCTACCGCGACGCGTTCGATCCGGGAGAGCGGATCGTCGCGCCGTACCTGTGGGCGCAAAAGATCATGCGCGTCGATTACGTGGCGTTGAGCCATCCCGACCACGATCATTTCGGCGGCCTGACCTTTGTCGCGGAGAATTTTCGTCCGCGTGAGTTCTGGACCAGCGGCGTCGGCAGCGACGATGCGAGTTACGGACGCCTGCTGGCCGCGATGCGCGCCGTGGGAGCCCGCGAACTGGTATGCGGATCGGACGCGCCCGCGCGCACGATCGGCGGAGCGGCGGTGCGATGTCTTTGGCCGGCGCCGGGAGTGGTCGAGCGCAAGGACAACAATTCGTCGATGGTGGTGCGAATTTCGTACGACGGCTCGGCGGTTCTGTTTACCGGCGATTTGGAGGCGAAGGGCGAGCGCGAGCTGATCGCGCGCGGAGCGCATTTGCGGGCCGACGTGCTCAAGGTTCCGCATCACGGCAGCGCGACCTCGTCGAGCCCGGAGTTGATCGCGGCGGTGCGTCCGAAGCTGGCGATTATCTCGGACGGCTACCTGAACCGTTTCGGATTTCCCGCGCCCGCGGTGATTGCGCGGTATCGCACGGCGCGGGCGATCGTTTTGCGAACCGATATGGACGGCGCCGTTCGCGTCGTAATCGGCGCATCCGGAATAACCGCGAATGCGTGGTTGGACGGCGGCGCGCCGCTTGTGGTTGACGTTCCGGCAAGGCCTGTGGAAAAGTGAGCGAAGAACTGTGGGACGCGGTTCGCTTTGGTTGGCGAACGCGGGCGTTCCGGGCAAGCGTCACTGAATCGCCGGAGGATTTCCATGGCTGAACAGGCCAGCACGCAAACGGCCGAACAACCGGGCAAAAAGCCGATATTGCCGGTTTTCAAACTCGAACCGAAGCCCCATCTGGTGGGCGTGAAATGCTCCGCCTGCGGCGCCGTATTTCTCGACACCAAACGCCTGGCCTGCTCCAAATGCGGCGCCACCGGACCATTCCATGAGGTTCAGCTCTCGGACAAGGGCAAGGTCTGGGTTTTCTCGGTGATTCATCAATCTTTCCCCGGAGTGAAAACGCCCTACGTGACGGCGATTATCGATCTGCCAGAAGGCGTGAGCGTGAAGTCGAATCTGGTTGACGTCGATCCTTTGGAGTTGCAGAAGAATCCGGGGAAGGCGTTCGGGATGGCGGTCGAACTGGTGGCGAACGTCGTCTCCAAGGATCGTCAGGGCAACGAAGTGGTCGCGTTCCAGTTTCGGCCAAGCGCGAATTAAAGATACTTTCAGGCCACGAACCAGGACGGCGCGGCCAGGCGACCGGCGTCCTCAGGAGGATTTGAGATGCGTAACGTTTACGTGCTGGGAACGGGAATGATTCGCTTTGGCCGCTATCCGGACAAATCGGTGCCGGAACTGGGCGCCGAAGCGGCGTTGATCGCGCTGAAAGACGCCAGCGTCGCGATTAAGGACGTTGAACTGTTCGCGTGCGGCAATCTCTATCAGGCCAACGCGATGGTCGGTCAGCGAATTCTGCAACAGGTTGGCCAGACCGGCATCCCGGTAATTAACGTATCGAACGCCTGCGCGACCGGTTCGACCGCGTTTCGCGAAGCTTACATGGCCGTCGCTTCGGGAATGTACGACGTTACGATGGCGGTTGGCGTCGAGCAGATGGGCAAACAGGGTCTGCTCGGCGGCGGTGGCGGCGGCTCCGATCCCGCGTATTCGACCGAGGGGCGCGTCGGTTCGGGACTGATGCCTGCGGTTTTCGGCCAGGCCGGCATGGAGCACATGCGGAAATACGGCACGACGCTTGAGCATTTCGCGAAAATTTCGGTCAAATCGCACAAGCACGCGACCAAAAATCCGTTCTCGCAGTATCAGAACGAAGTGACGCTCGAAGACGTCATGAATGCGCGTGTGGTCGCTTTCCCGAATACGCTTTACATGTGCTGTCCGACCGGCGACGGCGCCGCGGCGGCGATTCTGGTGTCGGAAGACAAGCTGAAGCAGTTCGCGGGAGGGCGCAAACGCGCTCGCGTCGCGGCGTCGGTGCTGACCTCCGATCCGTACACCGATCGCGACCTGACCCTGCCTGACGTCAGCACGCTTACCCGCCGCGCGGTGCAGAAAGCATACGAAACCGCTGGGCTTGGACCGAAGGACGTATCGCTGACCGAATTGCATGACTGTTTCGCCACGGCCGAACTCGTCCATTACGAAAACCTTGGCCTGTGCGGCGACGGCGAGGCCGGCAAGTTTATCGACGAGGGCGGCGGCAAGCATCCTGACCTCGGCGGCAAGGCTCCCGTCAACGTCTCCGGCGGTCTGCTCTCGAAAGGCCATCCCTTGGGTGCGACCGGCGTCGCAAACATCTGCGAAGTCGTATGGCATCTGACCGGCGACGACCGCGCGAAGCAGCGTCAGGTCCCGAACGCAAAGGTTGGCATGGCGCACGTGATCGGGCTTGGTTCGGCTTGCACGATTCATTTGCTGACCGTCTGACGGTTTGAGGATCGCGGACGCACGTTTGCGATCTCCGGTCGTCTGCGCAGAAATCATTAAAAGGGGCCGCTTGCGTGCGGCCCCTTTTTCTTGCCTCTCGTGCGGGATAAATTTTTCGGAAAGCTTCGGATGCGGCGGCAAGTCCGCTAAACCCGGAGCGATGGGATCGCCAGCTTGAAACTGACACGCTTAAGAGGCTTTCAGGACCATCTGGGCGCGGATGCGCGGGCGTTGAGCATGGTCGAGGAGACGGCGCGCGCGATAGCGTATCGCCACGCGCTCAACGAAATCCGCATCCCGGCGCTTGAACGAATCGAGCTGTACGAGCGTTCGAGCGGGGAGACTTCGGATGTCGTGCAGAAGCAGCTTTATCGCGTGCCGCGCGCGGCGGAATCCGCCGCCGGCGAAGGCGATCAGGCGTTGCGTCCGGAAGGCACGCCGGGCGTGATTCGCGCCTATATCGACGCCGGCCTCGATCGCAGCGATCCCGAGCAGCGGTTTTTTTACTGCGGTTCGATGTTTCGCTACGAGCGTCCGCAAAAGGGCCGCTTGCGCCAGTTCAACCAGTTCGGAGTCGAGATCTTTGGCCGCGCCGACGCGGCCTGCGACGCCGAGCTGATAATCATGATCGACGAATTCCGGCGCGCGCTCGGCCTCGATGTGCGCTTTGAAGTGAATTCGCTGGGCGACGGCCAATGCCGTCCGGCGTTCCGCGCGGCGCTGCTCGAATGGGGCCGCGCGCATTATTCCGAGTTGTGCGAAGATTGCCATCAGCGGCTTGAACGGAATCCGCTGCGCCTGCTCGATTGCAAGACCGACGCGGAGTTGGCGAAGAGCGCGCCCAGCAGCCTCGATTATCTGTGCGAGCCGTGCCGGACCCATTTCGGCGCGGTCGAACGGATGATTGGAGTCGCCGGCGTTCCTTATGAAGTCAATCCGCGCCTCGTCCGCGGCCTTGATTACTACACCCGCACGACCTTCGAGGTCACTTCGAGCGCGGTCGGCGCACAGAGCGCGATCGTCGCCGGCGGCCGTTACGACGGTCTGGTCGAGGCGCTCGGCGGCGCGGCGATTCCGGGAACGGGCTTCGCGATCGGCGTGGAACGGACGGCCTTGGCGCTCGCTCCCGAACGCTACGGCGCGGGCGGCGCTCCGGATGTGGCGATTATCGCGATCGGCGCCGGCGCGGTTGATTACGCGATCGGGCTGGCGTGGGAATTGCGCGCGGCCGGCCGCCGCGTGGAACTGTTTTCGCCGGAGCGCGGCGTCAAGGCGCTGCTCAAGCGCGCGGACAAGCTGGGCGTCCGCCATGCGTTGATTGTCGGCGACGATGAAATCCGAACCGGAGTCGTGCAGGTCAAGGATTTGCGCGCCGGCGTGCAGACGGCGGTTCCGCGCGCCGGCGTCGCCGCCGCGGTTTCGCGCGATGCGGACTAGGGAAGCTCTGCACAAGCCAGTTTGTCATTCTGAACGGAGCGCAGCGGAGTGAAAGCCTGCCCTGAGTCCTGCGAAGGGAATCCCGGGATTCTTCGCTGCGCTCAGAATGACAAAAATGCCAATGGTGGTTGATGATTTTGAATTTGGCAGGATTCTGGAGCGGCCGCTCTCCGGAAGCACCTTATCCCGC
>JAJZAI010000015.1 GCA_021799495.1 Deltaproteobacteria bacterium
CCGACTCCTGCTATCCCTCTCCACGGCGTCATCCTTCGGCACCCGCCCAACAGCGGGCGCGAGTTGTGGCTCAACTCACCGGATCTTGACGCCTTTTCACTTTTCCACCAACTCCGCGACACTACCATAACGGGCAAGTTCTGTCTTTGTTTCACTAAGCACCCCGTCTCTGCAATCTTTAAAACACTGCATCCTCGTTCCGGGTGGGGCGTGGATAAGCGAGCCGAAGTTAATGATCGAATTGATGAGCAGTCGCCGATGCTTGTCGATATTGTTCAGTTTTTCCAAAGACCAAAGCCAATGCGACGTAGGATTCGGTGTTTTGAACGGTTGCAAGCTCTTAATGATTTTTTGAGCTCTTGCACTCAGAAAAGCGATCTTTTTCATGCCGCCACGCTTGAATTTATTCGAATCGCTGAAAATGGGAAAGGCGACTTGCATCTGTTGCGCATCCGTCAGAGATCCTTTGTTGGCGATAGCAAGCTCAAATGCGAGGTGATCAAGACTCGACCGGAGATTCTGGAGACAGTCGCCTGCTAGTTCGTTGATGAGCGGTGGCATCGGGCGGGTAAGCTGACCGTAAATGACATTGTCTCCGCTTTTAAGATCGTATTTATTGGTGATTCGATACGGGTGGCATTTAATCCAGGCCTTAAGTTCCGTCCCAAGTTTTTCCAAATGCTGGCGTGCCCGATCGAGCTTGGCCTCAAAACTGTAAGGCTGCATTATTAGATTATTTTTATTATGAAAGATTTAAAAAGTCACCACTTGGTAAAATTTTGACTTGGCAGAAGAGACGGCGTAGGAAAGGCGACATCTTAGCAGTGCGCCTGCCGACCATCGATTTCGCGCAGCAGGATATCTTCTCAGGCGTCGGTGTTCCTCTATTTTCGGTCGGCGCCGAGCGCTCTAAAGATTCCGCCTAGGTTTTTCGAGAGTTGCATTTCAATTCCTCGATTCGGCGTAGTCCGTAAAATTGATTTTCGGCCGGCACGGACTAATCGAACGTTAATCACATACTCGCGCGGCCGCGATATGGATGCCCGGGTCAAGCCCGGGCATGAGGGTCAGGAGAGCGCGAAAGGATCGGGCCGCGCGAAAATACCGGATCGCACCAGAATATCGGACCGCATTTGAGTATCGGATCGCATCAAAATATCGGATCGCGCCTGAGAGTCGGCCGCGGCCAAAGATCATAAAGACGCGGGAATTTCGGCCGCTCGCGTCATCTCATCGGAAAGCGGGAATAACCTTCGCGGCGAAGAGTTCCAGATGCTCCTGCGCCCAGCGCGGCGGCAATCCCGGCGGCAGCGTCCACGAATAGTAATGCGTGACGGGAACCTTGCCGATATATTCGCGAATCATCCGGACGCACTCGGCGGGATCGGCGACTTTCAGTCCGCCCGTCTCGCGCAGATGCGCGCGGTCGCGGATATAGACCGGGTTGCGGTTCTGGCCCGCCTTGGCCGCCCACTCGGTGTATAGATTCGACTGGTAAATGATATGGTCCGCGGCTTCGTTGAAGGTTTTTTCCGGATCGTTCGCGCAGATCAGCCATCGATGGCCCCCGCCGAAGCGAACGTGGCCGGCCGATTTTCCCGCTTTGCGCAATTCCTCGACGTAACTGTCATAGACGCGGCGCGACGCGTCGGGCGCGGTGAAACCGTCGGCGTAGCGAACGGCGCGGCGCAGGGCGGGCGGCGTGAAGCCGCCGACCCAGATCGGAGGGCGCGGACGCTGAATCGGCTCGGGAGTGAGCCTGACCTTGTTGACCTCGAAGAATTTTCCCTTGAACGAAAGCGTCTCGCCTTGCAGCAGCCGGCCGATAATTTCGAGCGCTTCGTTGGTGCGGCCGCCGCGCTCGTTGAACGGCACGTTGAAGCCGTGAAATTCCTCGACCTTGTAACCAACGCCGACCCCCAGCTCGAAACGTCCGCCGGAGATGACATCGACCACCGCGATATCCTCGGCGAGCCGCACCGGATTATGGAACGGCATCAGGAGCACGCCGAGCGGAATCCGGATACGTTTGGTGCGCGCGGCGATGGCGGCCGCCGCCGGCAGCATCGAGGGCAGATAACCGTCGTCGATAAAATGATGCTCGGAGAGCCAGACGTCGTCGAAGCCATGGTCTTCGGCCCACACGATCTGGTCGAGGATTTCGCGATAGAGCCGGTCGTAAGGTTGCCGCCATTGGGCGGGGTTGCGGAAATCGTACCAGAGGCCAAAGCGGACTTTCTGCGTCGTGCTCATCGGGGTCGCTCCCTGACCGATCGATCGTCGCGCCTGGGCGAGGCGATCATAGCGCGGCTTCGACGATTGGTTTCGCATACGGCGCGGACGACGACAAGCGCCCGCGCGTAATCTCGCTCCAGCCCGCTTGCCGAAGCGGCTGCATCCGGAGGCGATCAATAGCCCGGCCTGTATTTTCGCTTACGGTCGATCAATACTGCGCGACGCGAACGCGGTTCGCGCCGAAAGCGCATGAAAAAAGCATTGATTGTCGGCGGCACGGGACCAACCGGTCCGTTCCTGACGCTGGGCTTGATCGAACGCGGTTACGCCGTGACGATTCTCCATCGCGGGGCCCACGAGATTCCGGAAATTCCGCGCGAAGTCGAACATATTCACGCGGATCCGCATTTTCGCGAAACGCTGGACGCGGCGCTCGACGGCCGCGCCTTCGATCTCGCGATCGCCACCTACGGCAGAATTCGGCACGTCGCCGAAGCGCTGCGGGGCAAAGCCGGCCAATTCATCGCGGTCGGCGGCGTGCCGTCCTATCGAGGTTATTTCGACGCGAATGCAAATTTCCCGGCCGGATTGTCCATTCCGGTTCCGGAAACCGCCGCCACCGTGGCTTCGGAGAGCGAGCATCGTTTCGCGCACCTCATCGCCAGCGCCGAACAGGCCGTGCTCGCGGCGCATCGTATGGGAACCGTCTATCGCTATCCTTATGTGTACGGTCCGTATCAATTGCTGCCGCGCGAATGGTGCATAATGCGGCGCGCGCTCGATCGGCGCCCTTTCATGATTCTGAGCGACGGCGGTCTGGGCCTGATGACCCACGGCTACGCCGGCAATCTCGCCCACGCGGTATTGCTCGCGGCCGATCGGCCGGACGACGCGGCCGGCCAGATCTTCAACTGCGGCGACGAGGTTCAATATACCGTCAGGCAGGTCGTGGAAATCATCGCGGACGAAATGAATCATTCGTTCGAAATCATCAGCCTGCCGAACGAGGTCGCGTATCCGGCGCGCGGACTCGCGGTCGAAGCTTCGCCGCATCACAAATTGATGGATTTGCGCAAAATCAGGGAACGGCTGGGATATCGCGATCTTGTCCATCCGGAGCAGGCGATCAGGCGAACCGTCCGCTGGTTTCTTGAACATCAGCCCGAGCGTGGCGGCGACCTGGAGCGGCGCCTGCACGACGACTTCGATTACGACGCCGAAGATCGGCTCGCAGAAATTTATCGCGACGCGCTCGGCCGCGCCCGCGAATTTTATCGCGAGCCGAAACCGACGATGCATCCGTATCCTCATCCGAAGGAACCGGGCCTGCTGCGCGACCATCGGCAGCGGTAGCAGGAGCCGGAATCAATCCGCAAAGCCGCGGAATTTGCCGCCGCCGGCACGCTCGACTAGATTCGGTGGCGAACCGCGAATCTGACGAATGGAAGACGCCAGCCATGCAGGAACTCATACCGATCGCCGAAAAAATCGCGACGATACTCAAGCAGCGCAAGCAAACCGTCGTAATCGCCGAATCGTCAACCGGCGGACTGATTTCGTCCGCGCTGCTCGCGATACCGGGCGCGAGCGAGTACTTCCTTGGCGGATTGGTGATTTATACGCTCAAGGCGCGCCGAACTCTCGTGGACCTGCCGGATTCCGCTTTTTCCGGAATGCGCGCCTCGACCGAGCCGTACGTGCAATTGATATCCAGGCGCGTGCGGGAACAGTTCGGCGCGAGTTGGTGCGTCGCCGAAAGCGGCGCGACCGGGCCCAGCGGCAACCGCTACGGCGACGCGCCCGGCCACAGCGCGATCGCGGTCGCCGGCGCGGTCGAACGCTCACTGACAGTTGAAACGGGCAGCGCCGATCGTCCGGGCAACATGCGCAAGTTCGCGTCAGCCGGATTGAATTTATTGCGCGAATGCCTCGGTTAGGACCGCGCGACGAAAACGCGCTGGATATGCAGTCCATTCAGCAACAACGGAGCCGACAATGCTGCAAACAGGCCAGGCCTTTCCGAATTTCTCGCTGCCGAACCAGGACGGCAGAACGACCAAGCTGGCGGATTTCGCCGGCAAATGGCTGGTGGTTTATTTCTACCCCAAGGACGACACGCCGGGATGCACCGTTCAGGGCAAATCCTTCACCGCCGCCAAATCCGATTTCGACGCCGCCGGAATAACCGTGCTCGGCGTCAGCCAGGACGGAGTCGCTTCGCATAAAAGCTTCTGCGACAAGTTCTCGTTCACGATCGACCTGCTCGCGGACGCCAGGGCCGAACTGCTCGGCGCGTGCGGAATCGGACAGAGCGAGTTTCGCGGGGCCAAATACTGGGATCGCACCAGTTTCGTGATCGATCCCAAAGGCGTCGTGCGCAAGGTTTACGAAAAAGTAAATCCGCAGGGACACGAGCAGGTTTTGCTGGCCGATATCAGAGCCTTGCAAAAAGCCTGACGACAGCCTGAATTACAACTGCAACGGGGAAACGCCGCGGCGTTTCCCCGTTGCGGACAAACATCGCTCGATCGGCCGCGGCGTCTATTCCGAATGGGCGGCGCGCGGAT
Organism: Deltaproteobacteria bacterium; assembly: GCA_021799495.1. GTDB lineage: Bacteria > Desulfobacterota > Binatia > Binatales > Binataceae > JADMIL01. The sequence goes on from JAJZAI010000015.1 coordinate 4,803, forward strand.
AGCTCGCGCCGCCGTCGATCGTCAAAACCGCTCCGGTCGTGAAGCTCGCCGCGGGGCTTGCGAAATAAAGCGCCGCGCCAACGATTTCCTCGGGGTCACCTGCGCGTCCAAGCGCGAATTCCTCTTTCGCGCGCTTCGTGAAGTACTCCGTGCGCGACCATGATTTGCTGATATCGGTATGGAACGGGCCCGCCATGATGCAATTCACGCGGACCTTCGGCCCGTACTCCTTGGCGAACGTCACCGTCAGCACATTCAGGCCGGATTTGGCCGCGGCATATGGGGCGGTGTCGGGCGCGGGCTGAACCGCGGCGACCGAAGAAATATTGATAATCGCGCCGCCGCCGCCCGCCGCCATCCGGCTGCCGAACAACGCCGACAGCCGAAACGGGCCTTTCAGGTTCACGCCGATCACCTTGTCGAAAAGATCCTCGGTCGTGTCGAGCGAAGAAGGCGCGACCGGCGAGAGTCCCGCATTGTTGACGAGCACGTCGGCGCGGCCCCATCGCGCATACACTTCCTGCGCGAAGCGATCGCAATCCTCCCATTTGCCGGCGTGCATCGCGTGGGCCGATCCGTCCACGCCGAGCGCGCGAAGCTCTTCGACGGTGCGCTCGCACGCGTCGAGTTTGCGGCTGGCCACGGCGATATTGGCGCCCGCGCGGGCGAAGCCAAGCGCCATCGCGTGCCCGAGACCGCGGCTGCCGCCGGTAATCGCCACGACCTTGCCGCGAAAATCGTAACGAGTGACGTCGAGATTCACGGCGTTCAAACCTCGAGCTCGATCCGGCCGGCGAACTTGCGGATTGCGGCCTCGCGCAACGCCGGGATGTGTCCGGTCGGAAACAATCCGGTCGTCGGCTTGTAATCGCGGAGCACCTGCCGGGCCACGGTGATCTTGTGGACTTCGGTCGGCCCGTCCGCCAAGCCCATCACAAAACTTTCGAGCACCTGTTCGACGAACGGCATCTCGGGCGTGACGCCAAGCGAGCCGTGAATTTGCAGCGCGCGCGTGACGACGTCGTGGAAAACCTTCGGCATCTGCGCTTTCACCGCGGCGATATCCTTGCGCACTTTCAGATAATCCTTGTAGCGATCGATTTTCCACGCCGTGCGCAGCACCAGCAGCCGGAACTGCTCGATATCGATCCACGAATCGGCGATTTTCTCCTGCACCATCTGCTTGTCGGCGAGGACCGATCCCTGCGTGGTGCGCGAAAGCGACCGCTCGCACATCAGGTCGAAGGCTTTTTTCACCTGCCCGATCGTGCGCATCGCGTGATGGATGCGGCCGCCGCCAAGGCGCGTCTGCGCCACCACGAAACCGTCGCCGCGCTGGCCCAGCAGATGGTCTTTCGGGATGCGCACGTCCTGATAACGCATATAGGCATGCGCGCCCTCGGGCTCGTCGCCCACGCCGACGTTGCGCACGATGTTCACGCCGGGAGCGTCGGCCGGAACGATAAACGCCGACAGTTTGCGGTACGGCGGCGCGTCGGGATCGGTCACCGCCATCGTGATCATGAACGACGCCCAGCGCGCGTTGGAAGAAAACCACTTCTCGCCGTTGACGACCCAGTCGTCGCCCTTCAGTTCGGCGCGCGTGGCGAAGACTTTCGGATCGGCCCCGCCCTGCGGCTCGGTCATCGAGAAGCAGGACACGATTTCGTTATCCAGGAGCGGCTGGAGATAGCGCTTCTTTTGTTCGGGCGTGCCGTATTTGGCGAGAATTTCGGCGTTGCCCGAATCCGGCGCCTGGCATCCGAACACCGTCGGCGCGAACCGCGACCGTCCGAGGATTTCGTTCATCAGCGCCAGTTTGACCTGGCCATAGCCCTGACCGCCCAGCTCGGGCTCCAGATGACAGGCCCACAGCTTGCGCTTTTTCACTTCCGCCTGCAGCGGCCTGACCAGTTTGTTGCGCTTGTCGCTGCGGACCTCATAAGGCGACTCGAGCACGTAATCGAGCGGCTCCACTTCCGCGCGCACGAATTCCGCGATCCAGTCCAACTGCTTTTGAAATTCCGGTTCGGTTTCAAAATCCCAACTCATTTCGGTTCCTCCAGATTCTGATATGCGCCGCCGACCGCCGCTGAAGCCGTCATCTCGCGCGATCGCGCGGAGGCTGGGCCTCCGTTCGCCCAATCCGATCAACAGGCCGGTTCACCCGCGCGTTAAGGTCCAGCCGGGAAATCTACCGATTACGGCGGGGTCTTGTCACTACGCGCGTCCGGCGGAATCGCGCCGTCTATTCGACGTCCATCAGGGGCAGGCCAAAGGCGCTCTTGCCAAGAAATTCGAGGCTCTCGTCGGAGTCGAAAGGATGGTACAGGCCGGCGCGCACGTCGCGATAATAACGCTCCAACGGCAACCGCTTGAAATACGACGCGCCGCCGACCGCCCGCAACGCCAGATCGACCACCCGCACTGAATTTTCGACCGCGACCATCCGCGCCGCCACCGCCTTGCGCGCCCAGCTCCGCGAGTCGTCGGAACGGATTTCGGCCGCCGCCTTCCACATCACCGCCCGCGCCGTCTCAATCAACAAATCCATCTCGCCGACCTTGTTGTACACGCTCGGCAGATGGCTCATCGGATAGGGCAGCGGAAAGCGCGGACGGTCGCGCATGAACTCGACCACGAAATCGCGCGCGGCGACCGCGATTCCAATATATGGCGCGCCGATCGTGAACGGAGCCTTGGCGAAAACGCGCGTGATTTTTCCGCTGCGCGACACCGGCCGCGTCAGCACCACCGCATCGTCGGGCACGAATGCGTCTTTCAGCTCCGCGCTGCGCGATTCGGTCGCGCGCATGCCCATCGTGTTCCAATCGTCTTTGAACGTCAGGCCCGGCGTCTCGCGCGGCGGAATGAAAAAACTCAATATCGTCGGCCCCTCCGGCGCGTCCTCCCAGGCCGCCTCGGTGAAATAAAGGTCCAGCGCGATACTCTGCGTGCCGAAGATCTTGCGTCCGTTCACGATCCATCCGCCCTCCGCGCGCCGCGCGGTCGTACGGGGCCTGAGCGCGATCACCGCATTGTCCGGTTCGGATCCGGAGCCGCCGCAGATCAGCCGCTCGGCGACGATCCGACGCAGCTTGGCGGCCGCGTTCGGAGCGTGGAACTTGCGTTCGATATCGACGAGAAATTCGACGACGTTCAGATGCATGTTGATGGCGAGCGCCGTGGCGCCGCATCCCTGCGCCAGCCGTTCCTGCGCCTTGATTCGTTCGAGCAGCGTCGCGCCCATTCCGCCGAACTTTTCCGGGATGATGAGCGTCGTGTAGCCGGTTTCGCGCAGCCGGGCGTAATTCTCGTATGGAAACGAGCGTTCTTCGTCATGCTGGGCCGCGCGCTGGGCGAAGTCGGCCGCCAGCTCCGCCGCAAGTTCAATCAGGCGTTGCTCGCGCTCCGTGTTGATCTGGTTCATCGCCCATCCTCCCGGCGCGCAGGAACCGCGCTTGACCACTTCTCGCGCCTTCTGAGATATGAAATCAAGAGCGCGAACGCGCCGAGGTCAACGATGGGGATTTCGATCTTTCCAGTCACCGAATCATTCGCCGCCGAGATCGGCGACGTCGATCTCTCCGCGCCGCTCGCGCCAGCGGAGCTCGCCGCGATCAAGCAGGCGTTCTGGAACTACGCCGTGCTGATCTTTCCCGCGCAAAACCTGACCGAACAGCAGCACCTCGATTTCGCCGCCTGTTTCGGACCGCTGGAAACCAGCGTCGCCGCGCTCAACGGAAAAGATCGGCTGCGCCTGCGCGCGGATCTGGCCGACGTCTCGAACCTGAATTCGCGCAATGAAATCTGGGGGAAAGACAGCCGGACGCGGATGATTCAATTGGGCAACCGGCTCTGGCACACCGACAGCTCGTTCAAACATCTGCCTGCCCGTGCGTCGCTGCTTTACGCGCGCCAGATTCCGCCGATCGGCGGCCATACCGAATTCGCCGATCTGCGCGCCGCCTATGACGCACTGCCGGACGAATTCAAAGCGCGGCTCGAAGGATTGGTCGCCGAGCACTCCCTCGCCAATTCCCGGCTGCGCACGGGATTTACGAATTTCACCGACGCGGAACGCGCGGGCTTGCCGCCTGTGCCGCAATTGATCGTTCGCACGCTTCCCGAAACCAATCGCAAGACGCTCTACATCGCTTCGCACGCGGGCCGGATTTTCGGCCTGCCAGACGCTGATGGCCGCGCCTTGATCGACCAGCTTATCGAACACGCCACCCAGCGCCGCTTCGTTTATATTCATCGCTGGCGGGTCGGCGACCTCGTGATGTGGGACGATCGCTGCACGATGCATCGCGGCGCGGAATTCGACGATTTGCGCTGGACGCGCGATATGCAGCGTGCGACCGTCTCGGACATCGCCAACTCTTGCGAACAGGAATCCGTCGCCGTCCCCGCGGCATGAATCGCCCGCCCGGATTGCGCCAACCGTGAAAGCTTGACGCCGCAGATGCCGCTACCCGCTGAAATCGCCGACCGGCTGCGCCTGCCGTTGATCGCCGCGCCGATGTTGCGCGTGTCAGGGCCGGAACTCGCCATCGCCGCCTGCCGCGCCGGCGTGATTGGCGCGTTCCCGGTCGCCAACGCGCGCTCGGTCGAACGCCTTGAAATGTGGTTGCGGCAAATCCGCGCCGCGCTCGACGCGCCTTCGGCATGGAATCCCGAATGCGCGCCCGCTCCGTTCTGCCCCAATTTGATTATCAAGCGTCCGCAATTGCGCGAAGAACTCGATTGCCTCGTGCGGCATCGCGTCGAAATCGTCATCACCAGCGTCGGGTCTCCGGCTTTGGCGATCCCTCCGCTCCATGACGTCGGATGCCTCGTCTTCGCCGACGTCGCGACGCTCGCGCACGCCGAAAAGGCGATCGCCGCGGGCGTCGACGGCCTTGTGCTGCTGACCGCGGGAGCCGGAGGACAGACCGGCTGGATGAATCCTCTGGCGTTCGTCCGCGCCGTCCGGCGCCTGTATGACGGTCCGATTGTGCTCGCCGGAGGCATCGCGGACGGCCACGCGTTGTGGGCGGCGCGCGTGATGGGCTGCGATCTCGCGTACATGGGCACGAAATTCATCGCGACTCATGAAAGTCTTGCTCAGCCCGGGTACAAAAAGATGCTCGTCGAGTCGTCGATGGACGAAGTAACGCTGACGCGGGCGTTTACCGGCCTCGACACGAATATGCTGACGCGATCGATAATTGAGGCGGGGCTGGATCCGAAAAATCTGCCTGAGCGCATCTCGAACGAGGCTGCCGCCGAAATTTTCGGGCCCGGCGCCGCTCCCGGCCACCGCCGCTGGCAAGACGTATGGAGCGCCGGGCACAGCGTGAGCGGCGTGGACCGAATCCGGACGGCCGCGGAACTAGTCGAAATGACCGCCCGGGAATACCAGACTGCGCGCGAAGAAACGCTGCGCCTCCGCTAGCGTCGCCGAACCTTCGCGCGCCCCGCGACGGCTTTCAACCGAGCGCTTCGCCCGCCGCCAATTCGGCAATCCGATCGTCGCTGTATCCCAGAATGTCGCGCAGGACGTATTCGTTATGCTGTCCCAGCGCCGGCCCCGGCCGCACCACCTTGGCCGGCGTCTCCGATAATCGATAGCGTGAATTTTCCACCCATGTTTCGCCGATCGTATGATGCGGAACGCGGAGAAAATGCTTGCGATGCCTCAACTGCGGATCTTCGCTCATGTCCGTCGAATTCTGCACGGCATGCGCCGCGATTCCGGCCGCCTGCAGAGCGCGCTCCGCGTCGATCGCGTCCCGCGCGCGCGTCCACGACGCGATTTCCGCATCGATCGCTTCCCGGCAATTCCTTCGCGCCGCCGCGTCGGCGAAGCGCACGTCGGCCGCGAGTTCCGGCCGTCCGATAGCGGAACATAAAGCGCGCCATTGATCGTCGCCGCGGCATGCTATCGCGATCCATCGATCATCGCCCGCCGCCGGATAAACTCCGTGCGGAGCGTAATTCGGATCGAAATTTTCCACCGGTTCATATCTGGTTCCGCTTCCAACTGAGTCAAGAATCGGAGCGGTCAGAAAGTGCAGGGCCGATTCCGCCTGCGCCTGATCGATATATTGGCCCTCGCCGGTGCGCCGCCGATGAATTAGCGCGGCCATCAGCGCGACCAGCCCAAAGCGCGGCGCGATATAATCGGTGTAGGCGCTGAACGGCCCCGAGGGCGGCCGATCGGGCCATCCGACCAGCTTGTAGAAGCCGCACATCGCCGCCGCCAGGTTCCCGAATCCCGCGAACCGCGCGAGCGGCCCGGTCTGGCCCATCAGGCACGTGCTCAACATGATCAGTCCGGGCTTGATCGCCCGCAGCGATTCATAATCGAACCCCCATCCGCGCATCGCCTTGGGCGAATACGCTTCGCACACCACGTCGGCCCATCGCACCAGATCGAACACAACGCCGCGCGCCGCGGGTTTCGTCAAATCGAGAGAAATGGTCAGCTTGCCGGCGTTGTTGTTGGAATTGAGCGCGGAGTGCTCGATGCTCGGGTTGTCGTCCTTGAACGGCCCCACAGTGCGCGTTGGATCGATCCGGTTCGGCGATTCGATTCGCACCACCGTCGCGCCGTAATCCGCCATCGCGCGCGTGATCCCGGGCCCCGCCAGCACCCACATGAAGTCGAGAATTTTGACGTCGGCAAGCGGCAATTCGCGCGCCATCAGACAATCCCCCTTCGCGCCAAATCCGCGAATCGCGCCTCGCCGATCGCCATTTCGTCAAGATAAATTTCGCGGTTGTGCTCGCCGATTTTCGGCGGCCGGCGCCGGTACGCGATCGGCGTCGCGCCGAATCGCGCGAACGGCCCCGGATAACGCAGCGCGACGCCGAGTTCGGGATGCTCGGCTTCGCGCCAATACTCCCGATCGATAAATTGCGGATTCTCCAGCACGTCGCCGATCGTGGCCACCGGCGCGATCAACAAATTATGCTTGCGCGCCGCCTCGAATAATTCGGACTTGGTCCGCGACTTGAAAAACGCCGCGACCTGTCCCGTAATCCGTTCGTAGGCGGACATCGGTTCGACGCCGGACAGCAATTGGGCGCCGTACTCTATCCAATTCCTCTCGCTCGTCGCGTCGTCGCATCCGCCTTCGGCGTGGATGTAATCCATCAGCTTTCGCGTGAACGGTCCCAGCGCCGGACCGAACAGCATCACGCACGAGACCTGGCCGTCCTTCGCCGCCCACACCAGCGGAATCCGGATCGCGCCCATCTTCGCGCCGCCCGCCATCCTGCTCGTCTCGCTGCCGCCGACCAGCGCCGTCAGCGGCGTCGATTGCGCCGCCAGCGTCACGCTCTCCTGCGCGGCCACGTCCACATGCTGCCCGAAATTCGATTTGAGCCGCTCGTAATAGGCGATCAGCGCAGCGCCCGCCGCGTCGACGCTGGCGTGCAGGTACGCTTGCGGCACGCTCATCCGGATCGGCGCGCGATCCTCGTCGCCGTAGAGTATCAACACGCCGCCCGCCGCCATGATGATCAAGTCGCTGTCTTCATACGTCGCCTTCGGGCCGGATTGTCCGAACGGCGTGATCGACACCTGCACCAGGGCGGGATTGACCCGCGTCAAATCCGCATGGCCAATTCCGTATTTCGAGAGCTGCCCGGGATTGAAAGATTCGATCAGAAAATCCGCGCCGGCCGCCAGCCTGAGCAGCAGTTCGCGCCCTTCGCCGGTTTCGAGGTTGAGCGTGATACCGCGCTTGTTGCGATTGAACGACCACCACAGCACCGACTTGTCGGCGCCCGGCTCGCCCCGGAAATAAGGCGCCATCGCGCGCGCCCGATCGCCGCCGGGCGGCTCGATTTTGATCACATCGGCGCCGAGATCGCCCAAAATCTGTCCGCACAAAAACCCGCGCTCGGTGGTCAGGTCAAGAACCCTGCATCCGTCCAGCATCGCGCCCGCGCCTAACCGACCCGCTGATCGAGCTGCAGGATAATCCCGTCCGGATCCTCGAACAGGCAGGTAAGGTATTTGCGCCCCGGCTGTTCGCCGTACCCGCCCGAATCGGCCTCGGTCGGCGGCACGAGAATCTTGACGCCCGCCGCCTTGAGCTTGTCGTGCAGCGCCCGCAGATCGTCCACCCACCACGAAAAATGCGAGATGCCGACTTCGTCAAGCTTGATCGCATTGCCCGGCGTGCCGCCCGGCATTTCGCTCAGCACCAGAAAGCCGCCGCCCGCGCCCGCTCCGTAATGCAGATGGACCGCGCGGCGCTGGCCCTTTTCCGGATTCGCGTAGAGGCTCGGCATCCCGCCGATCGGCTGCATCGCGTCGTAGCGCACCTCGCAGCCCAGCAGATCGCGGTAAAAGCGCAGCGACCGTTCCATGTCGCGCACGCCCAACGCCACATGCGATATTCCGTTCATCGCGGCCTCCCCAAGGCTCATTCGCCGGTTCGCGCGATTACAACGCCAACCGCCGCGATTTGGCAAGCTCCCCGTTCAGTTTGATCTGGAAGATGGCGGCGGCTCGGCGTAACTGATTAGTTCAAGCAGATTGCCGTCCGGATCGCGGAAATAGACGCTCATGCCTTTGCCGCGCCCGCCAATCCGCATCACCGGACCTTCGATAATCTCGATTCCGTGTCCGCGCAGATGCTCGACCGCCGCAGCGATCGCGCCGGGCCAAACGAAACAATAGTCACCGCCGCCAATCATCGGATGCGCCGCCTTCAGCGTGATCCGATTGTCTGGCGGATGCAGGTTGAACTTCTGACGGCCGAAACTGACGCTCACCACCGGCGACTTGCCCGCGCGCCGAGCACGCGCTGATAAAACTCCACCGCCCGCTCGATATCGCCAACCGGCATCGCCACATGGTCAAATTCGATTTCGGAAGACATCCGCCGCTCCAGTTGCGCGACCGTCCCGCCCGCATCGCCGCTTACGGCGTGCTCTGCTGCTGATGAAGCATGTCGCTGATCCCCGCCTTCAACCGATCGATCGTCTCCTGCTGCTCCTGTATCTGGTTCTGAATCTCGAAATCGGTCGCCGGAGCGCCCGCATTCGGCGCCGCCGTTTTCGCGCTCGAGGAGCCTGCCGCCGCTGCGCCGTTCGCCGGCCCGCCGTTCGCCGCGGTTTTGGTCACCGCGCCGGCGTTCGGATTGGCGCCATGCGCGGGCGCGATTTGATTGAGCATCTGCGTGCGCTGCTCGTCGCATTGTTCGGCCGTCAGCTCCTCGCGGTCGCACTGATGCTGGATCAGCTCGCTCAACTCGCTCTTGAGACTCGCGATTTCGGCCGCCTGGCTGGCGATCTGTTTCGTCAAGTCCGCCTGAAACGCCTGCCGCTGCTGATGATGCTTCACCGCAAGGATTCCGGCCTCGGTGGCGGCGCCGAAATACCCGCCCATCATCGCGCCCGTCGCGCTGTTCTGCCCGCTCAGGAGACCGCCGGCCAGGGTGCCTGTCATGCCGCCGGCCGCCACCGCGCCCATCGAGTCGAGCGCCGCCGGCGCCGCGCGCACGGCGCATTCCGCGGTCTCGCCGTGCTGCAGCTGCACCGCCTCGCCCGAAACGTCAACCTCGGTGCCCACTTCATTCTGATGTTTCGCCACATCGACCACCGCGTCGACGTCGCCGCCATATTGCTGCCGTGCGAGGTCGCGCAGCCGCGCGTAGGTTTTGGAGTCGTCGGCGTCGATCACCGATTCGAAGTAGGGTTCCTTGAAGCCGACCTCGCCCAGATCGTGATAGCAGGTCTCCGGCAGCCGCCCGCTGGTGACATAGACGTGATGGTCGCCGCGCGCCGCCGCCGCGCGTCCTCCCGCCCCCTGCGCGACCGCCGGCACCGGCTGCTTCGACGCGCACCCCGCCGCCAGCGTGATCGCCGCCATCGCCGCGAACCGCACCGCCATCCCGCCGTTTTTTCGTTTCGTCCGCTTCATGCTCAACGCCGCGATCCGCGCCGCGGCCGCCACGCCATCATGCGCGAACTTCCGCCAAAAGCGAAGCCGCCGCGGCCTCGGGTGATGTCTCGGTCTGAAATCTCGATTGGGCCGCGCCGCGTTCGCGGCAAGTCGCGGGACGGTTCTGTCCTCGGGGAGCTCTCAGGCATTGTCATTGAGCGCCTTGTTCATGGACGCCGAATGAATCTGAAGTAGAAAGCCGCGAACACCAGGACGATGCCAATATTCGCCGCGAGCCGTTCCCAGAATCGGTTTCTGAAGAACCCGAAATCCACGCCGACTATGACGGCTGCCATCGCCGCCACGTAAAGCGCGACCGCTACCTGTTTGCCAATTCCGGCGGGAATCGCCATTTGGAGTCCTCCATCAGTCAGGGAAGCTCTGCACAAGCCAGTTTGTCATTCTGAGCGGAGCGCGGCGGAGTGAAAGCCCGCCCTGAGTCCCACGAAAGGAATCCCGGGATTCTTCGCTGCGCTCAGGACGAGCTCAGGATGACAGAATGATGCCTCGCCATTGTCATTCTGAGCGAGGCCACCGAGCGAAGAATCCCGCGCCGCTTTTATTCCTTGGTAAAGTTATCAACGGAACGCCACACCAGTTGGCTTTTATCGGCTCGCCGACTGGCTGATTTCAATCTCACTCGGCTGATCATCCGATTCGCCTTGATGCGGCCGGCGCGCGCCGCGCGTCTCAAACGCCGCAGCGCCGATTAGGCCGGGGGGAATAAAAACGCGGCGGGCGCTCTGGGCGTCTGCCGCGTTTTGGTTGGACCCGCTCAGAGCAGGTTGAAGATGTCTTCCCACAGCCACGAGGCGCCGATGTTGAACAGCGTGCTGACGCTGTTCTTGTAATTCGCCGTGGGTTCGAGCGCGCCGCCCATCCCACCAGCGGCAGGTATTCGGAAAGCGCCGCCGGATAGCGGCCGCGCTATTCGCCCTTCCAGTTGGGCTTGCGCTTTTCCGCGAAAGCGCGCGGCCCTTCGATCAAATCTTTCGACTGGAACAGTTTCCTGGTCGCGGAAAAATTCGTTTTGTTCGCCTCTTCGAGCGGCATATGCAATCCCTGATACGCCGCTTCCTTGCTGGCCTGCACCGAAAGCGGCGAGCATTCCATGATCTCGGCGGCCCATTTTTCGGCGGCCGCGTGGAGATCTTTGAGCGCCACGACCTCGTTGGCGAGGCCCCAGCGATGCGCCTCGGCGGCCGTGATATGCCGTCCGGTCAGCATCATGCCCATCGCGATTTTCAGCGGAATATGGCGCGGCAGGCGATGGACGCCGCCCGCGCCCGCCATTAGGCCGACGCGCGGTTCAGGCAATCCGAAGCGCGCGTGATCGGCCGCGACGATAATGTCGCACGCGAGCGCGATTTCGCATCCCCCGCCCAGCGCGAAACCGTTGACCGCCGCGATGATCGGCTTGTTGATGTCGTAACGCGCGGTGATTCCGGCGAACCCGCCCTTGCTGCGCGGAAACGGCTCGCCGGCGTGCGCCGCGGTCCATTTGAGATCGTTGCCGGCGGAGAACGCCTTGTCACCCGCGCCGGTGACGATCGCCACCCACAGGTTCTTGTCGGCGACGAAATCGTCCCAGATCGAATCCATCTCGGCATGGCATGGCGGATGAAGCGCGTTCATCACCTCGGGGCGATTGAAAGTGATCCAGGCAAGATGGTCCTTTTTTTCGTATTTGATGAATTTCAGTTCCATTCTCGGGTATGCCTCCCAGCGGCCATGCCGGCTAAATCGATTTGGCGCGGGCTGGAACCCGCGCGCATGCGCCGGCCATGGTCAATCGAATCGCACAATCGGAACGTCCGTACAACCGGAAGCGCGCGCCCGCGGGCCTCAATCGCCGTCTTCCTCGATCAACTCGAAAAAAGCGTCGACGCTGCGCATCAACTGGCGGCGAATCTGGGCCTGCGTGCCCTCGATCAGATGCATCGTGACGCGGCTGCGATCGCCGCCGGCGGTGCGCACCTGCGCGTCCTCGACCGCCAGCACTTCGGCGCTGTCGAACAATCGCATCCCGTAAATCAGCACGCCGCGTTTCGCCGCGCCCTTGACCAGTTTGAGCCTGCCGCGCGCCATCCACGCCTCCGTTGTCTTCGCAAACCTTGTGCGGGTTTATATCATGGCGGCGGCGCGGGGCGCGCGGATTAATCGAGACGCGATTGACAAGTTCCGCCGCCAGCAAGGACAATTCTCGCGATGAACATGAAGTATAGTGTGGCGGTGATAATCATTGTCGCCGCGATGGCGGCGATCGGCGACGGATGCGGCCTATTTTACGATGCGGGTTCGCGAATCAAGACCAGCGACATGAAAGACAGCCTCAAGCCCGGCGAGACCGCCCTTGAGGTCCATCGTCAATGGGGCGAACCCGATCTACGCAAAGATGTCGGTCCAAACGAAGAAATCTGGAGCTATGCGCGCAGTCCGAACATCAACGATTTGACGGCGACGCTTTTCTACACGTCAACCAAGCCCGGCGACGAAAGCAAATTCCTGGATTTGAAATTCGTGAACGGTGCGCTCGTTTCGTGGAACGACGCCGTGCATACGATGCCGGCGAAACAGGGCGCTGGATTCAGTTACGGCCTCGGTCCCGGCGGAACGGCTTCCCCCTTAATCAAATACTAGCCATAATGCGCTGCAGCAGAGCGTTTTGTTGCAACGTATCGAAAACGTGGGGATGATCTTTTTCATAATCGAGGCTCTGGGGAAGCCGCGCCCGCGGAAACGAAGCAACGAATCGGTTCCAGCGTGATTAAGCCCAAAAATGGCGACCGCGCGTAAAACTTTCGAGGATATACTGCTCGACCGTTCCTGGGTCACAGCGCAGGACCTCGAAAAGGCGCGCCAGCGCAAAAAGCCCGGCCAAGAGCTGGCCGACGTGCTGGCCGACATGGGCGCGATCGAGCCGCAACGCCTCGCCCGCGCCCTGGCGCAGGAGTACGGCCTGCCGTTTCAGGCGCATATCGATCCGGCCACGCTCGACAACGATCTCGTCGCGCGCGTGCCGATAAATTACGCCAAGAAAAACCGCCTGCTGCCACTCGGCTCCGACGACGGCGCCGTAACCGTCGCGATCGTCGATCCGGCGAATTACGAACCGCTCGACGATCTGCATGTGCTGTTTGGCAAGGCGATTCAGCCAGTAATCGCCCCGGCCGAGGTTATCACCGAAGCGATCAACCGCGCGTACGATCAGGCGGCGACCACGACCGCGCACGACCTGATGATCGATCTTGACGAGGAAGGCCTCAATTCGGTCGCGAGCGAACTCGCCTCCGAACCGCGCGACCTGCTCGAGGCCGACGACGCCGCGCCGATAATCAAGCTGGTCAACGGATTGCTGTCGCAGGCGGTCAAGGACCGCGCCAGCGATATCCATGTCGAGGTCTTCGAATCCGATCTGGTCGTGCGCTTCCGCGTCGATGGGATGCTCTACGACGTGCTCTCGCCGCCCAAGCGGTTCCACGCCGCGATCGCGTCGCGAATCAAGGTGATGTCGGGGCTGAATATCGCCGAAAAGCGCCTGCCGCAGGACGGCCGGATCAGGCTGCGCATCGCCGGACGCGATATCGACATCCGCGTCTCGACGATTCCGACCGCTTTCGGCGAGCGGATCGTGATGCGCCTGCTGGATCGCGCGCAGGCGCTGGTCGATATCGATTTGGACCGGCTGGGCTTTTCCGGCGACAATCTGAAAAAAATCGACCGGCTTATCCGCCAAAGCCACGGCATCATCCTGGCGACCGGCCCGACCGGATCGGGCAAATCGACGACGCTTTACGCCTGTCTGAGCCGCATCAATTCGCCCGAAAAAAACATCATCACCATCGAAGATCCGATCGAATATCAATTGCGCGGCGTCGGCCAGATGCAGGTGAATCCGAAAATCGAGCTGACTTTCGCCAGCGGCCTGCGCTCGATTCTGCGGCAGGACCCGGACGTGATCATGGTCGGCGAAATCCGCGACGGCGAGACCGCCGAAATCGCCATCCAGGCCGCCCTCACCGGCCATCTCGTCTTTTCGACGCTGCATACCAACGACTCATTCGGCGCGCTGACCCGCCTGATCGACATGGGCATCGAGCCGTTCCTGGTCTCGTCGTCGGTGCTGGCGGTGCTGGCGCAGCGGCTGCTACGCATGATCTGTCAGACCTGCCGCCAGCCCTACACGCCGAGCGATCACGAGCTGGTGCGGATCGGGATGGGCGGGATTCGGCTCAGCCATCCGATTTACAAACCGGCCGGATGCCGCGCGTGCCGGAACACCGGCTATCGCGGGCGAACCGCGATCACCGAACTGATGGTGATGGACGACGAGATTCGCGCGCTGGTGATGCAGAAGGCGGACGGCTCGATGATCCGCCGCGCCTGCACCGCCAAAGGAATGAAGCTTTTGCGCCAGGACGGCGCGGAGCGCGTGATCGCCGGCCAGACCAGCATCGAAGAACTGCTGCGCGTCACGCACGAAGACATCGAGTGACGATCGGCGTTGCGCCGGGGATGAAGTTCAGGAACTGATGCCGGTTTTCGCCTATCGCGGACTCGCCGCGAACGGACGTTCCGTCGCGGGCGTTATCGACGCCGACAGCGCTCGCGCCGCGCGCGGCAAATTGCGGGAGCTCGGCGTTTACCCCACCGATCTCGCCGAAGAAGCGGGCCGCGCCGGCGCCGCGCGTCCGTGGCTGAAATCATTCATCCCGGTCTTCCGCCGCAAGATTCCGCCGACCGAGCTGGCCCTGATGACGCGCCAGCTCGGCGCGCTGCTGGGCGCCGGAGTCCAGCTCGTCGAGGCGCTTGGCGCGCTCGCCGAACAGGCGCCGCGGCAGGCCACGCGCAAGATGCTGTCGCAAGTCCGCGAGGCGGTGCGCGAAGGTTCGTCGCTGGCCGACGCCCTTGTGGTCCATCCCGATATCTTCTCCGACCTTTACGTCGGCATGGTGCGCGCGGGCGAAGCCGCGGGCGCGCTCGAAGCGGTGCTAGAACGGCTCGCCGAGTACAGTGAACGGCAGGCAGAATTCGTCTCGAAGGTGCGCGGCGCGCTCAGCTACCCGATTATCATGATGTGCGTGGGCTTTGGGATCATGGCGTTTCTGGTCACCTACGTGGTGCCGCAAATCGCCACGATCTTCCAGCAGCAGCACGCGGCGCTGCCCGCCATGACCCGCGCGCTGATCGCCCTGGCGAGTTTCCTGACCAGCTACTGGTGGGCCCTGCTGCTCGGCATCGCCGGCCTCGTCGGCGGCATTTCCGCGGCGCTTTCGACCAAGGCCGGAAGACGTTTTTACGACACGTGGCTGCTCAAGATTCCCTACCTCGGCCCCACGGTCGTCCGTGTGATCTGCGCCCGCTTCGCCCGCACGCTCGCCACCCTGCTCGCCAGCGGCGTTCAATTGATCCCCGCGCTGCAGGCCGTCCGCCGCGTCGTCACCAACGGGCTTTTGGCCGACGCGATCGATCAGAGCCGCGAGGAAATTCGCGAGGGGCACGGGATGGGCCAGACGCTCGCGCGCAGCGGCCTGTTCCCGCCCCTGCTCAGCGAGATGATCAAGGTGGGAGAACGTTCCGGCGAACTGGAACGGATGCTCGAGCGGGTCGCCGACAACTACGAGCGCGAAGTTGAAAATTCGCTCCGGCAGATGACCACGATGCTCGAACCGTTAATGACGATCGTCATGGCCGGTGTTATCCTGTTCATGATGCTAGCGGTGCTCCTGCCGATTTTCCAGCTCAATCAGCTCATGCAATGAGGGTTCGATCGACGATGTCACCCGAGACGCGAAAAACCCGATGGCGCGGCCGCCTCGCCGCCTCCGCACAAGGCTTCACGCTGATCGAACTGATGGTCGTCATCCTGATCATCGGCCTGCTCGCCACGATCGTCGTGCAAAATCTGCGCGGCGCGACCGACAAGGCCAAGCGGATCAAGGCCGAGGCCGATATCTCGGCGTTCAAGACCGCGCTCGACCGCTATTATCTCGACAACGGCTCGTACCCAACGACCGACCAGGGACTCGCGGCGCTGGTCGCGGCCCCAACCACCGGAAAAATTCCGGCCGACTATCCCGAAGGCGGCTATATCGAAAAAGTTCCCAACGATCCGTGGGGCACCCCCTATTTCTATCAGAGCGACGGCGACAGCTACGTGCTTAAATCGTTCGGCGCCGACGGGGTCGAAGGCGGCACCGGCAAGAACGCCGACATCGACGGCAGCAGCAGCTCGTAGCCAGCACTATTTATCTGGGGTGCGCTTTGAAGCGCTTAATATGCAGATGTCCGCCGCCAGAATTCATTCATACGCGCGGATCGCCAAATCCCGCCGGTTTCGCGATGAATTGCGCACGCGCGGCGCCGTCAAATCGGTTATGACGCGCGCCACGCGCAATCACGCCGCATTCGGCCGCGGTTTCACCTTGCTGGAACTCGCCGTCGTGATGTTCCTGATGGCGCTGATTATGCTGATCGCGCTGCCCTACCTCGGCAGCCTCCAGCCGGCCCTGATGCGCAGCGAAGCGCGCCGGCTCGCCAGTCGCGCGAACTATCTCTACCAGGAGGCCGGCGCGCAAAAGGTGCTGATTCGCCTCACCTTCGACCTCGATAACAACGGCTACTACGTCACCCGCCTCGATCCGTTCGCGGCGAGACCCGTCTTCATGCCCGAAGGCGGCCCGGCCGGCGTGCGCGTGATCATGCCGGTCGGAGTTCGTATCCGCGACGTCTGGGTCGAAGGCGTCGGCGCGGTCAATCGCGGGCAGGTGAGCACGCAGTTTTATCCGAGCGGCTACGTCGATGCGACGGTGGTCCATCTGACCGACGCAAACGGCGAAGTTTTCACCCTCGCGATCGATCCGTTCACCGGCCGCGTCTCGATCGCCAACGGCGACATGCCGCCGCCGCGCCGCGGAGTTTACTGATGAGTCCCGCGCGGCGGAAATTCTCGCGCGCTTTCACCCTGCTTGAGGTGATGATCGCGGTCGCGTTCGTCGGAATCGCGATGCTCGCATTGATGACGCTGCACAATCGCAACCTTGAATCGGTGATGCGGGCGGAGCAACTGACGCGCGCCGCGATGCTGGCGCAGGCGCTGATGACCCGCGAAGAGGCCGGCCAATTTCCGGTCCTGGGCGTCACCAAAGGCGATTTCAATGAACTGTATCCGGGACTGTTCCCGGATTTTCGCTGGCGTCAGGAGGTCGATCCGTCGCCGATGTTTCCCGATATCCGCCGGGTCGAAATCGACATATTCTACGGTCCCGGCCTGAGTCGGAAATTCGACCTGATCGAATTCATGCACAACCCGATTCCGCCGCCGATTCCCGCGCTCAATAATCCCGCGGGCGGCCAAGGCGCCAATGACGACGCCGCATCCCAAGGCTTCTGACGCGATGCGCCGCGCTGGCGATCGCCGCGGTTTCCGGTTGGAGCGCATGGCTTCGAGCGCGGCGCGCGGCTTTACCCTGCTCGAACTGATGGTCGCGGTCGCGATTCTCGGATTGGTGATGGCGATGGTCGCGGAATCGTTTCATGCCGTCGCCAGCAGCAAGGAACATGCGGAAGGCCGGCTCGCGATCGACCAAGCCGCAAGGCTCGTGATGTTTCAGCTCAGCAATGAATTGCGCGGCGCCGTCCAGACGCCCTTCACGCCGAGCCGCGTGATGCTGCTCGGGCAGGCGCACGAGCAGAATTTTCAGCCGATGGACATGATTACCTTCTCGACCCTCGATCCCGGCCATAGCCGCTATATCGAAGGTTTCGGTCCGGAAGTCACGCTCGCGTACACCACCGCGCCCAACCCGGACCATCGCGGATGGTGCCTGCTCGAGCGCACCGAATTTTCCAGCCTCTTGACCAACCCCCCCACCGGGCAGGCGGCCAACACCGTCGTTCTCGCGGACAACGTGCTCTCGCTGCATATCCGCTATTTCGATGGCGATAGCTGGTCGGAATCATGGGATTCGACGCAAATGCCGCCGGGGCGAATGTTGCCGATGGAGATCACCATCGACCTTCGCGTCGCCACGAACGGCGGCCAGCCGCTCGCGCTCTCAACCGCGATCGCACCGCCGATGGCCTATTCGCAATGGTGAAGCGCATTATTATCACGTGGCGCGCGGCGCTCGCGCCCGCCGGCTGGCGAAAATTCCGGCCGCGCCGCCGCGAGCGTGGAATCGCCTTGCTGACTACGATGCTCGCCACGGCGCTGATGACGATTCTGGTGGTCGATTTCACCACCACCTCCTCGCTCGCCTATCGCGCCGCCGCCAACCAGGCCAACGAGTTGCGCGCCGCCTGTCTGGCCCGCTCCGGCGTCGCGGTGGGGCTCGCGATGCTCGAGCGCGACGCGATCCTTGACGCGACCCAGCCGCAACCTTTCGATTCGCTGAACGATATCTGGGCGATCCCCACGCCGCCCGTTCCGATCGGCGGCGGCACGGCCGGAGTGATCGTTGTCGACGAAGCGCGCAAGCTCGATATCAATTTGCTTTACAACGGCAGGACCGGCATGGTTGACCCGAATTATGCCCAGATAATTGCGCGCTTGTTCGAAATGATTGGGGTATCGACCAACCTGATTCCCGTGATCGTGGACTGGCTCGACCCCGACAGCGTGACCTCGCCGGGTGGCGCCGAAGCCGACTATTACCTGCGGCTGATTCCGCCATACGAGCCGCGCAACGGCCCGATGCCGACGATCGGAGACGTGCGGGCGCTTGAGGGCGTCAACGACGCCACCTTCATGCTGCTTGCCAACTACCTCACCACCACGCCTGAGATGCGCGTCAACGCCAACACCGCGTCGCCGGAAGTGCTGGCCGCGCTGACGCCCGAGATGTCCAACAATCCCGCGCTGATCAAGGAGATCGTCGCGGCCCGCCAGGTCCAGCCGTTCATGCAGATTACCGATATCGCGAACCTGCCGGGCGTCGGCCAGTTTGCGCAGGACCTCACCCCCCTGTTAACGACGCGCAGTTCTTACTTTACGATAATCGGCGAAGGCGAATACGCCGGCGCGCGCCGGCGCGTTTACGCCACCGTACGGCGCAATACGAACGGCACGGCGATGCTGATAAGCTGGCACGGTGATTAGTTTTGCGCGGAAATCGCCTGTGCGCCTTGACCAGCGCGGGAAAGAGGCTGCGCTTTAATTTATGGGGCAACGGATCCTGGCGCTCGAACTGGCGGGCGAACGAGTGCGCGGCGCGTTGGCCGAGCGCTCATGGAAGACGCTCGATCTTCTCGGCGCGTGGGAACAAGCCCGCGTCGAAGGCGAGCCCGATCTCGCCCCCGCGATCGGACGAATTCTGGCCGAGTCCGGACGCGCCGATATCGTGATCTCCGCGCTGCCGGCCGAATTCGTCGCCAAGCGGCTGCTGACCCTGCCGTTCAATGATCGCCGCAAGCTGCGCCAGGTCGTGCCGTTCGCCCTTGAGGAGCATCTGCCGTTCCCGGTTGACAACGCCGCCGTCGCTTTCGCCCGGGTCGGCGCCGAAGACGGCAAGACGCTGGTGATCGCCGCCTTCGCGCGCAAATCCGACATGCGCGTCCATCTGGATATGATGGCCCGCGCCGGACTCGAACCGAAGCGCGTCACGCTCGGCGCGCTGGCGCTCGCGGGCCTCCTTGCGCGCGCCGGCAACGGCGCCCGCGGCGCTCATCTGGTAATCGATATCGATCACGCATGCACATCGATGGTGCTGATCGATCCGCAAGGCACGCCACGCGCGATCCGCACCGTCGGCCAGGGAATCGCCGCGCAGAACGGCGCCGCGCTGGCGCCTCCCGCGGCCGCCGCGATCGTCGGCGCGGTGCGCCAGACGCTGCTCGCGCACGGTTCCGAACTTGATCCGCCGGATATCGTATTGACCGGTCCGGCCGCCGCCGCGCCCGCGGTTCGCGAGCAGCTTGGCAAGGCGCTCTCCGCGCCGGTTCACGACGTTGACGAATTCGACGCCGAAGCGCTCTTCGGCGGGAAGCGCCCGGAACCGCTCCGCTTCGCCGCCTGTCTTGCGATGCTGTTGGGCGAAGCGCCGATCAAACCGCTCGAATTGCTCGATTTTCGCGTCGGCGAATTCGTCCCGCGCGGCGCCGCCCGCGCGCTCGGCGCGATGCGCACGCCGATCATTCTGGCCGCGGTCGCGGCCGGATTCGCGGCGCTGCATTTTATCCTCGGCGTTTCGATCGCCGCCCGCCAGCTCCATCAGGTGAACCGGCGCATCGCCGCTGTCGTCGCGCCTGCCCTCGGCGCCGCCGATCCCGCGACCGCCCGCGGCGCGCTCGAAAGCAAGATCGCCGGGATGCGCAAGCGGTTGCTGCAGATGGGCGGAAACCTCGGCCACGGATCGCCGCTCGACGTCCTGCTCGATTTGTCGCGCGCGATTCCAGCCGGATTGCCTGCGCAAATCGACGATCTCACGATCGGCGAAGGCGGCGTGAAGCTGCAAGGCACGGCGGATTCGTTCGCGACCGTCGACCAGGTCAAACGGGCGCTCGAACGCTCGCGCGATTTCACCGGCGTGCAGGTCGATCACGCGGCGGCCTCCTCCGATTCCAGCAAGGTCGAATTCCGCATCAATCTGAAAGTGAGCGACGCCGCGCTCGACGCGGACTAATCCGATGCTTGAACGAATCCGGCAAATCGGCGAGCGCGCGGTCGAAAGCTTCGCGCGCCTGCCTGGCGCGATTCTGGGGTGGGGGCCGGTTCGCCGCGCGCGCGACGCGGCCGGCACGCAATGGGATCGCCTCATGGAAATCGCGCGGCGGACCACCGCGCCCGCGCTCGCCGCGGCGCGCGGATGGTACGACAAGCGCGAACCGCGCGAAAAGCTGCTCTTGCGCATGCTCGGCGCCGTGGCCGGCGCGCTCTTGCTGTGGAATTTCGTTTACGTTCCGGTTTCCGGCCTGGGCGGCGATCTGTCTGATCGCATCGCGGCGCGCCGCCAGGAACTGACCGACGTGCAGGCGCAGATGCTGCGCTATCAACTCTTGCGGCGCGATCTCGCCGCGACCGAAAAACATACGGTGTCGAGCAAAGACTTCTCGCTCTTTTCGGTCGTCGAACAGGCGCTGACCGCGAGCATCGGCCACGAAAAAATCTCCTCGATCACGCCCTCCGAACGTACGCTGCCCGGCGGGTTCCATCAGCACGTCGTCGATCTCAAACTCTCCGGCCTGAGCCTCGCGCAGGTGGTCAACGCGCTTTACTCGGTGCAGACGCTCTCGACCCCGGTGACGGTATCGAGCTTCCATCTCCGGCCGTCCGCTCCCGGAGCGCGCTCCTACGACGTTGATATGACCTGCGCGGCGCTCGGACGCGAAGCAGGATGAGCGCCGCGCCGCGCCTGACCGCGCCGCCGCCGCACGGGCGGCGCGGCCCGCTAATCGCGCTTTACGCGCTGATCGGCGCGTTGGTGTTCATCAGCTTTCTGGTCGCGACTTTCCCCTACAGCGTCACGCTTTCGTCGCTGCTGGCGCCGTGCCAAATCCGAGTCCGCTACGCGAGCCAGCGGATGAGTCCGCCGTTCGGCGCGCGGCTCGACGACGTTACGTTGGTTTCGACCGCCGGCGGCGCCGCGCGCGTCGTGCTGGCGAGCCCGTCGGTCGTGCTGACGCCCACGCTCGCTTCGCTGCTGCTCGGACGGTCGGGAATCCGCGTTCGGGCCGATCTGTTTGGCGGGCGCGTCCGCGTGACGATTCGCCGCGCCGCGAGCGCGACCGATTTCGCTTTCGGCGCGACCGCGATCCAGCTCGCCGCGGTCCGCGGATTGCCGCTGGATGGAGCGGAACTCGCCGGCGACATTTCGACGGTTGGAAACGCGGCGCTCGCCGGCCCGGCGCTGACCGATGCGAACGGCCGCGCCACGCTCGCCGGCGGCCATATTACGGTGTCGATCGCGAGCGGGATGGCGCCGGTCCGGGTCGGCGTTTTAAGCGGCGCGCTCGAACTTGCCGGCGGCGTGCTCAAGCTCGTCGATATCGAAACCCACGGCGCCGATCTGGATCTGAAGGCCGACGGCGAAATCCAGCTCGGCCCCACTCCCGACGAAAGCCAGCTCAACGTGACGCTTTACTTGGAGCCGACGCGGAGCGGGCGCGACCATTTCGGCTTTTTCCTGCACATGCTGCCGCATCCGCCGGCCAACGGCGCGCCGTACACGATCGGCGGCACGCTCGCCGCGCCGACCTTCAACTGATCCGAAGCGATTGCGCCGCGGCTCAAGCCGGCGCGTTGGCGAAGAACTCCGCGATCGCGCCGCGAAACGAAGGATGGGCCGGCGCGCCAACATGGTCGCCGCCTTCGATTCGCGCCACCCGCGCGCGCGAAAAATACGGCAGCATCCCCGCCGGATCGCCGACGATCCGGTCGCGCGACCCGCTCAGGAACAGCACCGGCGTTTCGATTCGCGGCAGCACCGCAAGGTCCGGAACATTCTCTTCGGCGCCGATACAGGCGGCGAGCGCCTTCAGATCGCCGCCGGCCGCCTCGATTCCACGCCTGAAACGCCGCGCGAGGTCGTCTTCGATCGCCGCCGGATCGTCGGCCGCCAGCGCCGCCGCGATCCGCTCGCGCTGTCCCGGAACCGACATCGCGCCGTTCCCGCCGAATCCGCCCAGCACCACCGCGCGAAACCGTTCTGGATAATCGAGCATCAATTGCAGCGCGATCCTGCTGCCCATCGAGTAACCGACCAGCAGCGCGCGGGCGATCCCGAGATGGTCCATCAGGCCAATCAGATCGCCGCACAGATTGGCCATTCCATAATGTTCGCGCCGATTGGGCCGGGCGCTGCGTCCGTGGCCGAGCAGATCGGGCGCGATCACGCGCCAGCGCCGCTCCAGATGCGCGATTATGCCCGTGTCGCCCCAGAGCGCCCGCGCGTGCGCGCCAAAGCCGTGCACCAGCAGAATCGCGTCGCCGCGGCCGTGGTCGTCGTAGTGGATATGATGTCCGCGCGAATCGAATACCGGCATCGGCGCCGCCTCTGGCGCATCCATTTAAGTCGCCGCGGCCCCCGCGCTCAAGCGGCGCGCGGCGAAGCGGTTACGGCCGCCGCGCGCGCCTGAATGACGACAGACGATTAATTGCGCTTAAATTTATTTTAAGGACTATGATTCTTTCTTTTTAGGGCATAAAATAATAATCAGGCATTTTCAACACTTATTTTCATGCGAACGTCTCCGCTTTCAGCCAAAACGCTTCGCCGCCGCTGGCTGAATTTTGACGCGCCTCGGCGCCGCGCTAGAATTCCGCGCGGGGCGGGATAAATTGTTGCGTAAAAGGGGACTAATCCCGATGCATCGACGCGCTATACCGACGCTCCCGCTCTTGGTCTTCGCCGCCGCTTTGTTTTGGCCGCTCGCGGCGGCGGCGCAACCCGTGATGATTCCGCGCATCGGCCGCGCGCCCCATCCGGCGTCCGAAACCTATATCATCCTGAAAAATTACTTCGCGGACACCACCGTGAGCGGGTTCACCCTGGTCAGCGCGGACAGCAAAACGCGCACGATCGTCGCGAAACGCACCGGCATCGACAGCGCGACATGGAGCAAATGGGCGTACTGCAAGATGGGCACGGGCAGCCTGATCTCGTCGATGACGCAGGCTTCCGTGACAGTTAACGCGAAAGTCGAACCGTCGGGCTACAGCAACAGCTACGTGACGGTCAACGCCGACTTCGAGGGAACCTACAGCAGCCTGGGCGCGAACGCGACCACCCAGCAGTGCATCTCGATGGGCGTGCTGGAGAACAATATCCTCGCGGCCGCCGGCGTGAAGCAGCCGTAAACGGGCCGCGCAGCGGGCGTTCGCCCCGCTCAGCCGGCTTTCACGGTCCGGCCCTGAATCACCTCGTCGATCAGGCCGTATTCGACCGCCTCGGGCGGCCCAAGGAAATTGTCGCGATCGGTGTCCTTTTCGATTTTCTTGAGCGGCTGGCCCGTATGCCCGGCGAGGATCTGGTTGAGCAGGTCGCGCAGCCGCAGCGCCTCGCGCGCCTGGATATCGATGTCGGTCGCCTGTCCCTCGAAGCCGCCTGAAAGCTGATGAATCATGATCCGCGAATGCGGCAACGAATAGCGCCGGCCCTTGGCGCCGGCCGCCAGCATCACCGCGCCCATGCTCGCCGCCTGGCCCACGCACAGCGTCGAAACCGGCGGCTTGACGAACTGCATCGTGTCGTAAATCGCCAGTCCCGCCGTGACCGAACCGCCCGGCGAGTTGATGTACATGTTGATCTCGCGCTCGGGATCTTCGGATTCAAGAAACAGGAGCTGCGCCGTCACGAGGTTGGCGAGGTCGTCGGTAATCTGTCCGCCGACGAAGATGATCCGGTCCTTGAGCAGCCGCGCATAGATGTCGTAAGACCGCTCCCCGCGCCCGGTTTGTTCGACCACGAATGGAACCAGGATACTCATGCGGCGATTCTACTCCGCGCGGGGCGGCGCCGTCGATAAGCGAATTCGCGGCGCCGGCCTAAAGCATCCGGAAGCGTTCGCCGAGAAAGACTTCGCGCACGCGCTCGTTGTCGACGATTTCGCGCGGCGTGCCCTCGACCAGGATCTTGCCGCTGTGAATCACGTAGGCGCGGTCGATTATCGAAAGCGTTTCCTGCACGTTGTGGTCGGAAATCAGCACGCCGATTCCCCGCTCTTTCAGGTAGCCGATAATCCGTTGAATTTCGATTACCGTGATCGGATCGATTCCGGCGAACGGCTCGTCAAGGCACAGGAACAGCGGATCGAGCACCAGCGCCCGCGTGATTTCGACTTTGCGCCGCTCGCCGCCCGAAAGCACTCCCGCCTTTGATTTCGCGACCTTGGCGATATCGAGCTCATCGAGCATCGCTTGCAGCCGCGCCTGACGCTCCTCTTCGGTCAGCGGCAGCGTTTCGAGCACGGCCAGCAGGTTCTGTTCGACCGTCAACTTGCGAAAGACCGACGGCTCCTGCGGCAAATAGCTGATGCCCCGGCGCGCCCGCTGATACAACGGCAGCATCGTGATATCCGTGTCGCCAAGCTTGATCGTGCCGGAATCGGGCCGCAGCAGCCCGACCAGCATGTAGAAGGTCGTGGTTTTGCCAGCGCCGTTCGGACCCAGCAAGCCGACCACTTCGCCATTGCCAACCCGCACGTCAACGTTGTTCACCACGGCGCGGCCGGAATAGCTCTTGGTGAGGCCGTTGCCGATCAGCGAGGCCTCGCGCTCAGGCTTGGCGTCGAGAATCGCTTCCGGCCGAATAAGTTTAGGCGTAGCTGTCATTTAAGGCGCGTAAGATAGTAATACGATGGATTTATCCGGAAAACACACCAAATGGAATCACTGACGCGCCAGCCAGACACCCATTCTCCACATCCCACGATGATTATACGAATCAGGATACGAAAAAATTTCACTTGAATCGCAAAAACCCGCGCACATTCTCAGGGATTGAGCCAGGCGCGCCCGTCTTCGGCGATCAGGCGCTCGGCGGCCTCCGGCCCAAAGCTGCCGGCCGGATATTCGTGCAGCGGAAACGCCGCATCCCGGCTCCATTCGTCGAGGATGGATTGCACGAATTCCCATGATTTCTCGACGAAATTGGCGCTCACGAACAGCGTATGGTCGCCGATCATTACGTCCAGCAGCAAGCGCTCGTAAGCGTCCGGCGAGGGGCCGGTGAATTCGCTCTCGTAGCGGAGGTTCATCCGCACCGGCCGCAGCGCGATATCGAGTCCGGGCTGCTTGGCCAGCACTTCGAACGAAAATCCCTCGTCGGGCTGGATTCTGATGGTCAGCGCGTTCGGGGGAACTTTCCGCTCGCGGTTGAACAGAATCCGCGGAACGTCTTTGAACTGGACGCAGATGATGCTGCCCCGTTCGGGCATCCGCTTGCCGGTGCGAAGATAGAACGGCACGCCGGACCAGCGCCAGTTGTCGATAAACGCCTTGAGCGCGACGAACGTCTCGGTCCGCGACGCGGCTGGAATTCCCACTTCCTGGGCGTAGCCAGGGACATTGCGGCCGTCGATGCCGCCGGCGGCATAACGGGCGCGCACGACCTGCGCGCGGGCCGCGCCGGGCGCGATCGGGCGCAGCGCGCGCATGACGTTGAGCTTGGCGTCGCGGATCGCATCGGCGTCGAGCGATACCGGAGGATCCATCGCAATCAAGGCGAGCAGTTGCAGCAGATGGTTCTGCACCATGTCGCGCAGCGCACCCGCAGGATCGTAATACATCGCGCGCGTGCCGACGCCTTCGCTCTCCGCGACCGTAATCTGGACGTGATCGACGTTGCGCGCGCCCCACATCCGCTCGAAAATCGAATTAGCGAAGCGCAGCACCATCAGGTTCTGCACCGTTTCCTTGCCCAGGTAATGGTCGATGCGAAAAATCTGCGACTCGTCGAAGTACTCGCGCAGCGCGGAATCGACCTTGAGCGCGGATTCGAGATCGCTGCCGATCGGTTTTTCGACCACCAGCCGGGTGAAATTGGCGGCTCCTGGGCGCGCCGCCAAACCCGCTTCGGCGAGCCGCTCGGCGCACTCCGTAATCGCCTCCGGCGGCACCGAAAGATAATAGATGCGGTTCGGCGGAAGTCCCCGCGCGGCCTCGATCTCCTCCAGCCGGGCCTTGAGCTTGCGAAACCCGTCCGGTTGATCGAGGCCCGATTGGTAATCGAGCCGGGCGGAAAAATCGCGCCAGCACTCGGAATCGAGCTCGAGCCGCGAAAAGCGCGCCGCCGCCTCGCGCGCGCTCTCGCGAAATTCCTGAACCGCCATCGGGCGGCGGGCGAAGCCGAGCACGGCGTAATTCCGCGGCGCGATATTCTCGCCGCAGGCATGAAGATTGTAGAGCGCCGGAATCAGTTTGCGTTTGGCCAAGTCGCCCGATGCGCCGAAAATCACGACCGTGCACGGCGGGGCGGCCTGCGCCTTCGCTATCTGTATGAATTCCCGCATGTGGACAATTATCCTCTGGAGACTCACCGGGCGTTATTGGCGCCTTGAACGCCGTCCGCCCGCCGAACAGAATTGGTCATCGCGGCGCGCACCGGAAGTTCGGACGCAAGCGCACGAAGCGCGATTGCGCTTTTCCAACGAGTAAACGCCTTGGGCCATAGCCTGGCAAGCGGAGCCAATTAGCGAGTGGAAAACAGCGCGATCGCCGCCGCGGGTCCCGTCAAAACCAACTCCAACCTGCGTCTCTGGATGCCGGCGGCCGCATGGATAGTCATGCTGTTCGTGTTTTCGACGACGATTTTTTCGGCGGCGAACACGGGCCGGATTATCGAGCCGATACTGCGCTGGATATTTCCGGCCGCATCGGCGGCGCATATTGTCCTGATGCACGGACTGGTGCGCAAATCGGCGCATTTTTTCAACTACGCCGTGCTTTTCTGGCTTTTGATTCGCGGACCGATGGCGGACCGGCCATACGCCGCTCTGGTCTGCTGCATCCTTTACGCCGCCGTTGACGAAACCCATCAGATTTTCGTCCCCGGCCGCACCCCATCGCCCTACGATGTCGCCCTTGACTCGACCGGCGCCCTGTTCAGCCGCTTTTTGTACGACGCCGTGCGGGAATTGACCTGCGCGGCCTGATCTCCGCGCACGGGAGCGCATTCGCCGACCCGTCAAGTGCGCCGCGCAAGCGGCGCCCGAGATCGTTCATGCGTTGGGATCGAGCGCGGCCGAGATACGGTCCATCCGGTCGTAAAATGCCTGAAGGTTGGCCAAATCGGGCGAAATTTTGGTCTGGCCACTGATTGTCAAATAAGTGAGCTGCCCGTACAGCGCGAAATCCGCATAGCCGATTCGTCCGAGCAAAAAAGCGCGCTCGCGCAAGGCGTCGTCGAGCGGCGACAATTTCCGATTCGCGGCAGCGAGCAGTTCGGCATGGCGGCGAATCGCGTCGTCGCAAAATCCGCCGCCGTACTTGCGCTCCCGGATCAGACGATAAAACGCCTCGCGATCGCGTCCCTGGCGGGCGTAATGGGCGATTTCGTCAGGAATGGCGGCGCGAAACAGCGCATCTTCGAGTTCGGTGTCGAAATAACGCGCGAGCGCCAGATGGATGCCGCGCATCTCGGGAGGAAAAATCGTCGGTATCGGATACAACTCGTCGAGGAGATCGGCGATTCGGTCGGAATCGGCGATCGTCTCGCCGGTTTCGAGCGTCAGCGCCGGCGCCATAATTTGTCCCGAGGCGGCCAGCAGTTCTTTGCGCTCCAGGTAATCGACCTCGACGATGCGGTAATCGACGCCCTTGAAGTCGAGGATTTTGCGCACTTTGGCGCAAAATGGGCTGGTCGAAAATTGGTATAGCGCGAGCGAACCCATCGTGGATTGTTCCTCCGGCGTCCGCGGCAACCTGCGTCCCGGACTGGCCATCGTTACCGCGAGAGCATACCAATCCCCGCCGGAACGGGTAACGGCGCCGGACGCAAAACGGCCGGCGCGACCATCCACGCCGGCCATCGGGACGATCCGAACGACTTTAAGACCTGGCGCCTACATCGTCATCCGCGGCGGCTTCATGCCCGTGCCGAGGGTCTGCTTGAAGACCTTGAACAGATGCTCGATATCCCACGGGCCATCGCTGTAAATAATTTTATCCGCCTCAAGATGGGTAAAGCGCGAGATGCGGTATCCCGAGGCTCCGAAAGTCTGGCCGGTGACGTCCGCGGCTTCGTCGCTCGCGAGATAGACGATAATCGGCGGCACGTTCGCCGGATCCATCGGCGTGCCAGAGGCGTTGGTCGCTTCGGGACGGGTTCCAGGCAGCCGGCCGGCCGGAATCGTGTCGGTCATCCGGGTCGCGGCGCCAGGCATGATCGCGTTCACGGTGATGTTGTACTTCTGCAGCGCGGCCGCCGAGCTCCAGGTCAGGCCGAGGATGCCCGCTTTCGCCGCCGCATAGTTGGGCTGGCCGGGAGCGCCCTGGGCCGAGTTGGACGAGAAGTTGATGATTCGCCCGAAGCGGCGCTCGCGCATGTGCGCGGTCGCCGGGCGCATCGTGCAGAAATGGCCGCGCAGATGCACGCGGATGACCGCGTCCCACTCTTCGATCGTCATGTTGAAGATCATCCGGTCGCGCAGGATACCGGCGACGTTTACCAAAATGTCGAGCTGGCCAAATTCCTTGATCGCCTGATTGACGAGGCTTTCGCCGCCTTCGGGCGTCGAGATGTCCTCATGGTTGGATGACGCCTTGCCGCCGGAAGCCTTGATTTCCTTGACGACGTCGTCCGCGGGAGACGAAGTTTCGCGCTGTCCGGCGACGGTGACGCCAAGATCGTTGACGACGACCGCGGCACCTTGCGCCGCCAGCGCTCTGGCCACTTCGCGGCCGATACCACGTCCTCCGCCCGTGACGGCGGCTACTTTCCCCTCGAGATGACGACTCATCTGGCTCACTCCATTGCGGCCCCATCGGGGCGAAATTGAATTACTCGAAGCGTGAACCGCTTATAGCGCAAATCGCGCCGGATACGGCAACGGACGGTTGCAAACATCCTTGCACTGCCGGCAAGGGCGCGCGCATCAATGCGAACCGATCAGCAGATTGTGGCGCGGAGCGCTTGCTTCGGCGGCGGAGTTTGCGGCGGGCGCGGCGGGAAATTCGGTCAGGACACCGGCAACCGTCAAGCGGCCGATTTTCCCGGTCGGCTCGGTAAACCAAAGATTGCCATCGGGGCCGGCCGCGATAAATCCCGGAAAAACCGTATCGGCCAGATAAATCGTATCGACGCGCCCGTCGGGAAGAATCGCGCACACCGCGTGGGCGCGCGGGGCCGTGGCCCAGACTTTGCCGTCGCTCGTCGCGGCGATATCGAAGGGCGTCAGGCTGGCGGGCAGCGTGAATTCCGACAGGCGTCCGTCCGGGTTCAGCCGGCCGATCCGGTTCGCCCCCAGCTCCGTGAACCAAAGCTTGCCGTCAGGCGCCGCGATAATGCTGTTCGGGCGGCTGCCGGGATTCGGCAGCGGAAACTCGTCGATTCGGCCGTTCGGCGCCATCCGATCGATCCGGTTCGATGCATTCTCCGCGAAATAAAGATTGCCGTCGCGTGCGGACGCGATTCCGGCCGGCCCGCCCGGATGGGGCAGGACATATTCGGTCAACGTGCCCAGCGGAGTGAGCCGCCCGATGCGATTGGCCGCGTGCTCGGTGAACCAAAGATTGCCGTCGCGGCCGAGGGTGATGCTTGCCGGTCCCGCATCCGGAGTGCGCAGCGGCACGTAGGTGTAGGCCCCGGACGGATCGAGCCGGCCAATCCGGTCGCCTGCGGGATCGGTAAACCACATGGCGTCGTCGGGGCCTGAGACAATCCGCTCCGGGAGCGCGGCGCCGACGTTGAACGTCGTCACTGAACCGTCGAGCGCGATACGGCCGATACGGCTGGCGTGAAATTCCGTGAACCACATCGCGCGGTCGAAGCCGCTGGCGATCGCGAACGGCGCGACAATAATCGCATGCGTTTTGGGCGGCGCCGCCGCGGCTTTGGCGGCCGGAGCGGCCGCGGACGATTCAGCCGGCTTGCGGGCGGCGCATCCGGCCTGAGCCAGCGCAATTACGACGAGCGCGAACAAGAGCGGGTGGCGCATGCAGGAGATTCCGGGGCGGCGCATCGTGCCGATGAATTAAGCATCATGCCCGCCCGAGCGACAGAGCTTGAAAGCGCGGAATGATTCGTCGCGCCGCGCAATATGATTTCCGCTTCGGCGGCGCACGCCGCGACGAGCGCGCGGTCAGAACCGTTTCGTGCGCTCCGCGATCGCCCGAATCGCGGCGACGCGCGCGGCCAAAGCGGGATTTTTTGCCGCGTCCGCGAGCGGATAGGGAAAGCGCCATTTCCAGTTGCTGTCGCCGACCGTGCCGGGAACATTGATGCGCGCGTCCCATCCGAACAAATCCGCCGCGGGCGCGATTGCGAGCTGCGAACGCGCGCCATAGAGCGCCTCGATGATCGCGAGCGTCGCGCGATCATCGAGGTTCGCGGCCTTCGGATCGACGCCGGCCTCGGCGCCAAGCATCGCGACAAACGCATCGCGCTCTTCGGCGGGCGCCGCGCGCCACCATTCGATCAGCGTTTCGGTGTCGTGCGTGCCGGTCGTCGCGACGGAAATTTCGGGATAGCGCGCGGGCGGTATGAACGGTTGGCCGGCTTCATCCCACTCCCGCTCCCAGCGCATCACCTTGTAACCGGACATTCCGAGCGCCGCCAGCGAACGCCGCACAAACGGCGGGATGACGCCCAGGTCTTCCGCGATCAGTTCCATCGCTCCGGCTTCCTCGCGGATGACGCGGATGATCTCCTCGCCCTGCGCAAGCTGATCCGCCGGATCGGCGGGATCGAAAGCGCCCAGCGCCTCGGGGTCGGCGCCGAAGCCGTAGGTGCGATAGAGGCCGACGACGTGGTCGATGCGCAGCAGGTCGAAGAGCTGGCGCGCGCGGCGCGTACGGATGCGGATCAGGGCGAAGCCGCCCGCGCGCATGGCGCTCCATGCCGGCATCGGCAGGCCCCAGCGCTGGCCGGTGGCGGAAAAGGCGTCGGGCGGAGCGCCCACCGTGCGCGCGAGATCGAACATCGCCTGATTCGCCCATACTTCCGCGCTTTCGCGGCAGGGCGAAAAGGCGAGATCGCCGCCCAGCGCCACGCCCTTCTCCGCCAGCGCTTTACGCATCTCGCGCCACTGCCGGTAAGCGATGAACTGGACATATGAATAAAAGGAAATTTCGCGCTCAAGCTCGCGCGCCGCGGCTTGCAGCGCGCGCGGTTCGCGCGCCGCGAGCTCGCGCGGCCATGATTCCCACGCCGACCATCGGTAGCGCTCCTTGAGCGCGCGGAACAGCGCGTAGTCCTGCAGCCAGTCGCGTTCGGCAATCACATAAGCGTCGAACTCGGATCGATCGTGCGCGGCGGCGCGTTTTTGAAAATGCGCGAACGAGCGCCGCATCAATTCGAGTTTGGCGGCGCTGAGCCGCGCCGAATCCGGCGGATCGCCCGGCCCCGCCGCCGTGCGCGCGCGCGCTATCGCCGCCGGCCCGACTCCCGGCAGCGACGACGACGAGATGTAAAGCGGATCGATCGCCAGCACGCTCATCGCACTGTACGGACTGGTCTCGCCCGGAGCGGTTTCGTCAACGGGCAGAAGCTGAATCATCCGATGGCCGAGCGCGAGCGCGAGTTCCGCCGCCGGATAAAGCCCGGCGATCTCGCCGCGTCCAAGGTCGTCCAGCGTCCGCGTCGAGAACAACGGGATCAGGATTGCGGCGCTGCGCTTCACAGGCTTGAAGACGATTCGTGAGAGACTATACGGGAGCGCGAGTGCTCCGGCGCCGAGCGTAACCGACCGCGGCGCGCGAGCCTATCGCGCCGCAGATGAAATTTCAGGCGCGCCGGTCGCGCTCACGCCGTGGTCCAGCCGCCGTTGGGACTGATTACCTGGCCGACCATGAATTTGGCGTCGTCAGACGCCAGATACAGCGCGGCCGCCGCGATATCGGCGGGTTCGCCCATCCGGCCAAGGGGAGTATTGGCGATCACCCACGCCTTCGCCTCCGGCTCCAGCGGCGCGGTCATCGGGGTTTCGATAAATCCCGGAGCGATCGCGTTGACGATCACGCCGTGTTTGGCGACTTCGAGCGCGACCGATTTCGTGAAGCCGATGATTCCGGCCTTCGCCGCGCAATAGTTGGAGACGAACGGCAGGCCGGCGGTGCCGGCGATCGATCCCTGGTTGACGATGTGGCCCGAACGTTTGGGAATCATCACCTTGAGCGCTTCGCGCGTGCAGAAGAAGGTCGCATCGAGATGGGTCGCGAGCATCAGCCGCCAGTCCTCGTCGGTCAGGTCGGTCGTGCCGAGCAGTTCGGTGGTTTCGCGGGTGCGGCCGATTCCGGCGTTGTTGATCAGCACGTCGATCGTGCCGAAAGCGGCGAGAAAATCCGCGAACATCTTGCGCACCGCCGCGCTGCTCGAAACGTCGGCGACGAACGGACGCGCGACGCCGCCGGCACGTTCGATTTCGGTAACGACATTCTGCGCCGACTCGGGCCGGATATCGTTGACGCCGACCTTCGCGCCTTCGCGCGCGAACAACAGACCCATCTCGCGGCCGAGCCCGGAACCCGCGCCGGTTATCAGAACGATTTTGTCCTTCAGCTTCATCGTCATCCGGTTTCTTCCCATCGATCGCCGCGATTTTCGGCGCATCGCGCGGCCGCTATTGATTGTGCGGCTTGTCCTTCGCTTCCCTGATCTGGCGTTTCCAATCGAGCAGGCGCGCCTGCGCGCCAGCCGCTTCAGCCTCTTTGATCATCCCCTTCTTCTGGTAGAACATGCTGAGATTGGTGAAGGCAAGGATGTCGTCGGGCGCCCGTTCGACATAGCGTTTGGTCACATCGATCGCCGCGTCGAGGTCGCCCTTCGCCTGATGGCACATCGCGAGGCCGGTGAAAGCGTCGCCGAACGCCGGATCGGCTTCCAGAGCCTGATTGTAAAGCGCGATCGCCTGGTCGTAATCGCCGTCGGCGAACGCCTCGACCGCCTCGTCGCAGCGATCTTCGGCGGCTCGCTTCGCGTCATCCATTTCGGTCATCGCAAACCCTCATCGATCGCGCCGCAAAGCCGATAGCGGCGCGGCATCGCTCTTCTATATACTACGTAACGGGATCGATAACGATTCATCGCGCGCCGTTCGCGTGGCCGGGCGGCGCGAACGCCGGCGATGCTGCAGGAAGCTGAAATCTACGAAGTATTGCGCGATTGCTACGACCCGGAAATTCCGCTCAACGTCGTGGACCTCGGCTTGATTTACGGCGTCGAGCTGAGCGGCGACGCGGTGACGGTGAAGATGACGCTGACCGGACCGGGATGCTCGATGGGATCGATGATCGCGACGACGATCGAGGATCGCCTACTCGGCATCCCGGATTGCAACCGCGCGACGGTCGAGATCGTTTGGGAGCCGCCGTGGTCGCCGGAACGGATCAGCGCGGCCGGCCGCAAGCGGCTCGGTCTCGAGGAATAAAGCGCCGCCTTTACGGATCGAACAAAACTCCGGGGTTCAACACCGCATGCGGATCGAGTGCGCGCTTGGCGGCCCTGAGCGCGTTGGCGAATCCGTCGGGCCGCTGGCGGTCGTACCAGGGCCGATGGTCGCGGCCGACCGAATGATGATGCGTAATCGTTCCGCCGAGCGCGATTAGCTCGTCGGAAACGGCCTGCTTGATCTCCGCCCATTGCTCCAGTTCCGAGCCGCGCCGGCCCGGCGCCAGCACCGTATAGTACGGCGCGGGACCGTCGGGATAGGCGTGCGTAAAGCGCACGGTCACGGTTCCCTTGCCGCAGACGCGCTTTACGGCGTCGCGCGCGGCCGACATCAGGCGCGCGTGGAACTCCGGAAACCGATCCCAGGTGATCGCGGTTTCAAAGGTCTCGCTGACCATCCCCATCGCGACCACGGTGTCGCGCAGATAGGGCGCGTTGAGAAACGCGTTGCGCCATGCTCCCGCGGCGCCTTCATGCGTCGCGTCGGCTTCGGCGCGGGTGCGCGCCGCGCCTTCGGGAACCTGGCCGCCGTGATCGGCGCAACATTCCAGCGCGCGCTTCATCCACGGTTCGAGCTGATGATCTGCGG
This sequence comes from Deltaproteobacteria bacterium, assembly GCA_021799495.1. GTDB lineage: Bacteria > Desulfobacterota > Binatia > Binatales > Binataceae > JADMIL01. The sequence continues at coordinate 39,379 of JAJZAI010000015.1, forward strand.
ATTCGAAGGCCAGCACCAGCACCGCCGCCTCGCCCTGGTTCGCGCCGGCGTTGGCGGCTTCGCCCGGATCGAGCAGGCGGCAATTGGCGGGATAAAGTCCGGCCTGCGAAATCGCGCGCACAGCCTTCGCGCCGGTCTCGAAATCGGGAAACGATACTGACGCGCCGGCGCGGAATTTCGGCCGGTCCTGCAAACGCATCCATGCCTCGGTGATAATTCCCAGGGTGCCTTCCGAACCGATAAACATGCGGTCGGGACTCGGGCCGGCGCCGGAGCCGGGCAGGCGGCGCGACTCGATCGCGCCCGAAGGAGCGACCACGCGCAGCGACTCGACGAAATCGTCGATATGGGTGTAGAGCGTCGCGAAATGGCCGCCGGAGCGCGTCGCGATCCATCCGCCGAGCGACGAAAATTCAAACGATTGGGGAAAATGGCGCAGCGTCAGGCCGTGCGGCCGCAGTTGATCTTCGAGCGCCGGGCCGAGCACGCCGGCCTGGATTCGCGCGGCGCGCGACGCGCGATCGATTTCGAGCACGCGATCGAGCCGGCCGAGATCGATCGATACCGCGCCGCGATAATCGCCCTGCGACGGCGGCTCGACTCCGCCCACCACGCTCGATCCGCCGCCGTACGGCGAGGCTGCAAGCCGTTCGCGATCGCACCATTCCAGCACGGCGACCAGCTCGCGTTCGTCGCGCGGGAAGGCCACAACGTCAAAGGGATTGCGGTAGTCGCGGCGAAACGCGCGCACTATATCGCTGAAGCTCTTGCCGTAGCTGTGCGCGGCGCGATCGTAGGCGCTCGACGAGCAAATCGCGGCCAGCGAGTCGGGCGGTTTGACTCGCGGCGCGCGCAGCTTCAATTCGGCCTCAGCCGGCGCGGGCGTGATATCGAAACCGCCCAGGTCGAACCGCTTGGCCATCCGTTCCGCCAGATGGCGCTGCTGTTCGGGATTCGGACCCTGATCTTCGTAACCCCATCCCCAGAATTTGCGCCTGCGCTCAGCCATCCCGATTCGCTCCTCGCGGCGCGCTCGCGCCGACCGCCGCGCCGCAATTGTGCGCCGAGCGCGGCGCAATCGGCAAGCCGCGTGCGAACGCCGCGCGCTTGCCAGCGCCCGCCCGACGCCGTATCAATCTTTGAGCCGCATCGCCGGGAGTTTCATCATGGCCGAGCAAACCATATCCGCCGCCGATCCGAATCCGCGCAAGCGCGTCCTTTCGCACGGAGTCGAGATGGCCTACGTGGACGTCGGCGCCGGCGATCCGATCGTCTTTCTGCACGGCAATCCGACGTCGTCTTATCTCTGGCGCAATATCATTCCGCATCTCGCGGATCAGGGCCGGTGTCTCGCGCCGGACCTGGCCGGAATGGGCGATTCCGGCGGGACGCCCGACGGTTCTTATCGCCTCGCCGATCACGCGCGCTATCTCGACGGATGGTTCGACGCGCTCGGACTCGATCGGAACGTGACGCTGGTCGTGCACGACTGGGGATCGGCGCTGGGCTTCCACTGGGCCTTTCGGCATCCGGAGGCGATCAGGGGAATCGCGTACATGGAGGCGATTGTCCGGCCCCTGACGCTCGCGGAATGGCCCGACGCCGCGCGCCAGGTTTTCTCCGCGATGCGCAGTCCGGCGGGCGAGGCGATGGTGCTCGAGAAGAACGTCTTTATCGAGCGGATACTCCCCGGCAGTATCCTCAGGAAAATCACGCCGGAAGAGATGGCGCACTATCGCCGACCTTTCCTCGACGCGGGCGAAAAGCGGCGGCCGATGCTTACCTGGCCGCGCCAGATACCGATCGACGGCGATCCGGCCGACGTGACCGCGATCGTCACGGAATATGGAAACTGGCTCGCCAAATCGAACGTGCCGAAATTGTTCGTCAACGCGGAGCCGGGTGCGATTCTGATTGGCGGCCAGCGGGAATATTGCCGCCGATGGCCGAACCAGCGCGAAGTGACGGTGCGCGGCTCGCACTTTATCCAGGAAGATTCGCCGCACGAAATCGGCGCGGCGATCGCGCATTGGCGGCGCGAACTCTGACGCCAGCGCGTACTACCCGCTCAAATCGAGGTTATCCAGTCATGTCCAGCCTGAATTGCCTGAAATTCGCAATCGCCGACAACGTCGCGCATATCACGCTCAACCGTCCCGAGGCGGCCAACGCGCTGAACCTCGAACTGGCGCGCGAGCTCGAAGAGGTTTCGCTCCTGTGCGACGAAAATCCCGCCGTGCGCGCCGTTCTGCTCGACGCGGCGGGCAAGCTCTTCTGCGGCGGCGGCGATCTGAAGTCCTTCGCCGCGCAGGGCGACGCCGAACTGCCGGGCCATTTGAAGCGCGTGACGTTCTATTTACACAAGGCGCTCCATCGGTTCGCCCGTATGCGCGCGCCGGTCGTAATCGCCGTCAACGGCAACGCCGGCGGCGCCGGCATGAGTCTCGCACTGTCGGGCGATCTGGTGCTGGCGGCGGAATCCGCCCGCTTCACCCTCGCCTACTCACGCGTCGGCCTGACGCCGGACGGCTCTTCGACTTACTACCTGCCGCGCATCGTCGGCATGCGGCGGGCGCTCGAACTCGCGCTGACGAATCGCACGCTCTCGGCGCGCGAGGCCGAAGCGATGGGCATCGTCACGCGCGTCGTGCCCGACGCCGAGTTGAATGGCGAAGCGCAAAAGCTGGCGCGCGAGCTGGCTCAGGGCGCGACCAACGCCTACGGCGGAATCAAGCGGCTGATGTACGCAGCGGCCAACACCACGCTCGACGAGCAGATGGAGTTGGAGACCGAATATATCGCCGATTGCGCGCGCACGGCCGACGCGCGCGAGGGTATCGCGGCGTTTCTCGCCAAGCGCGCGCCGAAATTCACGGGCCGCTGATCGGGAAGTTCGCGCGAATCAATATCCGGTCGCGCGATCGACCAGGTTCAGCAGCGGCTGCGCGGCGCGGAAACGGCGCAGGTTGTCGCAGAAAAGCCGGCACGCCGCGGTGTTGTAGTCCTTGAACGCGCCCGACATGTGCGGCGTCAGTATTACGTTTTCCATCGCCCAGAGCGGACTATCGGCTTCCAGCGGCTCGCGCTCGAAAACGTCGAGCCCGGCGCCGCCGATGCGCTTTTCATCGAGCGCGCGAATCAGCGCCGCCTGATCGATCACCGATCCGCGTCCGATATTGACGATGTAAGCGTCCGGACGCATCGCCGCGATTTCGCGCGCGCCGATAAAGCCGCGGGTGTGAGGCGTTCCCGGCAGCGTTACCGTGATGTAGTCGCTCTCAGCGAGCATCGCGGCGCATTCGTTCGACCCGTACCATCGGCGCGGGAGCCGTCCTTCCGGGTCGCCGACGCCGGGAGGATTCCATCCGAAGTCCTGCCGCTCCGCCGGATTGCGCTTGAGCGCCAGCACTTCCATCCCCAGCGCCGCTCCGATTCGCGCCGTCTCCCGGCCGATCGAACCATAGCCGGCCACTCCCAAAGTTTTGCCGCGCAACGAATCGACGTTGTCCATGAAGCCGCCGCCGCGTTGCCATTCGCCGCGCATCTGCGCCCGCATCAGGCGATGAAATCCGTGCGCGAACGCCAGCATCGACGCGATCGTGTATTCCGCGATCGGAGTGGCGTGAATTCCGCTCGAAGTGGTAAGCGCGATCGCGGCGTTCTCCGCCAGCGCGCCCTTCAGGGCATGGTCGGCGCCGGCGCTCAGCAATTGAATCCACTTGAGGCCGTCGCTTTTGCGGACAAAGTCATCGGGCGCGCGGAGGCCGAACAGGACGTCGCAGCCGCCGTTCACGGCCGCCAGCATTTCTTCGGCGGAACGGCACTGCCGATCGACAATTTCCGCTCCGCCGGCCGCGCTTTCGATCATGGCCCGCTGCGCCGGCGTGAGACCCACGGTGGAAAAGATTTTCATCGCCGCATGACCGCCTGAAGGAATTTGGCCCACTGTCGCATGACCGCCGCGACGCCATCAAGCCGAAGCCGACAACGCCGCGCGGCGCCGTTTCGCTTGAGGCGCAGGCGCATTAAAATTGCGGCAGTGAGACGGTACGGTCGAAAATTCGCGGCCCTGGCCGCCGCGCTTGCGCTCGCGGTCGCCGCGCCGCGGCGGGTAATCGCGCAATCGTCCGACCAGACGCTGGAAATCGCGCCACGTTACGCGCCGCCTACGCCGTCCGAACCAGCCGCACCGCCTGCGAACGTCGGCACTCCGGACACCACCGCTCCCGCGCCGGGACAATATTCCAGCGTCGCACCCGATACCGGCGCCGCCGCGAATCAGGCGCGTCCTTACCTCGGAATGACCGTGCAGGCGATCTACGCCAACGATCAGCCGGGCAGATTGATCACCGGGCTGGAAGTCGTAAGCGTAGATTCCGGCGGACCGGCCGCGCGCGCGGGCTTGCATGGACGCACCAAGATGAGTTCGCTCGGCGAAACCGGGGCGACCGCCGGCGCGTTGTTGCCGCCGCTCGATATCGTGATGATGCCGTTGCTCAAGCGGGCCGGATCGCTGGGCCATGGCGGAGATTTGATTATCGCGATAGACGGCAAGCGCGTGCGCGACAATCTCGATCTGCAAACCGCGCTGGCGAGCCTCAAGCCCGGCGACACGATCTATTTCACGATCTTGCGGACGATGCCGGATCATTCCCAGAAAACCTTGCAACTGCCGGTCAAACTCGGCGCCGCGGCGGAGGCGACGGCGACCGCCAACAGCGCCCAATAGCCGTTGCCGCAAAGATCGAAGCGCGCGCGGTTCGGGCGGGCGCGACCCTCTGCTATAATCACCTGAACTCCGACCCGCCGCTTGCGGGAGCGGATTGGTGTGTCTTTCGCAAGGTAAAACGGTTCGGCGGACGGTGGAACGAAGTCTTCGAGAAGCGGCAAGCGAGTTGCGGTCCCGGTTGGAGAGCGGCGCGGAGCGGCGTTTTCCGGTCATGGGACTTAAAGGCGCGGCGAACGCCCTGATGTTGCGCGAGGCGGCGCTTGCGCTCGAACGCCCGATCCTCGTCGTGACCTCGCTGGCCAGCGAAGCCGAGGCACTGGCAAGCGAAGCCACCTTTTTCCTCGATCAGCCCGCCACGGCCGATGCGGCGTCCGCCCGCGTCCATCCGATGCCCGCGTGGGAAACGCGTCCCTTCGCGCATCTCTCGCCGCCGCCCGACGTGCAGGCAGCGCAATTCGGAGCGCTCTTCGCCCTGTTGCGCCAGGGCGCGCCGCTGATTGTCGCTTCGGTCGAAGCGCTGATGACGCGCACGCTGCCGCGCGCGGTTTTTCAGGAATCGATCCTGCGGGTCGCCGCCGCCGACGCGATCGATCTGGACGCGCTGCTGGAAACGCTCGCCGCCGCCGGATATCAGCGCGTGCCGCAAACCGAAGAGCCGGGCGATTTCAGCATCCGCGGCGGCATCGTGGATGTGTGCTCGCCCCTGCACCACCTGCCGGTTCGCATCGAACTCGAGGACGACATCGTCACGTCAATTCGGCGCTTCGAGCCGGCCAGCCAACGGTCGCTCGGCGAAATCGATGAAGCCACGATTATCCGGACCCGCCAGGTTCCGGCCGGCGTGCTGCGCGAATCGCGTCTGGCCGACCGGGTGGCGCTCCGATGCGCCGAAATCGGGATGGTGCGCAAGGAGGCCGCCGAACTGGCCGAGACGCTGGAGAACGGACTCCTGTTCCCGGGCGTCGAGCTGCTCACGCCGATGCTTCACGAAGGCGGATTGCAGACGGTTTTCGATTATCTGCCGAACAACACGCTCGCCTGGCTGGTCGATCCGGGCCGGATACTGGGAGAAGCGCAACGATTCGCCGAGCGCGTCGCGGCGGAGGCGGAAGCCGCCCAGCAAAAGCCGGCCTTCTACCCCGTTCCCGAATCGCTGTTCATGGACGTGCCGGAATTCGAACGCGCGCTGTCCGCGCTGAGCGCGGTCGAAGTCGGATCGCTGATAACGGTCGCGGCGCCGCGCGAAGGCTGGGCGCCGCCGATCGAGATCCGTGCGCAGGCGAGCCTGCGGCTGGGCGCATCGGAAACCGCGGGCGGCCGCGCCGGCCCATCGTTCGAGCCGCTTGCGCTTGAATTGGCCGAAGTCAGCCGCGGCCAGGGACGCGCGCTGATGGTGGTCGAGGGGCCGAATCGCGCCGCCAGCCTCCGCCGCCATCTCGAAGCCTTCGATATCGCCGTCAATGACGAGTGCAAAAGTTTCGCGGAAATGCTCGATCTTGGCGACTTTCGCCCGGTGATTATGGAAGGCGAGATCGCGGCGGGCGCGGTGCTGCAACGCGACGGCCTCTACGTCTATTCCGAGGAGGACCTGTTCGGCGAGCCGCGCGCGCGCCGGCGGACGCGCCGCGCCGGCAAAGGCGCGATCCTGAATCTCGAAGAACTCAGGCCGGACGATCTGGTCGTCCATATCGACCATGGAATTGGCCGCTACCGCGGCCTGAAGCATCTCAAAGTCGCCGACACCGAAGGCGATTTTCTTTCGCTGGAGTACGCGGGCAACGACACGATGTACGTCCCGGTCGAGCGCGTCAACCTGGTCCAGCGCTATATCGGCGGTCAGGACAACGCCGAACCGCGGCTCGACCGCCTTGGCGGCGGCTCATGGGACCGCGTCAAGCAGCGGACGCGGCAGGCGGTGCTCGCGATGGCGTCGGAGTTGCTCGACATCTACGCCGCGCGCGAAGTGGTCGAAGGCCATTCGTTCCAGCATCCGGGCGCGGCTTATGACGAATTTGTGGCGGGTTTCGAATTCGAGGAAACGCCGGACCAGCAGGCGGCGATCGACGAAGTTATCCGCGACATGTCCCGGCCCAAACCGATGGACCGGCTGATTTGCGGCGACGCCGGCTTCGGCAAGACCGAAGTCGCCCTGCGCGCCGCATTCATGTGCGTCATGGACGGCCGGCAGATGGCGCTGCTCGCGCCCACGACGATTCTCGCCGAGCAGCACTGGAGCAATTTCAGCAAGCGTTTCAAGGATTATCCGGTGCGGGTCGAGATGGTGTCGCGATTCCGCACGCCCAAGGAAAACAAGCGCGTGATCGAGGACGTGCGGCGCGGCCTGGTCGATATCGTCATCGGCACCCATCGCCTGCTCCAACCCGACGTGGAATTTCCCCGGCTCGGCCTGCTGGTTATCGACGAAGAGCATCGCTTCGGCGTCGCCGACAAGGAGCGGATCAAGCGGATGCGCAAGCTGGTCGAGGCCCTGACGCTGACCGCGACGCCGATTCCGCGCACGCTCCACATGGCGATGCTCGGCATCCGCGATCTTTCGGTAATCCAGACTCCGCCGCCGGCGCGGCAGGTGGTGCGGACTTTCGTCGCCCATTTCGACGACGGGCTTATCCGCGACGTGATTCTGCGCGAGCTGAACCGCGGCGGACAGGTGTTTTTCGTTCACAATCGCGTCGAGAACATCGAGTACATGGCCCGGCACATTCAGAACCTCGTGCCCGAGGCGAAGCTGGCGATCGCGCACGGCCAGATGAAGGAGCATGAACTCGAAAAAGTGATGCGCGACTTCATCGAGAACCGCGTCAACGTGCTGGTCTGCTCGGCGATTATCGAATCGGGCCTCGATATTCCCAACGCCAACACGATGATCATCAATCGGGCCGACCATTTCGGGCTGGCGCAGCTCTATCAGTTGCGCGGCCGCGTCGGGCGCTCGAAGCGCAAGGCCTATGCCTATCTGCTGATTCCCGGCGAACACATCATCACGCGCGACGCCAAAAAACGTATCGAGGCGCTGCGCGAACTGGTCGAAGCGGAAAGCGGGAGCGGCTTCAAGCTGGCGATGCGCGACCTTGAGCATCGCGGCGCCGGCAACCTGCTCGGCCGCGAACAATCCGGCGAGATCGCCGCCGTCGGTTTCGAGCTGTACACCGAGATGATGGAGCAGGCGATTCGCGAGCTCCGCGGCCAACCGCCGCAGCCCGATTTCGAGCCCGAGCTGAAACTTGGCGTCCCGGCCTACATTCCCGACAGTTTCGTGCCCGACGAGAACGAACGTCTGGTGCTGTACCGGCGGATGGCGCGGGCGGGGACGGCGGCCGACCTCGACGAAATGCGCGACGAAATGCGCGATCGCTTCGGCCCGGTGCCGACGCTGATCGAGAATCTGATCGCCGCGATGAACCTGCGCCGCACCATGAAGGAAATGATGGTGCTGAGCGCGGCGGTCAAGGGCGGCCAGCTCGAAGTCAAGTTCCATCCCGAAGCGCCGCTGGAGACCGAAAAGCTGGTCGCGCTGGCGCGGGCGAATCCGAATACGATGCGGCTCACGCCGTCATATCTCGTGATTGTCCAGATCAAGCCGGGCGAATACGAGCAAACCTTCGCTCAGATTGCCGGTGTATTGCAGGCTTTGGCGGCCTGTGAAAGGTTGGAGGCGCGCGAACAAAAGCCGGCGGAAACGCTCCTGAATTAAATGGCCGGCAAATTCAGCGGCGATGAAGCATTCAGCGTTTAAAATGGCGGCGCCGACCGGACTGGCCGCAATCGCGATGTTGCTGGCGGCGGGATGTTCGACGATGCATTCGCTCAATCCGTTCGCTCACAAAAAAACGGCGCCCGCGACGCAACCCGCGCCGGCTCCCGACCCGCCGGCGAACGCATACGCTCCGCCGGCGCCGCCTGAAGTTCCCGGCAAGACCATCGACACGGTGGTCGCGAGCGTGGACGGCCAGCCCGTCACCACCGAAGACATCCAGAAGTACGGCGACAAGGCGACAGAGCCAGGCATGGGACCGGAGTTCCAAACCAAATCCAACGATCCCAACGCCATCCTGAAAGCGATTATCACGCAGAAAATGCTCGAGAACGAAGCGGGGAAATTCGCCGGCAAGGTCGACGACAGCGAGGTTGACCGCTATATCGCCAACGTCGAGAGCGAAGCGCACATCAACGACGCGCAATTGCGCCAGCAACTGCAACAGCAGGGCATGAGCTACGACGATTTTCGCGCCAAGATTCGCCGGCAGGTCGAAGCGATGACCATGATCGATCAGGAGGTGCGTCAGAAAATCGTAATTCCCGACAGCGAGGTCGCCGCCTACTATAAGTCGCATCCTCAGGATTTCACCGTTTCGAAGGAACAGTTCGAGTTGGCGCAAATCCTTATAGCCGTGCCGAAAGGCGCGACGCCCGATCAGCTCGCGGCCGCGCGCAAGAAGGCGAACAAGATTCATAAGCTGCTGGTTAACGGCGGCGACTTCGCGGCACTGGCGATGCAATATTCCGACGACGACTCGAAGACCAAGGGCGGCGAACTCGGCAGCTTCGCCCCCGGCGATATCAACGACCAGATTCTCGCCGGCATTCGCAATCTCAATGACGGACAGATTTCGCCGGTAATTCAGACCAGGTACGGCTTCCACATCGTCAAGGTCGAAGAACATCAGCGGCCGGGAGAAAAGCCGCTCAGCGAAGTCAGCAACGAGATTCGCAACAAACTGACGTCCGAGCGCGCCAAGGAAGAATTCCAGAAGTGGGTCGATACGGACCTGATCAAAGATCACTACGTGGAAACGGTGCAGTAATCGCGCCGACGAAAAAGCCAGCTCCGCTAATCGCGATCAGCATGGGCGACCCGGCCGGAATCGGACCGGAAGTCGTATTGAAAGCGGCGGGCCGATTCGCCCGGACGGCGCGGCGGCCGCGGCTGCTCGTGATTGGCGATATCGGCGCGATGACGGCCGCCGCCGACCAGCTTGGACCAACCTGTCCGGAGCCGTACGAATGGACGCCCGAGGCGCCGCACAACGCCCGATCGGCCGCCGGCGGCGCCCTTCGCACGGCCGCGCGGGGACGCTTCAGGCTGCCCGTTCTGAGCGTCGGACGGCTGCCGGCGCGCGCCTGCCGGCCCGGCCGTCCGACCGTCGCCGGCGCTGACGCGGCCTATCGCTATATCGTGAGCGGCGCCCGGATGGCGATGGCGGGGATGGCCGACGCGCTCGTCACCGCGCCAATCAGCAAAGAATGGCTGAATCGGGCTGGTCATAAGTTCAACGGCCATTCCGACCTGCTGGCCGAGCTTGCGGGCGCCCCGGAGTGGCGCATGATGTTCGCCGGCGGCCAGCTCAAGCTGGCTCTCGTCACGGTTCACATGCCGCTCGCCGGCGTCTCCGCGGAGCTTTCCGCCGACCGCGTCTTCGGCACGATTCGCCTTCTCGCGGCGCATCTGCGCGACCGTTTCGGCCTCGCGCGGCCGCGTATCGGCGTGCTCGGCTTCAATCCGCACGCCGGCGAAAACGGACTGTTCGGCGACGAGGAGCGCCGCGCCGTCACGCCCGCAATCAAGCGCGCCCGCCGCGCCGGCCTCGACGCTCTCGGCCCGCTCGCGCCAGACACCGCGTTTATCCGCCACAATGGCGCATTCGGTTTCGACGCCGCGGTCGCGATGTATCACGACCAGGGATTGATCGCGCTCAAGACGCTGGAGTTCGATCGCGCGGTCAATATCACGCTCGGACTGCCGTTTATCCGCACTTCGCCGGACCATGGAACCGCGTTCGGAATCGCCGGGCGCGGCGCGGCCGACCCGTCCAGCATGATCGCGGCGATTCGCTACGCCGCGCGCGCGGCCGGCGAGGGAACCGCCCGCGCTGTGAATTCAAAGGCTTCGTGACCGGCCGCGGACGCTTGTCCCGACCGCGCGCGGCAAGGCACGATTGAACGGGACCACGCCGCGATGGATCAAATCGTAATCAAGGGCGCCCGCGAGCATAATCTCAAGAACCTCGATATCGAGATTCCACGCGGGCGGCTCGTCGTCATCACCGGCCTTTCCGGCTCGGGAAAATCCTCGCTCGCCTTCGACACGATTTACGCCGAGGGCCAGCGCCGCTACGTCGAATCGCTGTCGGCCTACGCGCGGCAATTTCTCGAGCAGATGGAGAAGCCGGACGTCGATTCGATCGAGGGACTCTCGCCCGCGATTTCGATCGAGCAGAAAACCACGTCGCGCAACCCGCGCTCGACGGTCGCGACCATCACGGAGATTTACGACTACCTGCGCCTGCTGTTCGCGCGGGTGGGCCACGCCTATTGCTACAACTGCGGCCGCGAAATCACGCAGCAGAGCGTTCAGCAAATCGTCGATCGGATCATGACGTGGCCCGAGGGCGCGCGGATTCACGTGCTCGCGCCGATCGTCCGCGACCGCAAAGGCGAATATCGCAAGGAGCTTTCCGACCTGCGGCGCGCGGGCTTCGTGCGCGCGAAGATCGACGGCAAGCTGGCCGAACTGGGCGAGGAGATCAATCTCAACAAGAACCAGCGCCACACCATCGACGTTGTCGTGGACCGGTTGGCGATTCGTTCCGGAATCGAACGCCGCCTCGCCGAGTCGCTGGAGGTCGCCTTCAAGTACGGGCAGGACCTGCTCAAGGTCGAGCGGCTGGAGACGCCGGCCAAAAACGGCGGCGGCGAAATCTATTTCAGCCAGCGTTTCGCCTGCGTCGAGTGCGGCATTTCCTATCCGGAAATCACGCCGCGGATGTTCTCGTTCAACAGTCCGCACGGCGCCTGCGCGGAATGTTCGGGAATTGGTTCGATCATGTATTTCGATCCCGAACTGGTCGCGCCGAACGAGGATTTGAGCGTCGCCGACGGCGCGATCGCGCCATGGGCCACGATGACGCACATGCAGCCGGTGCTGGAGGCGCTCGCCGCCCATTACGGATTTTCGCTCGACCAGCCGTGGAAGGCGATTCCGGCGAAAGTGCGCAAGGCGATACTTTACGGCTCCGGCGCCGAGGAAATCGAATTCAGCCACCAGCGCGGCGCCCATCGCCACGGCTACGCGCGCGCGTTCGAAGGCGTGCTGACGTGGCTCGACCGCCGCTACAAGGAAACCGAATCCGAGGGCATCCGCGAGGTTCTCGAAGCGTACATGAACATGCGGCCATGCCCGGTATGCGGCGGCGCGCGGCTGAAGAAAGAGAGCCTGTTCGTCCGCTTCAACGGCAAGCCGATCAGCGAAGTGACCGCGATGTCGATCAAGCAGGCGGTGGCTTTTTTCGCCGATCCGAAACTTTCGCCGCAGGAGGCCGAAATCGCGCGGCTGATTCTCAAGGAAATCCGCGAGCGGCTCGGCTTTCTCGCGGACGTGGGTCTCGACTACCTTGCGCTCGATCGCGCTTCCGGCAGCCTCTCGGGCGGCGAGGGCCAGCGGATCCGGCTCGCGACGCAGATCGGATCGAGCCTTGTGGGCGTGCTCTACATCCTTGACGAACCGTCGATCGGTCTCCATCAGCGCGACAACAACCGGCTGCTCACGACGCTCAAGCGCCTGCGCGAGCTGGGAAATTCGGTGCTGGTGGTCGAACACGATCGCGACACGATGCTCGAGGCGGACCATATCGTCGATATGGGGCCGGGCGCCGGAATCCACGGCGGCCATATCGTCGCGCAGGGCACGCCGGCGGAGGTGATGGCGAATCCGGATTCGCTCACCGGCAAATATCTTTCCGGCGAACTCGAGATTCCCGCGCCGGCGCGCCGCCGGCCGCTGGGCAATCGATGGCTCACCGTCCGCGGCGCGCGCGAGAACAATCTGCGCGACCTGACGGTCGGCTTTCCGCTCGGCGTGATGGCCTGCGTGACGGGCGTTTCAGGCTCCGGCAAATCGACGCTGGTGCTCGACACGATCCATCGCGCGCTCGCGCAGAAGCTGATGGGCAGCCGGGAGCGCGCGGGCGCCTACAAGAGCCTCGACGGCGTCGAGCATCTCGACAAGGTGATTCACGTCGATCAAAGCCCGATCGGCCGCACCCCGCGCTCGAATCCGGCGACCTACACGGGCCTGTTCACCCATATCCGCGAGCTGTTCACGCAACTGCCGGAGGCGCGGATGCGCGGTTACGGGCCCGGACGGTTTTCCTTCAACGTCAAGGGCGGACGCTGCGAAGCGTGCCAGGGCGACGGCATCATCCGCATCGAGATGCATTTCCTGCCCGACGTTTACGTGACGTGCGAAGTCTGCGGCGGCAAACGCTACAACCGCGACACGCTGGAGATTCAGTACAAGGGCCGCAGCATCGCCGAAATTTTGAATATGACGGTGCTCGACGCGATCGATTTCATGGGTTCGGTCCCGCCGATCCGGCAGAAGCTGGAAACGCTGCGCGACGTCGGCCTCGATTACATCCATCTGGGCCAGTCCGCCACCACGCTCTCGGGCGGCGAGGCGCAGCGCATCAAGCTGGCGCGCGAACTGGCGCGGCGCGCCACCGGCCGCACGCTCTATATCCTCGACGAGCCGACCACGGGATTGCACTTCGACGACATCCGCAAGCTGCTGGCGGTGCTGGGACGGCTCGCCGACGGCGGCAACACGATTATCGTGATCGAGCACAATCTCGACGTAATCAAGACCGCCGACTACGTGATCGATCTCGGTCCGGAAGGCGGCGATCGCGGCGGCCAGATCGTCGCGTGCGGCACGCCCGAGGAGATCGCCGCCGCGGCCGGATCGCATACCGGCCACTTCCTGCGCCAGGCGCTCGGCGCCCGCGCCGCCGCCTGACCGGAGCGAGCGGAACGTGGATTAAAAGCCGAGCGCGGTCAGTCCCGGATGGTCCGCTGGACGCGGCCCCGGCGCCAGCCAATGATATTTCCGCTCCGCCTCTTTGATCGGCAAATCGTTGATCGAGGCGTGACGCGCGAGCATCAGGCCGTTCGCGTCGAATTCCCAGTTCTCGTTGCCGAGAGAACGAAACCAGTTGCCGGCGTCATCGTGCCATTCGTAGGCGAAGCGGACCGCAATCCGGTTCTCGCGAAACGCCCATAGCTCCTTGATCAGGCGGTAATCGAGTTCCTTGTTCCATTTGCGGATGAGGAACGCGACTATCGCGTCGCGCCCCACGATGAATTCCGCGCGATTACGCCAGCGGCTATCCTCGCTGTAGGCTTGGGCCACGCGATGCGGGTCGCGGGTGTTCCATGCGTCTTCGGCCATCCGCACCTTTTGCGCGGCGCTGGCGGCGTCGAACGGCGGAATTGGCGGGCGAGTTGTCATGCGCGTTCACCTCTCCGTTCAGTCTAGCTCCAAATCCGGCCGCGAGGTTCACCGCAACGCCATTTCCGCACGATGTGCTATAAGCGGGTGGATCGGCCGGACGCCCGGCCGTCGGTCAATTACGCGAGGAGGCAAATCCGCGATGGCAGAGCATTCGCAGGCTTCGGCCAATGAACCGGTCAACTACGATTGGAACCAGATCGTTGACGACCTGAATCGTTTGCTGCGGCTCAAGACGACGCCGATCGGCATGAAATTGTTCAAAACGGTCGCGGACATGGAAGCGGTTCCCAAAATCCGCCGGCCGAAATCGATTCATACGACCGATCAGATCGTCGCACAGGCGGCGCGCCTCGGCTTTACCATCGGCATCACGCAGAAAGATCTCGTCGGCGCGCAATGCGGCGCGGTGATCGGACTCCATCCGCGCGACGAAGACTGGCTTTCCGGCCGCAACATGGCCGGCGTCTGGTACGAAACGATCAAGGACTCGTCGGCTCATCAGCACGCGATGGACACTCCGCCATACGGCGTCAACGAGGCGATGGCGGTGTCGCCGCTCGCGAGCGGGCGGCTCAATCCGCCGGACATCTGCCTGATCTACGCGTCGCCCGGCCAGATGATCATCTTCATCAACGGCCTGCAGTGGGCGGGATATAAAAAATTCGACTGGAGCGTGGTCGGCGAATCGGCCTGCGCGGATTCATGGGGACGCGCGCTCAAGACCGGCGAACCGAGCCTGTCGATTCCGTGTTTCGCGGAGCGGCGCTACGGCGGCGTGCTTGACGACGAGATGCTGATGGCGCTGCCGCCGCGTTTTGTGCCGAAGGCGATCGAGGGGATGAAGCGGCTCGCGGCCAACGGTTTGCGCTATCCGATTCCGCAATATGGAATCCAGTCGGACGCGCGCGCCGGACTTGCCGTCAGCTACGGATCGCCGAAAAAGGAATGACGCGCCGCCCGGCGGCGTAAAAATCGCCCGCACATCTCGCCGCCCGCGCCTCGGTTTCGCGCGGGCGGCGTCAATTGGCTTGTAAAATTTCACTGCGGACGCGATAGTGCGGTCGCCACGGCGCGCCGCGTCGCCACGCGCGCATCGCGTCCGCCGGGCCGACCTTTCGGAAATTTGCAAAGGCGAAGGATGGGAATGTTCAAATCGCGCTTGTTGTCCGCAATCGTCATGATTTTCACGATCGCCGCGGCCGGCGGCTTCGCGCAGGCGGCGCCGGCGGGAGGCGCGGACCCCGCGTCGCTTCCGCCCGGAACGCAAATCACGATGCAGAACTGGCAAAACTACCGCCAGTTCATGCCGTGGGGAATGCAAGCGCTGTTCGAGGGCAAATACTACTGGAAAATGCCTTCCGACGTGCAAATCAACGTCGGCCCGACGATTATACATCCGCTGCCGAAGAACTATGTGGCGGCGACCGAGAAATTCTCGCCGCAAGTGAGAATCGCAGATCTTCCCGGCGGCGGACTGACTATCGAGAACTACCAGGGCGGCCTGCCCTTTCCGGATCCCGCCGGGCCGAATCGCGCATGGAAAGTGATGACCGACGTATGGTACCGCTATCTGCCGCACATCTTTGTCGATACCAACGGCCTCGGCTGCACGGAGAATGGCTACGGCAGCATCAGTTGCTCGGTCGATGAAATCGTCGCCAAGCAATTGAGCTTCAACACCGATCCGGGAATCGCCGCGACGATTCCGGGCGCCGGCGACAAATTCTACACCGAATGGATTATGACGCTTGAGCCGGAAAACGAACGCTACAGCGCCAGCCTGGTGATTTCATACACCGATCCGCGCAAGGCGCAGGATGTCTATGTATTTGTCCCGGCGCTGCGACGTTCGCAGCGCGTCTCCACGGCCGCGCGATGCACGCCGTATCCGGGGACGGACGGCACCTCCGACGATTATCGCTTCGGCTTCAACGCGAACATCACCGAGATGCAGGCGGCCGATCTCGGCGACCAGAAAATACTCGCGCTGGTCGATGCGACTCCTCCGCCCACCCGCTTTCCCGACGGCTATGACATGCCGCTCGGATGGCCCAAGCCGTCGTGGGGAAAATGGCAGGTGCGCGACGTTTACAAGATCGACGCGCGCAAAATTCCTTCGCTCGCGGCCGGCTATTGTTATGGCCGGCGCGTGATGTACGTGGACAAAGCGTCGTTCGCGCCCCTGTGGGAAGACCTTTACGACGCGAAACTCCAGCCCTGGAAGTTCTACGCGGTGTTCCTGAGCACGATCGACGTGCCCGGCGTCGGGCCAGTCAACAGCAACGGTTCGGCGGTCGAAGGGTTCTGGGATGTCCAGAACAACCATTCGACGTTTTTCTGCGATCCCGGCCAGGGGCATCCGTTCTACGTGAACGGACAGGCGCCGGCTCAGTATCAGGACCTGACGAGATATTCGACCGCGAGCGGCCTCGACCTGATCATGCGCTAGAGCCGGCGCGTTTTACGCAACGGACGGAATGTTTTGATGGAGGCGGCGATCGGATTCGAACCGATGCATGGAGGTTTTGCAGACCTCTCCCTTAACCACTTGGGTACGCCGCCCCGAATCGATGGTTTCCCCCGCACGGGGGATGGACAGGCTAGCACGGCCCTCCGGCGCCATCAATTATGCGCGCTGGAACCGTCCTTCACGACCATCTTGAGCGCGCATCCGCCGGGCGTTTCGCCGTAGCACAAATCGCGCACGACGCCCGGCACGAATTGCGGATTTTCGCTGGCGCGCGCGGCGCATATCCAATGGTCGCCCTCGCGGTACATCCCGACCGCGTACCACTGCCCCGGTTGGAGCGCACCGCTGTCGGAGCCGTGGATCGCGCGAGTGTCATACACGGTGAAACCGTCGTGCCCGCCGTCGAGATCGAAACGCATGAAGAGCATCACCCAGCGCTCGCCGCCACGATTCGTCGCCGTCCATGTCATCGGCTGGCTCGATGAAAAGACCGGCTTGTCGCGGCACAGCCACGGCCGCGGCTCGGTCGCGCGGGCCTGCGCCGCGGCTGCCGCAATCATGATCGCTGCGCCGAACGCCGATGCGAGCGGCAATCCGAAGCGCCGAATCGATTTCAAACTTCGCGTTTTCAACATCCGAACTTCCACTTCCGGCGATCTTGCGCCGCTCAAGCCGCCGCGCCCCCGCCGATTTCAATAATCCGGCCGACGATCACGCCGAGGTTTCCGTCCTTGGGCGTGAAAACGGCGCACACGCCGAGCGCGCGCAGCTTTTCGCGATCGTCCTCCGGAATAATTCCGCCCATCACGACTTTAACCTCGTCCGCGCCGCGCGCGCGCAGCAGGCCGAGCGTCTCGCGCGCAATCTCCAGATGGGCGCCGGCGAGACTCGAAATGGCGAGCACGTCGGCGTCCTCCTGCAGCGCGGTTTCGACCAGTTGCGCGGGCGTCTGCCTGAAGCCGGCGAGGATCACTTCCATCCCGGCCTGCATGCACGCCTGCGCGAGCAGCTTGACCGCGTTGATATGGCCGTCGAGGCCGGCCTTGCCCAGCGCGACGCGGAGTTTGCGCGGCGCGGCGGGAACGTCGAAACGGGCGACGGCCGCGGCGCGATCGAAAATCGGCGGCGTGTAGCGTCCGCGCGTCGCGCGCTCGATCGCCCCGGTCCATTCGCCGACCGTGCCGCCCGCGCGCGCGAGATCGAGCGTCGCCGGCATGATCGGCGCGCCGCGCGCCGCGGCTTCGCCGAGCGCCGCGAGCGCGTTCGCCACCGCGTCCTGATCGCGTCCGGCGCGCCATTCGCGCAGCTCCGCGATTCGCTCGCGCTCGAGCGCGAGGTAATCCGGATGGTCGATCGCGGCGGCGGGCGGAGCGAGGCCGATTTGGCCGGCGAAGGCGTTGACGCCGACCTGCACGATTTCGCCCGCCTCGAGCCGGCGCTGGCGCTCGGCGAGCGCGCGCGTCAATTCCGTGCTTATGAGGCCGATCGCTTTGGCGTAGCCGGCCTCGCGCAGGCGCATCGCGATTTCGCGCGCCCGCGCGGCGGTTTCGGCGGTCAGCGCCTCGATCACCTTGCTGCCCTCGAAGATGTCGCCGTAATCCGCGATTCCCGTCTCGTGCATCAGCACCTGTTGCGTGCGCAAGCCGATCAGCTGCTCGGCCTGATCGGGCAGCGCCAGCGCCTCGCGAAAGCCTGGCAGTTGCAACGCGTTGACGCGCGCGTTGGCCGAAAGCACGACCGGCAACGCCTCGTACGCGATCCGGATGATGTTGACTTCCGGCTGCTGCTCGGTAAGCGTCAGCGAGCGCACCTGGCATCCCGCCCGGAAGGCGACGTCCGCGATGCCGTATTCGCTCGCGCACAACTCGCGCCACAGCTTGAAGTAGGCGCGGATTTTCGCGATTTCGGGCGCAAGCTCGATGCCGCTGTTGATGAAGAACGAAATCCGCCGGACGGTGCGCTCGAAGTCCTCGGCGCCGAGCGACGGACGAATCGCGTCGAGGATCATCAGCGCGTTGCCGAAGGCGTAGCCGATCTCCTCGGCGGGTCCCGCGCCGCTTTCCATGTAGTGGTAGCCGCAGCAGTTGATCGGGTTCCAGTTCGGCGCCTGCTCGACCGCGAACCTGATCAGCTCGGCCGAAATCCGCAGCGAAACTTCGGGCTGGAAAATCGAAGTTCCGCGCGCGACGTATTCCTTGAGCAGATCGTTTTGCGTGGTGCCGCGCAACTCCGTCCACGGCGCGCCCTTGCGTTCGGCGACCACGAGATAGAGCGCGAGCAGGAACGGCGCGGTCGCGTTGATCGTCATCGAGGTGTTGATTTGGGCGAGCGGAATGCCTTCGAACAGCCGCTCCATGTCGCGCCAATGGCAGATCGAAACGCCGGCCTTGCCCACTTCGCCGCGGGCGACTTCGGCGTCGGGGTCGTAGCCGTTCTGGGTCGGCAAATCGAAAGCGATCGAGAGGCCGCGCTGGCCCTCGCGCAGATTATTGAGGAAACGGCGATTGGCCTGCCGGGCGTCGCCGAAACCGGCATAAGTGCGGATAATCCACGGTTCGCGCGGCTGCTTCGCGCCGTTTTCGGGTTTGCGCTTGCTCTCGGCCATTCGCTCCTCCAGCGCCGGTATTTGCACGCGGCGCCGCGCGTATCAGATCGATGAAAAGGGTAATTGCGCCGGCGTTCCAATGCCAGACGGCCACTGGAGCGCGGCCATCGGCGCCTGTCAGCCGGGCGCGGCCGTCCCGAGACCGCCTTCCGGCGGAAGTTCGGCGGCCAGCCGCCGCGCAAGGTTGTCGTACAGCTCGATTCCGGCCGCTCCGCGCCGCTCGGCGACCTCGACAACGCCGCAATCGAGGCGCCGGCGCAGCAACTCGAAAGCGCGGCGGTCGCGCGTGCGGCGGCGAATCGCGCCGCGCGCTATTTCGGCCAGATCCTCCACGCCGCCCAGCGCCGCATCACGCTCGGCGAGCCGGCCGGCCCGCACGATATCGGCGGCGGTGAAGCGGGCGTCGATCGCGCGATTGAAAAAGGCGGCCGCGAGCCTGATTTCAAGCTCCCCGACGGCGTGGCCGAGCTCGAGCGTCTCGGCGACCGCGAGCGTCTCGGCGGTCGTCACCGCGACGATCCCGCACCGTGCGAAATCGCTCAGCAGCGTCGCGATATTGCGCGCCTCGCGCCCGGCGACGCTGTCGCCAAAGGCGCCGCCGGCGGCGAACGGAGTGCGGATCATGCTGAGCGCCTGTCCGCTCGCGGGCGCGTCGAAGATCACGAGGTCCCACGGTTTGAGCGGCGCTTCGCGCCGTTCGATTTCGTGGAAGACCTTACCCATCATCGTCAGTTCGCGCACCGCCGGCGCGGCGTGCACGAAATACTGGTAGATCCGGCTTCTGAAGACCGCGCGCAACACGGCGCGGGGAGCGACGATGCTCAAATATTGTTCGAGCGATTCCTGACCGCCGAGCATCATGGCGCTCAGGTTCGGCGCGAGTTCCAGCGGCTCGAAACTGGGCCTGCCGCCCCATGCGCCGGCGATCGGCGCGCGCGGGTCGGCTTCGATCACGAGTGTGCTCTGGCCGCGCCGGGACGAAAGCAGCGCGAGCGCCGCCGTCACGGCGCTGCGTCCGACGCCGCCCTTGCCAAGCATCACGAGCAATCGCCGGCGCATCAGGTCCGCGATCATGGCGCGATTCGCAGGAGTCAAGTTCGACGGCCGGGCGCGACGCGCCAATCCTGCCGCGCGGCGGCTACCAGCGGATCAGATTGGCGCCCCAGGTCAATCCACCGCCGCACGCGTTCAGCAGCACCAAATCGTTGTCGTGAATCCGGCCGGATTCGATCGCTTCGTCGAGCGCGATCGGCACTGACGCCGCCGAGGTGTTGCCGTACCGATCGACGTTCGTGAAGACTTTTTCGGGGTTGATGCCGAGACGCTCGCCGACCGCGTTGATAATCCGCAGGTTCGCCTGATGCGGGATGATCAGGGAAATGTCACCGAGCGAAACTCCGGCGCGTTCGACCACTTTGCGGGTGATGTCTTCAAGGCTCTTGACGGCGATCTTGAACAGCTCAGGACCCTTCATCTTGATCGCGTCGTTCTGGTTGGTCCGCGCCTCGGCGTCGATCGGCGATTGGATGCCGCGGTTGCGCACGGACAGCAAATCCCAATGCTGGCCCGCCGACCGCAGCATGCTGCCAAGCACGCCGCGCTGGCCCGGTTCGCTGACCATCACCGCCGCGCCCGCGCCGTCGCCAAACAGCACGGCGGTGGCGCGATCGTTCCAATCGACCATGGTCGATAGCGCGTCGGCGCCGATCAGCAGCACCCGGCTCCATTCGCCCGCGCGCATCGTGGCGTCCGCCACGCTCAGCGCGTAGATAAAGCCCGAGCAGGCCGCGGCGACGTCGAACGCGGGAATCGAACTCAGGCCGAGCCGATGCTGTAGCTGGCAGGCGAAGGAGGGAAAGCCGAAATCCGAGGAAACCGTACCGACGATAATCGCCTCGAGGTCCTCGGGCTTCATCCCGGCGCGCGCGAGCGCTTCGCGGCTGGCGCGTTCCGCCACCTCGACCAGCGATTCGCCGGTACTGAGCGCGTAGCGCTGGGCGATGCCGGTGCGCGTGCGGATCCATTCGTCCGACGTGTCCATCCGCCGCTCGAGTTCGTGGTTGCTGATAACCGTTCGGGGAGTGGCGCGCCCGGTGGCGACAATTCTCGAGCCCATGCTGGCGACCGCTATTTTCCATCCGCGGGCCGGAAGGCCAACGTGGTGTTGGTCCCGCCGAAACCGAACGAATTGTTGAGCGCGACCCGGATATGTTTCGCCCGCGCCTGGTTCGGCACGTAATCGAGATCGCATTCCGGATCGGGGTATTCGTAGTTGATCGTCGGCGGCAACATCCCGTTGGCCACCGCCAGCACGGTGTAAACCGACTCGATCGCGCCGGCCGCGCCGAGCGCGTGCCCGGTCATCGATTTCGTCGAGCTGACCGCAAGCCGCGCCGCGTGCTCGCCGAACACCTGCTTGATCGCCTGCGACTCGGCGATATCGCCGGGCGGCGTCGAGGTGCCGTGGGCGTTGATATAGTCGACTTCGGCGGGATCGATCGCGCCGTCTTCGAGACAACGGCGCATGCAGCGCGCGGCGCCCCGCCCGTCCGGCGACGGCGAGGTGATATGGTAGGCGTCGGCGTTCGCGAAATAGCCGACGATTTCGGCCAGAATATTCGCGCCGCGTTTGAGCGCCGATTCGCGCTCTTCAAGAATCAGGCTTGCGGAACCTTCCGCCATCACGAATCCGTCGCGCTCGCGATCGAACGGGCGGCTCGCCGCGGTTGGATTGTCGTTCCGCGTCGAAAGCGCGCGCATCGCGACGAACCCGCCGACGCCCAGCGGCGTGATCGCGGCTTCGGCGCCGCCGGTAATCGCGGCGTCCAGATAGCCCGCGCGGATCATCCGGAACGCCTCGCCGATCGCATGGCTGCCCGACGCGCAAGCGCTGGTGGTGGAGAAGTTGGCGCCGCGGGCGCCGTAACGGATCGAGATTTGGCCGGGCGCGAGGTTCGATATCAGCTTGGGAATAAAGAACGGCGTAAGCCGCTTAAGCCGGCTGTCGAGGAAAATAAGATGATTCTCCTCGATCGTCAGCAACCCGCCGATTCCGACCCCGACCAGCACGCCTACGTTGTCGGCGTTGTCCTCGGTGATTTGCAGGCCCGATTGACGCATCGCCTGCTCGGTGGCGCCCATCGCGTACTGGATAAAGAGGTCCATCTTGCGGACGTCTTTTTTCTCGATCCAGTCGAGCGGATTGAAATCCCGCACTTCGCCCGCGATCCGGGTGGGAAAATCTTCGAGCTCGAAGCGATCGATCGGTCCGATTCCGGACCGGCCGGACATCAGGGCTTCCCAATTCTTCTCGACGCCGGTACCCAGAGGCGTCACGAGGCCCACCCCGGTCACGACCACTCGGCGGTCAAAGTTGCGTGTCATAGCTGGCGCGCGTCTTCCTCCCTGAGCGCATATCTATCCAATTTACCAGACCGGCGCCGTGAAAACACTCAGCTTCCGGCCGGCAATGCACAGCTTTCGGCGCCGGCCGCCGATGTTTTAACCGGCACGAGCATGCTTGTTGATGGCTAACGGCGATGGCGTCATTTGGACGCAAGCGCCGTCTTGACGATTTCGCTCGCCGTCTTGCCGTCGAGCGCCGCGCCAAAACGATCGCGCAGAGCCTTCATCAGCGGGCCAATCTGATTGACGCCGGCGCCAATTTGTTCGGCGACGAACGCGCGGACTTCGTCGGCGCCGATCGCGGCGGGCAGGTAGCTGTCGAGAACTTTCGCCTCGGCTTCGTTTTGTTCGACCAGATCGGCGCGGCCGCCCTTGCGCGCGAATTCGAGCGCTTCGTCGCGCCGGGCCCGCTCGCGCTTGATAATCTGAATGATCTCGGCTTCGTTGGCCTCGCGCCGGACGTCTTTTTCGAGCCGGGTAATCTCGGCGAGCACGCCGCGCACCGTCATCAGGCGCAGCTTGTCGCCGCTTTTCATCGCGGCTTTCAGATCGTCCTGCAATTTCGCTTTCACTCGCTTATACCTGCCTTGTCCGCCCGGCGCGACCGCCGATCGCAAAGCAAAACGGACTTGAACAAGTTTATCCGGACGAGCCGATCCCGAACAATCGCGGGATGCGTTAAACGCTTCCACCCTCGCCTATTCTGTTATAATTTAACGCCGCCCTCGGCACGAGGATCGAGATCGCCAAGGAGAAGCCCTATGAAATTCACGTGGTTCCACCTGATGCCGTACCGCTATCTGCCCGACGGTTTCAAGGACAAATATCGCAGCGTATGGGTGGATATTCCACGCAATCTCTACGACCCTAAAATCGGCCATCGGCTCTACAACGACTACCTCGATCAGCTCGAATTGGCGGACCGTCTGGGCTTCGACGGTCTCGGCGTCAACGAGCATCATCAGAACGGCTACGGCCTGATGCCTTCACCAAACATCATGGCGGCCGCGATGGCGCGCCGGACGCGCAATGCCGCGCTGGTGGTCCTTGGCAACTCGATCGCGCTTTACAATCCGCCCGTCCGCGTCGCGGAAGAGTTCGCGATGCTCGACGTTATCAGCGGCGGGCGGCTGGTCGCGGGCTTTCCGGTCGGCACCTCGATGGACGTGAATTTCTGCTACGGCGAAGTGCCGGCGACGATCCGCGAGAAGTATTACGAAGCGCACGACCTGATCCTGCGCGCATGGAAAGAGCCGGACGTCTTCGCCTTCAACGGCAAATACACCAAGTTGCGCTACGTCAACCTGTGGCCGAAGCCGCTCCAGCAGCCCCATCCGCCAATCTGGATTCCGGGCGGCGGCTCGATCGAAACATGGGACTTCTGCGCCGACCACGGCCATCAGTACAGCTTCCTCTCCTATTTCGGCTACAAGGCCGGCAAGAAAGTCGCCGACGGCTACTGGAAGGTGATGGCGAAGAAGGGCAAGGAGCTGAATCCTTACAGCCTCGGCTTCGCGCAGGTGATCGCGGTCGCGAACACCGACAAAGAGGCCGAAGAGCTTTATGCGCCGCACATGGACTACTTCTACAGCCGCTGCCTGCACGTCTATAACGGCTTCGCCGACGCGCCCGGCTATCGCACGCCGAGCACGATCCGGGCCGGAATCGTGGCGCAGGTCGGCAAGGAAGCTTCGCTGCGGCGCGAAGGCCTGACCTGGAAAGACTTCGTCGACGAGGGCTATATCATCGCCGGCTCGCCCAAGACCGTCCGTGAACGGCTGACCGAGGCGATGAAGAGCCTCAACTGCGGCCATCTGATGATGCTGCAACAGATCGGCTCGATGCCGCCGGAGTTGGTGCGGATGGGCATGGAACTGTTCGCCCGCGAGGTCATGCCGCACATGCGCGGACTGTGGCCGAATTTTCAGGACAAATGGTCGCCGAACCCGCTGCCGGAACCGGAGCGCGCAATGCCCGCGCCGATCGATCTGCGGCGCGTCGAGACCAACGGCAAGACTGTTCACGCGGCAAGCCCGGCCGCGCATGAAAGCCGGAGCGCGAAGTAAGCATGAAGACGACTCACAAAATCCGCGACGGCAAGTTTTCCGTCGAAACCTGGGAATTCGGCTCCGGCGAGCCGCTGCTCTATATCCACGGCGCGGGCGGCCTGACCGGATTCGACCCGTTTCTTGAAGAGCTGGGCAAGGACTTTCGCGTAATTGCGCCGCATCTGCCGGGATTCGGCGAGAGCACGGGCGGCGAACTGGTCGAGGACGTGGTCGATGCGGCCCTGTTCTACCATCAGTTGATGGACGAACTGGGAATCCCGAGCGCCCACATCGTCGGCCATTCGATGGGCGGGATGCTGGCGTCGGAAACCGCGGCGCTGGACGTCCATCGCGCGAAAAAGCTGGTGCTGGTCGGCTCGGCCGGTTTCTGGCTGGACGAGCATCCGATACCCGATTTCTTCGCGCTCGACCTGAGCGAACTGGGCAGCTACCTGTTCCACGATCCGAAGTCGCCGATCGCGCAGCTTTTCCTTGCGATTCCGGACGATCAGGAGCAGTTGGTCGAGATGTACGTCGAGCGGACCAAGCGGCTCGCGATGGCGTCGAAATTCCTGTGGCCGATTCCGGATCGCGGGCTGAAGAAGCGGGCGCATCGGATTGCCGCGCCGACCCTGCTCCTGTGGGGCGAATCGGATAGGCTGATTCCGCCCGTCTACGCGGGAGAATTCGCCAAACGGATCAAGAACACGAAGACCGAAACGCTCAAAGCGGCGGGCCATCTGCCGATGTACGAGCAGCCCGAAGCGTTCATCAAAGCGGTGCGCGGCTTTTTGAAGAGCTGACCGTCTAACCAAACGACCGACCTGCAACGGCGGCGGAGCCTCGACGGCCCCGCCGCCGTTTTGGTGTGCAACCGCCATCGTGTTTTAATCCCATCTACCCAAATTACGGCGCGGTTTTGCTAATATCCGTCCATGCCGCTCTCCTGGAACGAGATCCGCCAACGAGCTATCGCGTTTTCAAAGGAATGGACCGGGGCCAAGCGGGAAAACGCCGAGAAGCAAACCTTCTGGAATGAATTTTTCGATGTATTTGGCATTCGCCGACGTGTCGTTGCGAGTTTTGAAGAACCGGTAAATAAAATCTCCGGCGAGTACGGTTACATCGATTTGTTCTGGCCCGGAATGGTGCTTGTCGAGCACAAAAGTTTCGGCAAAAGCCTGAGCAAGGCGGAATCGCAGGCATTCAGTTACATCCAGGACCTCGCGCGTGAAGGACGGGCGGAGGAATCTCCTCGTTATCTAATCGTCTCGGATTTCGCGCGAATCGCATTGCACGACCTCGAACCAGACAATGCCGAGGCAGGGAATTCCAAGGGGCGCCGGAGCTCCAGTTTCGAGTTTTCTCTCTCTGAATTTCACAAACATATACATCTTTTCGCGTTCATTCCCGGCTATAAGCAGCACAAATTCGAAGAACAAGACCCGATCAATATCAGGGCGGTTGAAATTCTGGGCCGCCTTCACGACACGCTTGAAGCGGGAGGATATTCGGGACATAAGCTTGAGCGGTTCCTTGTGCGCATCCTCTTTTGCCTGTTCGCTGAAGACACGGGCATCTTCGAGCGGGAGTCCTTCCGGCTCTATCTTCTGAACCGCACGACAGAAGATGGTTCCGATCTTGGTTTGCATTTGGCGCGCCTGTTCGACGTTTTGAATACGCCGCCCGAAGAGCGCCCGGCTAGTCTTGACGAATCGCTCGCGGAATTCCGGTACGTTAACGGCGATCTCTTTGCCGAAAACCTGGGCTTCGCCGACTTCACCCGCGACATGCGGAACGCTTTGCTTGCCTGCACGAGCTTCGACTGGTCGCGCATCTCGCCAGCCGTCTTCGGATCTCTGTTCCAGGCCGTGATGGAGCCGAAGGAGCGGCGGCAAATCGGCGGGCATTACACCAGCGAGCGCGACATTCTCAAAGTAATCCGTTCACTTTTCCTCGACGATCTGCGCGCGAAATTTGAGCGCATCAAAAACAGCAAGGCGGAACTTAGGCGCTTTCATCAGGAGATCGCACAACTACGTTTCCTCGATCCCGCATGCGGGTGCGGAAATTTTCTGGTCATCACGTACCGCGAGTTGCGGCTGTTGGAAATCGAAATCCTCAAGCAGCTTTACGGCGAACAAGGCGCACTCGATCTCAAGCGGCCTTCCCTCGTTGACGTGGACGCGTTCTACGGCATCGAGATCAGCGAATGGCCGGCGCGCATCGCCGAGGTCGCGATGTGGCTGATGGACCATCAGATGAACCTTCGGCTGTCCGAAGCGTTCGGCCTATACTTCGCGCGGCTCCCTTTGAAGAAATCTCCGTCAATCACCTGCGGCAACGCGCTCCGGCTCGACTGGAAGGAAGTCCTCCCGCCTGACCAGTGCAGCTATGTGCTCGGCAATCCGCCCTTTGTAGGAAAAAAGGAGCAGACCGCAGATCAAAAAGCCGACATGAGCCTAACCTTCAGGGTAGTGTCGCGGAGTTGGTGGAAAAGTGAAAAGGCGTCAAGATCCGGTGAGTTGAGCCACAACTCGCGCCCGCTGTTGGGCGGGTGCCGAAGGA
>JAJZAI010000016.1 GCA_021799495.1 Deltaproteobacteria bacterium
CGCGCGAAAGACGCCCGCAAAAAGCCGGCTTACATCATGGCCGCCGCGCAAGGCTCGAATCATCGCCACAACGCGACCGTCGAAAATTCGTTCGATTACGCTTCATCCAACTTCAAGACCCTTGCGCCGCGCCTGTTCGAGATGGCGGGCATCGAGCCCAAGGACGTCGATTGCGCGCAAATTTACGAACATTTCAGCGGCGCGGTCATGATCAGCCTGGTTGAACACGGTTTTTGCAAGCCGGAAGAGATCATGGAGTTCGTGACCTTCGAGAACATCACCGCGCCGAAGGGCAAGCTGCCGATCAACACCAGCGGCGGCAATATCGCCGAGTGCTACATGCACGGGCTGGAGCTGGTGAACGAGGCCGTGCGCCAGGTGCGCGGCGATTCGACCTGTCAGGTTCCCGACGCGAAAATCGCGCTTGTGGCCTCGGGTCCGATGGTCTCGCCGGTCAGCGATCTGATCGTTCACAGCAAGTAACCACCGCGAATCCAAAGGATTTTCGATGTCCGCCGAGAAAAAATTCTATCTGCCCGAAGGTCTCCCCACGCCGCGTGCGGCCCGCACCGGAATCGACAAGGAGTTCTGGGAGGCGACGCGCCGCCACGAGCTGGTCGTGCAGCAGTGCAATTCGTGCAAGGCCTGCCAATGGGGCCCCGAGCTGATTTGCCACAAATGCCATTCCTTCGACCTCGGATGGCGCAAAGTGTCAGGCAAGGGACGGCTCCATAGCTGGGTGCGATGCTGGAATCCGGTGCATCCCGCGCTCAAAGAGGCGTGCCCATACATCGTCGCCGTGGTCGAGCTGCCCGATGCCGGGAACGTGCGGATGGTCGGAAATCTGCTCGGCGATCCGATGCGGAATCCGCCGTTCGATTCGCCGGTCGAGGCCGTATTTGAAGACCATCCCGAAGCGACTCTCGTCCAATGGCGCGTCGCTGGCTGATCGCGCTCACGCCATCGCCGCCCGGATTCCATCTGGACGATGAAGGTCCGCGATATTATCCAGATGCTTGAGGCTGACGGCTGGTATCTCATCGCGACGCGCGGCAGCCACCGTCAGTTCAAGCATCCTGTTAAAAGCGGACGTGTTACAGTTGCCGGCAAGGCGTCCGATGATCTCGCGCCAGGTACATTGAATAGCATCTTCAAGCAAGCCCGGATCCAGCGAGGCTCCTGACATGCGTTATGCGGTAGTAATCGAAAAAGCAGAGAACAATTACTCGGCCTATGTACCGGACCTGCCCGGATGCGTCGCGACCGGCGCGACGGTCGCGGCGGTCGAAGGCGAAATCAAGGAAGCCATCCGTTTTCATCTCGACGGAATGCGCGATGACGGGCTTCCAATTCCGCAACCTTCGGCCGTATGCGAGTACGTGGAGGCGTGAAACCTGTCGATATAAGCGGCCGAGTCGGCCGGATCGCCTGTCAACTTTCAGTTCGATCTTCGGGCTGGAACGGCGCTATTCCGTGGTAATCGCCGGGAGTATTGTTAAATCACGATGGCGAGAGCAGCGAAATTTTCAGTCGCGCCGCCGCCGTCCGGCGACCTCTACGAGCGCGACTATTACGCATGGTGTGAAGCGCAGGCGTGCGCTATCCGCGAG
Organism: Deltaproteobacteria bacterium; assembly: GCA_021799495.1. GTDB lineage: Bacteria > Desulfobacterota > Binatia > Binatales > Binataceae > JADMIL01. The sequence goes on from JAJZAI010000016.1 coordinate 1,611, forward strand.
CGTCGATTTGACCGGGTCGACTGGCTCAACATTGCCGAAGAGATCGAAGATTTGGGAAAGAGCGAGCGACGTGCGCTACGCAGCCGAATCATGCGGCTACTTGAACATCTGTTGAAGCTCGCTTACGCGCGCGACCGGATGTATCGAAACAATGCGCGCGGATGGCAGCTCAGCGTCCGCAACGCCCGCGAAGCGGTTCGCGAGAGTCTCGATGATAACCCAAGTTTGCGCGCGGAGGCCGATCGGATGCTGGTCGCGGCATACCGATCGGCCCGCAACGAAGTGTTGAAGTCGCTGCGACTCCCGGATACCGCAATTCCCGAAACCGCGCCTTGGACCTTCGCGCGAATTATCGACGACCGTTTCCTGCCGGAACGCGACGGCTGATCGGCGCTATCACTTCACGTTTGCGCCGGTCGATTCCGCGACCAGCTCCGACAGGTCCCGCACCTTCATTTTATCTTCAAGCGAGCGCGATTTGACCGCGTCTTCCATCATCGTCATGCAGAATGGGCATCCGACCGCCATCGTCTCCGGATCGGCTTCGGCAATCTGATCGAAGCGTTTCTGATTGATGCGCGTGCCTTCCTTCTCTTCCTTCCACATGCATCCGCCGCCCGCGCCGCAACAGAAGGTGCGATTTTTCGACAGATCGATATCTTTGACTTTCGCGCCCGGAATCGCTTTGAGCGCGGAGCGCGCGCCGTCCCATTTGCGATTGTGGCGGGCCATGTAGCACGGATCGTGATAGGTCATCCGCTGATCGATCGGCTTGTTGGGCTTGAGCCGGCCGGAGCTAATCAGTTCATCGATGAACTCGGCCTCGTGCATCACCTCGACGGTTTCGAGGCCGAAATCCGGGTATTCGTTCTTGAGATTGTGGAAGCAATGCGGGCACTGCGTGACGATGCGTTTGGGCTTGTACTTGTTGATCGTTTCGACGTTCTGCCCGGCCACGGTCGCATAGAGGTACTCGTTGCCGAGCCGCCGCGCCGGATCGCCCGTGCACATCTCTTCGACGCCAAGGATGCCGAACTTGACCCCCGCCTGCTTCATCAGACCCGCGAAAGACCGGCTGACGCGCTGATTGCGCTCGTCGTACGATCCGGCGCATCCGACCCAATACATCACGTCCATCTCTTCGGGATTTTCGACTTCGGCCATCTGCGGAATTTCCAGACCTTCCGCCCAGTCCGCCCGTTTTTCTTGCGCGAGTCCCCACGGATTGCCCTGATTTTCGATTCCTTTGAAGGCGTTGGTCGCCTGCTGTGGAAATTTCGATTCCATCAGGGTGAGGTAGCGCCGCATATCGACGATGCGCTGGATGTGCTCGATGCCGACCGGGCATCCCTCTTCGCACCATCCGCAGGTTGTGCATCCCCATACCGCCGCTTCGGTCGCGACCTCGGTGATCATGTCCGGACCCGCATATGCCGGCGCGGCCGAATCCGCCGAGGCTTCGCCGGCCGCGGCGCTCGCAGCCTTGGCGGCAAGGAGGGCCGGAGCTTTGTCGAGCAGATGCTCGCGTTGCGAAATAACAAGGAATTTCGGATTAAGCGTCTTGCCGGTGTTGACCGTCGGACAATTGATCGTGCATCGCCCGCACTCCAGGCACGACGCCATATCCAGCAGTTGTTTCCACGAATATTCCTCGACCTGCGCCACGCCGAAGGTCTCCGCATTCTCGAAATCCTTGATCGGCGCGAGCCGTCCGCGCGGCTTGAGATTGCGGAAGTAAAGATTGATCGGCGCGAACAGGAAATGACGCAGTTTGGTGAACGGCAGACAAAACAGCAGGCCGTAAACCAGCAAAACATGAAACAGCCAGAGATAGCGATGGAATGTCACGCCCGCGCCAAGCGCTCCATCGATCAATCCGATATTCCGACCGATATAGGCCCATTCGACGAACTTGGGCGGGTCGGCGTTGATGCGCGCGCCCTCGAGCATCAGGCCGGTAAGCGGCACGAGCGCGAGCAGCGTCAGCGGCAGCCAGTAGCCGGCGCGATTTTCCCAATTGTCGCGCAGCTTCGCTTGCGCCGGTTGATTCAGAAGGGTCGGCTTGCGCAGTCCGCGCCGCGCTCCCGCCGCGATCACGCCGACGATCAGCAGCAGGAAGCAGGTGTCCATCACGGCTTTGAAAACGTGATAAAAATCGCCGTAAAAGAAATAAAGGTGGATGCCGAAGAACGCGAGAAACCAGCGGATATCGTCGTTGACGAACACGATGCTGGTGCCGATGAACAGCCCCACGAACGCGACCAGAAAGATGTAGTGCATCCACCCCCACGTTTCGCGGCCAAGGAAGCCCTGGCCCACGCCGTCGCGAAACGCCATGAACAGGCGGCGGCCGGGCTGGTCGAAGCGATTGTCAGCTGTGGATGCGCCCAGCCGGATCATCCTGTACCAACGCATCCCGACCCAGATAAACGCCGCCGTCAGCGGCAGCAGCATCCCGTACAGGAACACGACGAAGACGGTCGGGACGTTCCAGAGGATTTCGCGGGTGACTTCCTGGTTCATTCGATGCTCCGGTCCGGACGCCGCCTCCGGCGGGACCGGGACTTGCGGCGGCCAGCGTTCTCTTGATGCGTTTTAGAGAGGCGCGGCGGCAAATTCAATCGGGCGGAGTCCTGCCGCGGTCGGTTGGATTAGCGCGCCGCCCGATCTCGCGGCACTCGGACTAATCGCGAAGGCGCGTCGGACGGCGCGGCGGTCATTAATTTTTGCCATCCGCGTTTAATCAAATTTAGCGTATACTCCCGACGGCCATACGGCCAAAAACGAGACTTGGGGACGTCTTGATGAACGGGAAACGGGGCGCTGCTTCACACGGGTTCGGGGATTTTGTGCTCGCCAGGCGCAAGCCGCTGGCGGCTATTCTGCTGGCGATCACGCTGGTGATGCTCTACGGCGCGACCAAGGTGCCGATCGCCACGCGGTTCGAGGATTTTTTTCCCGCCAACAATCCGAACGTAATTCTCTACCGGCAATACCGCCGTCATTACGGCGGCGCGCAGACGCTGGTGCTGATGCTGCGCGTCGATAAAGGCGACATCTTCAATTACAAGACGCTGGAAACGATCCAGGATGTGACGCGCGCGGTCGATCGCCTTCCCGGCGTCGATCACAACGAGGTTTTTTCGCTAGCCTCATATCGGGTGCTCTACGCCAAGGCTCTGCCGGGCGCGCTGGTCTCGTCGCCCTTCATGTACCCGAATATCCCGCGCAACGATCAGGAACTGACCGAGTTGCGCAACGCCGTCCGGACCCATCGCAAGGAGATTTCAAACTTCGTCACCGCCGACGACAAGGGCGCGATGATCATCGCCGCCTTCAACGAAGGCGGGATGGACTACAAGGCGCTGTTCGACGGCGTGCAGGCGCTGATCGGTAAATACAGCGACGCCAACACCCGCTTTTACGCGAGCGGCGCCGTGATGTTCGCGGCGTGGGGCTATCATTACCTGCCCCGGCTTGCGCTGATCTTTCTCGCTTCGGTCGCGATCATGCTGCTGGTCGCGTTTCTGAGCCTCGGGCGGCGCACGGGATGGTGGGCGCCGGCGGTCACCGGCGTCTGCTCGGCGATCTGGGGACTCGGGTTCGTCGGCCTGATGCGCTTCAACTTCGACCCCGTGATGCTGGTGATTCCGCTGATCCTGACCGCGCGCGATCTCGGCCACGGCATCCAGTGGCACGGCCGCTATTACGACGTGCTCGATCATACCGGCGATCACCGGCAGGCCTGCGCGCGCACCGCCGACCTCATGATCGGCCCCGGCCTGCTCGCGGTGCTGGCGAATATCGCCGGAATCCTTTTTCTCTTCGTCGGCCATATCCCCGTGCTCAGCCAGATCGGATTTGGCGGCGCGGTATGGCTCGGCGCGAGCGTCGCGATGGTTTTCGTCTTCCAGCCGATCCTGATGAGCTGGCTGGAGCGGCCGCGGCTGCGCGAAAACAGTTGGCTGGTGAAGACCAGCCATCCCGATCGCCCGTCGGCGTTTCATTCGCTGGCCGATTGGCTGACGCGCTTCCCGGTCACGCCCGGCGCGTTGCGCGGCGGACTGATCGCGGCCGGAGTCGCGTTCATGATTTTCGCGGTCTTCGCCATTCGACGCACGCCGCTCGGCTATCAGGTCGCGGGCACGCCGATTTACCGCCCTGACGCCAAAGTGAATCGCGACACCGCCGAGATCGGCCGCTTCCTGCCGACCAATTTCGCGTGGGTGGTGATCGAAACGCCGAATTATCCGAGTCCAGTCTCGACCGTCTCGGTGCCGACGCTGCGGCTCGCCGACGACATGTCAACTTTTCTGACCGAACGTGGCGACGCGCTCGCCGTGCTCGGCTTCGCGGAACTCGCCACCAAGCCGATGAATCAGTTGCTGCACAACGGCTCGCCGAAATACATGGCGATGCCCGACAGCGACCTGTTGAGCGCCGAATTGTGGGGATTTTTCTTCAGCGGCACCGCGCCGGACGAAGTTTACAACTTCTTCTCCAACTCCCCGAACATGACCAACACCTGCATCCGGATAATCCTGCCCGACCACAAATATTCCACGCTGAGCCGGCTCAAGCGCGATCTCGACGCGTTCGTCGCCGAGCGTTTGGACAAAGATCCCGAATTGGCCAAGGTCAGGGTGCGCTATCTGGGCGGCGAAGGCGGTCTTTACCTCGCCAGCGACGAGGCCGCGCCGGCGCTGAATCGCGCCAATCTGATTCTCGTGCTGGGCGCGATCCTGATCTTATGCGCGATCTATTTCCGTTCGGCGACGGCCGGAATCCTGTTCACGATCGCGGCAGTGATGGCGAATTTCGGCGCCTTCCTGTTCATGATCAACCAGGATATCGGGCTCACGATCGACACGATTCCCGTGGTTTCGCTCGGCCTTGGTCTGGGAATCAATTTCGCGATCTATGCGGTGGCGCGAATCCGCGACGAAGTGATCGGCGGCGCCGCGCTCGACGACGCGATTACGACCGGACTGCATACGACGGGCGCGTGGGTGGTCGCGACGTTCTTCGCCATCGTCGGCGGAATCGCGCCATGGGCCTTTTCGCCGCTGCTGTTCCATAACGAGATGAGCGTGATGCTGATCCTGTTGATGGCGGCGAATCTGCTGGTGGGGCTGATTATCCTGCCGTCATATATCGCGTGGCGCCGGCCGCGCTTCCTGACCCGTTACGAAACCGCGCCGGAGGCGGACGCGGTTCGCGGCGCGAGCGCGGCGTCGCGGCCCGCTTGATCGTAAGCGCTTGTATACAATAGAATACGGCAATGTCGGAAGTGATCACGATTCGGGTCGATCGCAAGACTAGGGGCCGGCTCGAGAAACTCGCCAAGGCGATGGATCGCACCAAGTCCCACGTTGCGGCCGAGGCGATCCGCGCCTACGTTGACTTGAACGAATGGCAGATCGCCGAGATCAAGACGGCGCTCAAAGAAGCCGCCGCGGGAGATTTCGCGAGCGCGGAAGAGGTCCGGGCGGCGACGGGAAAGTGGACTCGCGGTGCGGGTTAGATGGATCCGTCGCGCGCTCAAAAACCTCGACGAGGAGGCGGCGTATATCGCGCGTGACGATCCGCGGGCGGCGGCGCGGCTGGTTGAACGCATCGTCGCGAGCGTCGAGCGGCTGGCGGACTATCCGGCGTCCGGCCGGCCGGGCCGGGTTCCCGGCACGCGCGAACTGCTCGTAACCGATACGCCATATCTGGTTCCGTATCGCGTCCGTGGCGAGACGGTCGAAATACTCCGGGTGTTTCACGGCGTGCGAAAGCGGCCCGGCGAGTTCTGAGGCAATCGGAACCACCGATGCGTGGCGGGCGGCGCCGGATCGTATCGGCAAGGAGGGCGCATAGCCGTGAGCGCAAAGCGTATCGTGAGGCGCATTCCGGGCCGCCGCGGGCGCGGTAAGACCGATTGGACGCGGGTCGGCGCGATCAGCGACCGGGAGATCGAAAGCGCCGTCAAGGCCGACGCTGATGCGGCGCCGCCCGGAGCTGAATTTAACGCCGAGGCAATAGAAATTTCTCCGATGCTGTCGATCCGGCGCGCCGCCGTTCGACTATAGGACGGATGAACGCCGCGCTGCGCGGCGTGATTCGGTTCGATCGGTCCGCAAAATCGCGGCAGGGAGAAAAGCCATGAAGCTGTACAACCATCCGGTGGCGCCAAATCCCCGGCGGGTCCGCATCTTCGCCGCCGAAAAAGGCGTTCCATTGCAACTCGAGGACGTCGATTTGCTCACCGGCCAGAGCCGGACGCCGGAATTCCTGAAAAAGAATTCCTCGGGCGCGGTGCCCGTGCTCGAACTCGACGACGGCTCGTATCTATCCGAGTCGGTCGCGATTTGCCGTTATCTCGAAGCGCTCCATCCCGCGCCCAACCTGTTCGGACGCGACCCGCGCGAGCAGGCGGAGGTCGAACGGTGGAACCGGCGGATGGAGCTTGAGTTGTTCGGATCGATCGCGCGGACGCTGCAAAACACCGCGCCGATTTTCAAGGGGATTTTCCCGCAATTCCCCGATTATGGCGAGGCGCAGCGCAAGCTCGCGATGGATCGGCTGGAGCGGATGGATCGCGAGCTCGAAGGGCGCGAATTCGTCGCCGGCGATCGCTTCTCGATTGCCGATATCACCGCGCTGGTCGCGATCGATATCGGCGGCGCGCTCGGCAATATCGCGGTCGAGCCGAAGCTCGGCAACCTGACCCGATGGCGGGAGGCGGTTTCGAATCGTCCCAGCGCGAAGGCTTGATCGCACGCAGTGTGGCGACCGTTTCGCCGGGTCAGTGTTTCAGCTTCTTGACCTCTTCGACCATCTCGGGAACGGCCTTGAACAGATCGGCGACCAGCCCGTAGTCGGCGACGCCGAAGATCGGCGCCTCCTCGTCCTTGTTGATCGCGACGATCGTCTTCGAGTCCTTCATCCCGGCCAGATGCTGAATCGCGCCCGAGATGCCGACCGCGACGTAGAGTTCCGGCGCGACCACCTTGCCGGTCTGCCCGACCTGCAGGTCGTTCGGCACAAAGCCGGCGTCAACGGCGGCGCGGCTGGCGCCCATCGCCGCGCCCATCTCGTCCACCAGCGGTTCGAGCACGGTCTTGAAGTTGTCGCCGGATTTAAGGCCGCGTCCGCCCGAAACGACAATACGCGCCTCGGTAAGCTGCGGGCGATCGCTCTTGATTTCATTGAAACCGGCGAATTCCATCTTGAGCGACGCCGCGTCGAGTTCCGGCGTGACGGTCTCGACCGGAGCGGCGCCGCCCGCGGGCTTGGCCGCGTCGAAGGCCGTGCCACGCACCGTCACGACCCGCACCGGGCCGTCCAGCTCGATCGTCGCGAGCGCGTTGCCGGCGTACATCGGACGAACCATCGTGCCGTCGTCGTTGATCGCGATAATTTCCGACGCCATCGGCGCGCCGAGCCGCGCCGCCAGCCGCGGCATCAGGTCCTTGCCCATCGCGGTGGCCGTGGCGAGCACGGTCTCCGCGCCCGTCTTCTTCACTAAATCAGCCAGCGCCTGCGCGGCCGCATCGGCCAGATAGTGCGCGAGCTTCGGATCGTCGAGCACGATTACCTTGCTCGGTCCGTATTTGGCGATTTCGGCCGCCGCCGCCGGCGCGCCCTCGCCGCTCAGCACGGCGATACACTGACCGCCGCGCTTGCGCGCCATCTCCAGCCCCGCGTTGACCGCGATCAGCGTGGTTTTGGGGAAATGTCCGCCCCGATGTTCCGCGAAAACCAGTACGTCACCCATCTCGATTCACTCCGGCGCCGTCCGTGCGGGCTCCGTCCGCCGTCCATATTTTTGCTTCGCCCGTGCGCGATGCGGCGTCAGATAACCTTGGCCTCCGTATGGAGCACCTGCACCAACTCTTCGACGCTCGCGACCTTGCGGCCCGCCTGCCGCTTTTCGGGCGCGTTGAGCGTTTTGATCTTCAGCTTGGGCGCGAGATCGACGCCAAGACTGTCAACCGCGATTTCATTGAGCGGTTTTTTGCGCGCCTTCATGATTCCCGGCAGCGACGCATAGCGCGGCTCGTTGAGGCGCAGGTCGGTCGTGATCACGGCGGGCATCGGAAAGGCCACCGTTTCGAGGCCGCCGTCAACCTCGCGCACCACGGTGCATTTCTCGCCGGCCAGTTCGACCTTCGAGGCGAAGGTCGCCTGCGGCCATCCCAGCATCTCCGCGAGCATCTGGCCGATCTGGTTCGAGTCGTCGTCGATCGCCTGTTTGCCGATAATTATGAGTTCGGGTTTTTCGTCGCTCGCGACTTTCGCGATCGCGCGCGCGATCGCCAGCGTGTCGAGCGGGGTGTCGGCCTTGACCAGAATCGCGCGGTCCGCGCCCATCGCCAGCCCGGTGCGCAGTTGCTCCTGCCACGCGGTCTGCCCGACCGAAATCAAAACAACCTCGCCCGAGCCCTGCTTCTCTTTGATTCTGAGCGCCTCTTCGATGGCGATTTCGTCGAACGGATTGATCACCCATTTGACGTTATCGGTCGCGATCCCCGATCCGTCCGGCAGAACCCGGATGGTGGTCGCGGGATCGGGAACGCGCTTTACCGGCACAAGTATCTTCACAGCGATGTCACTCCGAACAGCCAGCCTTGCGGGCGGCGATAATCGCAAACTCAAAATGGCTCGGAATTCAAATTCGGAACCAACTGACCGTAACAATCGAGAAACGGTCAGTCAAACCTTATTTGCCGCGACGTTGCGCGCGTTTCGCGCGGGAATGCCGGCGGCGGATGGCCGGAGTTCAATTCTGTTCGATTGCGATGTCCGAAGGATTGCGCGGCGGGGACTAAGCGTCGGCGGCGGGTTGCCGGCGCGCTTCGAGTTTCAATTCGGCGCGGCTGATGCGGAGACTCGTGAGGGTCGGCAGGATGACTTTCTGGACGAAAGCCCGCGCGCTCAAGCCGCCTCCCGAACTTTCCAGCCGCTGATGATAGTCCGGAATCAGGCCGTCGCCGGGCATCTTGAAATTCGCGAGCACGTGACCCAAATCGGCGATCGTGCCCTGCCGATCCTGCTCGAGTTCGAGCTTGATCATCGATCGATAAAAAGCCGCGTGAGCCGCCTCGTCGGAGCCGACATGATGAAAAATTGCGGCGGCCACCTGATCGCCGCTCGCGAGCGCGCGATCCTTTTGCGCCTTGTACGCCGCATAGGTCGCGGCCTCCTGCAGGGCGCCGTAACACGACATCCGCCGGCGGGTGTCGAAGGGCAGCGTCCATGCGCGGTTGGCCACTGGCGTTTCCAGTTCCGCGACGTCGGCCGCCGAGCGCATCCCGGATCGTGTCAGGTATTCGCGGAAAACCAGTCCGTGCCGCGATTCTTCAAACGCCCAGCGGATTTGAAAGCCGACCATTTCCAGGTCCGCGCGCAACAGCCTCAACCCTTCGGCGCTGTAATCCGGCACGTACATCTCTTCCGTGCAGTAAACTTCCATCGCGCGGGCGACCGCTTCGATCGGCTGTACGGAATCGAGCCGCTCCCAGGGAATATCGTTGAAGATATTCCATTGCCGTTTGGTTTCCGCGATTTCGAGGAAATCTAGATAGAGTTGATGGACTTTTTCGCGCACATTCGCACCCGTCGCCCCCTAAGCTCGTTTCGCCTTAAGCGCACCCGCCAAGGTATGGCTACGGAGCCGCGCATCGCTCTCTTGCTCGCCTGCGTTTCCTCGTTACGTCGGACGCGCATCCCGGTTTCGCCGGATACTGAAGAATGATATGGGGATTTTCCGATTGGAGGGTTAAATCCACGCAAGCAGTGCGAGTTTAGAGGTTCAACGGCCCGAAGTCCATTGCCGATCGAGCCGGCGCGCTTTATCCATCATCAGGAGTCTCGCGCCTGGCGCATGTTCGCGCCATCTATCAATCGACAGACCGTCGCGTTGCATCCATTGGCGATGCGAAAAAAAATTTGTGGGAGCTTCAACGCCGCCGCCAGCTATTCGTTGAAGCCGAGCCGATGCGAAAGCTCGCGGCCCGCCGCGACGATCATGGGCGCAAGTTCGGCGCTGATGCGTTCCGGGCCGAGCCGGTAGGCTGGTCCGGCCACCGCCAGCGATCCGACCACCGAGCGCGTGTAGTCGCGCACCGGCGCGGCGACCGACGCCACGTCCTCGAAAAATTCGCCGTTGTCCACCGCGTAGCCGTCGCGCGCGACCGCTTGCAGTTGTTCGATCAGTGCGGCGCGATCGACGATCGTGCGGTCGGTATGGCGCGTGAGCTGTTCGGGCAGGGTCGCGCGGATTTGTTCTTCGGTGTCGAACGCCAGATGGGCCTTGCCGATCGCCGTGCAATGCAACGGCAGGGTCATCCCGATCGGCGGCGTGATGCGCACGGCGCGGTCCTCGGGTTCGGCCACTTCGAGCGGCACCGCGCCATCACGCCGGACGATCGAAACGAAAACGCTTTCGCGGCACTGGCGTGCGACGTCGGTCAGAATCGGCCGCGCCTGCCGCACCAATCCCATGTGATGGATATAACGGCGTCCTAGCAGGAGGCATTTGATCCCGAGACGATAATTCTCGCTCGCCCGGTTCTGCTCGATATAGCCGCGCGCTTCGAGCGTCGCGAGCAGGCGAAAGACGTTGTTCTTATGCAGCTTGAGCCGTTTGGAAAGTTCGGTGACGCCGAGTTCGTCGGCGTCACCGAAGAATTGTTCAAGCACGTCGAGCGAATGCGCGACGGATTGAATAACGTAGTTTGTCTTTTCGCGGCGCGTCATCTATGCGATCACTCCAGAGTCCGGCCGCGCCTTGAGCTTGGAAGAGCGGTCAACCGGTTTGGAAAGCTGTTTTACTTTAGACGGTCGAATCAAAATATGTCAACGCCGCCATTCGGCGTCGCCATGTCAGGCTAAATAGCTGATTTTACAGCTATTTTTATCCGTAAACGCACCGGAGCAGCCCGTGCCGAATCCTCTGAATCACGATTTCTTCCGCCGTATCGACGAATCCGACGACGAATTATTTTACGGCTATCCGCGTCTGGTCACGCACATCGATGACGCGGCGATCGCCAAGGTCGGCGAAATCTATCTCGAGCGCCTGCCGCGTGACGGGGCGATCCTCGATCTGATGTCGAGTTGGCGGTCGCATCTGCCGCCCGCGCTAAATCCGCACCAGGTGATCGGCGTGGGCCTGAATCGGACCGAGATGGAGGAAAATCCGGCGCTCGATGGGGTAATCGTGCACAATCTGAATCGCGAACCGCAGCTGCCGCTCGCGGACGCCAGCTTCGACGGCGCGGTGATGACGGTTTCAGTCCAGTATTTGACGCGGCCGATAGAGGTTTTCGCCGATGTTGGCCGGGTGTTGCGGCCCGGCGCGCCGTTTATCGTCACCTTTTCCAATCGGATGTTTCCAACCAAGGCGGTCGCGCTGTGGCGCGCCACCAGCGACGCGCGGCACGCGCTCGTTGTCGCGCGTTATTTCACCGAAAGCGCGAGGTTCGAGCGTCTCGAAACGATCGATCGCAGCGCGCCGGCCGATCCGCCGGGCGATCCGATTTGGGCCGTGGTTGGCTACCGTCGCGCCGATTGACGAAATCGGGCCAGACGCACCCATGATAGCGATCATCGCCGCATCGCGGCTATGATGACGATGGATCGCGCGTGCCGGATTATCCGGACGCCGCGATCGAAGGCGGGAATCGAGTGATCGCGAATCGCGGCCTGAGGCATCTGGCGCTGCGCGTCGCCGACGTCAAACGCGCGGTGGATTTCTACATGCGGGTTTTCGGGATGCGCGTCGTATGGCAGCCCGACGCCGACAATGCCTACCTTAGCTCAGGATGCGACAATCTGGCGCTTCATCGCGGCGACGCCGGCGATAGCTCCGCGCAATCGCTCGACCATCTTGGATTTATGGTGCCGACGATCGCGGAGGTCGAGGCCGGCTACCGCTGGGCGCTGGAAAATAATCTCGATATCGTGCATCCGCTGAAGCGTCATCGCGACGGTTCGGTTTCGTTCTATTTGCGCGACCCCGACGGCAATGTGATTCAGGCTCTTTATGAACCGCTGACCAGCGGGCTGGCGATCGGTGGTGAGGGCCGTTAGACACCGCCGCGCGGAATCGCCGCGCTAATCGACAGGGAGAGAAATTCGATGCTGAATGGCCACGCGACGGCGCAGGCGACCGCCGCCTACGCGAGCCGATTCGCCGATTTGCCGGGCAATTTTCGGGAGACGATCGGCGTGGCGGTCTCCTCGATCGGACTTGGCACCTACCTCGGCGAGCCGGACAGCACGACCGATGCGGCGTATGCGGACGCGATCCGGCTGGCTTTGGCCGGCGGAATCAACCTGCTCGACACGGCGGTGAACTATCGCTTTCAGCGCAGCGAACGGACGATCGGCGCGGTGCTGAAGGAAATGGCCGAGCGGGGCGAGATCCGGCGCGACGAAGTGGTGATTGCGACCAAGGGCGGCTATATCACCTTCGATGGCGCCGTGCCGCCCGACCCGCGTCGTTGGTTCGACGAGCATTTTATCCGGACTGGAATCGTGGCATCCGCCGACTTGGTCGAGGGATCGCATTGCCTGACGCCGCGCTGGCTTGCGGCGATGATCGAAATGAGCCGCGCGAATCTCGGCGTCGAAACGATCGATATTTACTATCTGCATAACCCGGATGCCCAGCTTGCCGCGATCGGGCGCGATGAATTCAGGCGCCGGATTCGCGCCGCGTTTGAATTGCTGGAAGCGAAGGCGGCCGAGGGTCAGATTAGGACCTACGGCGCGGCGACCTGGAACGGCTTTCGGGTCGCGCCCGAGGACCGCTCTTACCTGTCGCTGACCGAGATGGCCGCGCTTGCCGAAGAAACCGGCGGCAAGGACCATCGCTTCCGCGTGATCCAGATGCCGTACAATCTGGCGATGGCCGAGGCGTTTACGGCGCGCAATCAGCGGTTGCCGGACGGCGCGATGGGCAATACTCTCGCCGCCGCCGACGCGCTCGGAATCGCCGTATGCGCCAGCGCCTCGCTGCTGCAAGGGCGGCTGACGCGCGGCCTGCCGCCGCTTTTGAACGACGCCTTCGACGGTCTCGACTCCGACGCGCAGCGCGCGCTTCAATTCGTGCGCTCGACGCCGGGAATCAGCGTGGCTTTGGCCGGGATGAGTTCGGCGTCCCACGTCGCCGATAATCTGGGCGCCGCGCGGCGTCCGCCGGCGCCGTTTGACCGCCTGATGCGGCTATTCAAAAAGGTTGGTTAGGCGTGCGCAATCAGGGTCGTTTGGCTCGGTAGCCGCGAAACTTGAGTTTGTATCGGCGCGCCGCGCGTTGGAAAATTGGCCAAAGAGGCGGAAAGGATTGGGCGGGCATGCAGGCTGAGCGGAGGTTAAACGGCGGCCGGCGCCGATCGATTGCGGCGTTAATCGCCGTGTTTGCGCTTATTTTAGCGATGCCTCCGGCGCTGCGCGCCGCCGACATAGGCTTCCCGCCCACGGATTATGTAATTCGCAGCGGCGACGGCGCCCGGATTATCGGCCATGCGCATTTCGAGCTTCAGGACGGACCGGACGGCCTGCGCACGGTACATGGCGATTATCATTATTTGAACGGCGATTCCGATGTCGAAGACGACACGATTCGTGTTCCGCAAGGTTCCTCCCCGCCGATCTTCGTGCGCTTCCGTCACGTTTTCTACAACCCGGACGGCTCGATCGAGCGGAGCGGCGAGGCCGACGTCACCGCCGGCTATGGCCAATGCACGATTTATAAGAACGGCGTGGCGCGGACCACGCGCGACCAATTAATTTTTCCGCCCGATACCTTCGCCGGCGCCGCGGTCATCATTCCATTGCGCGATTACGTGATGTCCGGACGGACCGGCCAGCGGGTTTTTCACGTCTTCAATTGCGTGCCCGGCCCCAAAGTGCTCAAGGTCGCTCTCAACGTCCATCGGCGCGCGCGATGGACGTATTACCCAGGCAATCTGGTCGAAGTTGAACTAAAACCCGACTTCGGATGGCTGAATATCGTTATCGGACCGTTCTTGCCGACGTTCAGGGCCTGGTTCGATCCGGCCGACGACTGGTTTTTCACTGGTTCCAGGTCGGCTCGCTATTACAAGGGGATCAACATCATGCTGATTCGCGCCGATCGGCGCGCGCCCGCGGTTCGCGGAGGCGCACCAGAACCGCGCGGCGGCGAATCGCCCGTGCCGGCGATATCAGCCGCGCCGATCCCGACGCCTCCCGCTTCGTCGCGATGATCGGCCCCGGCGCAGGCCGTTCATTGCAGCGAAATGCCGGCGCCTCCGCGCGGATTCGGCGGAATGTTATCCCCTCGCCCCGCGGAGGCGCGCGGTTGCGATTCGATTTTATGCTGAGCCGGCGCCGAAGGAGCGCCGGCGCGGCCGCTAAAAGTGAGTCGCGCCGTTCTCGCCGTAATGCCGCACTCGCGAACGTTGCGGCTTACGATATTGGAAAGTCACCTGGCATCGCGGACAGACGCCCTGAGGTTGGGCGGCGCCAGGCTGGCGGGACAATTTGACGTATTTGACGGCGCCATCGATGCACAGATGGCCGGCGACGGGATAATCCCACACGATGCGAACGGCGGAGTTGTTTTCCATTTGCTGCGCTAATGCTCCTTCATGCGAATCGGATCCTTTGGTTGATGCGCCCGGCGGGCCGGACGCGGCTTCCGTGAATAGGTTAAGATAGTGATTTCAGACGTTGGATCAATCACTTTTGTTCACTTCGAAAAAATTTTCCCAAAAAAATTTCCGCCGCCCGCCGCCGTGCGGCCGGAACGCCCATCCCGCGGGCCTCGGACGGGCCGGCGCCGGAGGCCGAAGCGATTCGCGGTCAATAGATGCGGAGCATCGCCGAGAGTTTGAAATCCGCGAAATAGTCGCCCATGTTGGACGTGGACTTGGCGCCGCAGATGAAGGGCTGGCGTTTAAGCGAAGGATGGCGGGTATGAAAACGAAGCGGCGGATGCCGCGCAATCGCCGCGCGGTTCCGCTTGCGGCGGATCGCGCCGGATCATGAAACCACGAAAAATCCGCAAACTGCTGGTCGCGAACCGCGGCGAAATCGCGTTGCGGGTGATGCGCACGGCGCGGGCGCTGGGAATCGCGACGGTCGCGGTCTATTCCGACGCCGACCGCGCGGCCGCGCACGTCGGCGCGGCGGGCGAGGCGATCGCGATCGGCCCGTCCGAGCCAGCCCAAAGCTATTTGAATATCGCGGCGATTATCGCTGCGGCCCGTGCGGCCGGCGCCGATGCGATCCATCCCGGATACGGCTTTCTTTCCGAACGGCCTGAATTCGCCCGCACCGCCGCCGAGAACGACCTGTTGTTCATCGGGCCGCCGCCGGAAGTGATGGCCGCGCTTGGCGACAAGGTGGCGGCGCGGCGAATCGCGGTGAAGGCGGGCGCTCCCGTTGTTCCCGGCGTCGAGACCGGCGACCTCGCGTCGGCGCGGAAATTCGCCGAACGGGCCGGGTTTCCGATTCTGGTCAAGGCGGCGGCCGGCGGCGGCGGGCGCGGGATGCGCGTGGTCGCCGAGGCGGGCGCGCTCGAAGCCGCGCTTGAGGCGGCCTCGCGCGAGGCGCAGGCGGCGTTCGGCGACGGCCGCGTATTTTTGGAGAAATATCTGGCGCGGCCCCGCCATGTCGAAATTCAGCTTGTCGCCGACCGTCACGGCGAGGTCGTGGCGCTGGGCGAGCGCGATTGCTCGATTCAGCGGCGCCATCAGAAAATCATCGAGGAATCGCCCGCGCCCGGATTTTCCTCCGCGACGCGCGCGCGGATGGTAGAGGCGGCGCTGAATCTGGCGCGGGCGGCCGGCTACCAGAACGCGGGCACGGCTGAATTCCTGCTCGACGGCGAAGAGTTCTATTTCCTTGAAGTGAACGCGCGCCTGCAGGTCGAGCATCCGGTGACCGAGTTGCGCTTTGGCTGCGATCTGGTCGCCGAACAACTGCGCATCGCGGAGGGCGAGCGCGTGCGTGCGCCGGACGCGCCGCGCGGAGCGGCGCTCGAATGCCGCATCAACGCCGAAGATCCCGAGTACGATTTCAGGCCGGCCACCGGCCGCGTCATCGGTTTGACGCTTCCATCCGGGCCCGGCGTGCGCGTCGATACCCATCTGGAGCCCGGCGCGGAAATTTCGCCATTTTATGACAGCCTCGCGGCGAAGCTGGTGGCCTACGGCGCGGATCGGGAGGCGGCGCGGACGCGGATGATTGCGGCGCTCGACGAATTCGCGCTGCTCGGACCGCGCACGAATGCCGCGTTGCTCCGCGACATTATCGCGAGCGAGGCGTTCGCGCGCGCCGATCTCTCCACGCGTTTTCTGGAAGAGCATCTGCCGCGATGGCGCCCGGACGAGCACATCATGCGCGCCGCGTTGATCGCGGCCGCGCTGGCCGCCGACGGCCGAATCGGTTCGGTTGCGGGCGGAGGATTCGCGGGCGCGAACGGCGCGAAGGCCAATTCGCGCCCGTCGCCATGGACGGCGCTGGCCGGATTCGAAGCGTGGGGGCGGCGATGAGGTTCAAACGCGCGGAGGGCGGCAAAGTCTTTGCGGTGGAGATTTCAGCCTGCGACGGCAAAACGCTGCGCGCGTCGATCGACGGCGAGGAAATAACCGGCGAAATCGAAACGACTGCCGACGGCGGCGCGATTTTGCGGTTTGACGGGCGGCGGATTCGCATCAATGGCGCGCGTGGGCGGAAATCGATTCTGGTCGCCGCCGGGCCCGCTTCGTTTGAATTCGCGCCGGTCGAGGGACGTGTCGGCGGCGCCCATCACGGATTGGCGGCGGTCGAAATCGCGGCGCCGATGCCCGGCAAGGTGCTGCGCGTGATGGTTGCCGAAGGCGACGTGGTGGCCGCCGGGCAGGGTCTGGTCGTGCTCGAAGCGATGAAGATGGAGACGACGATCGCCGCTGAAAGCGACGCGACGGTCAGGAAAATTCGGGTTAGCGCGGGCGCCGCGGTTGAGCACGGCCAAGTGCTGATCGAGTTCAGTCCGGCTCCGGCAAATCCATCAACTGGCGAATCGCAGGCTCAAGCGCGGTGAGCCAATCCTCGAAATTCCGGTCGCGATCGACGACAATCTCGAGGATGCCGTCCTTGATCAGGCGCAGGCGGCCGGGCGATTCGGTGCGCAAGGGAATGACCAGCGCCTCGCGCGAGATGCCCATCGCGTCGGTAATCGAAAAAATCCGCTCGATCTCTTTCAGGGTGACCGCCTTCAACGTCATCGCGGGATGCTCCGGCTCTTTACATAAAGGGCGGGCGGTCTAAGCTCAATAGAGGAACCCGGCGGCGCGACGGCGGAGTAAATCCATGTACGGAACAATCAAAAAGATTATCAAGGACAAAGGGTTCGGCTTTATCGTGCCCGATGACGGCGGCGACGAAGTTTTTTTCCATCGTTCGCGGCTGGCGCCGAAGGTTTATTTTGAGGATTTGCGCGAAGGCGCGGAGGTGCAGTTCGACGTGCGGCCGGGCGAAAAAGGCCGGCAGGCTTTCAATCTGCGCCTGCGCTAGGACAACCACGCCCCGGCGGAATTGGCGCGGGCCCGGCAGGGTCCTGTCCGCCGCGGGCCATCAACCATAGCGACGCCGCAATGAATGCGGCTATGCGAATGAAAGGAGCGGCGCCATGGAGGAAACGACGGAGCAAGCACAAGGAGGTTCCTGGGCCACGATAATCGGAGTCGTCCTGATGGCGACCTTCATTATCGGCGCCTTCAGCATCTTCCACATGCGGCAAGCGCACGATTTGTCGAAGGATGCGGTGGGAATCGCGGGCAATTTTATCCGCAACAGCCCGGTGATCGATCAGAACCTCGGCGCGGTGCACACCGTGCAGGCGACCTCGGAACGCAGCGGCGGCGCCGAGGATTCGCCCACCTATGCGTTGGACTTCAATGTTTCAGGCGCAAAGGCGACCGGAATCGTGAAAGTCAACGTGGCCTATGCACGCGACCAGTGGCAGGTCCAGAGCGGCGACCTCGATCTGAACGGCAAAACCTACAATTTGCGGTGAAATAGAACGGGCCGCGCCGGATCGTTCCGGCCGCGGCCCGGAAGCCGCCGGAACCGGACGGGCCGGGCGCGCCGTCGGGCGTGATCCAGTTGCGAAAACTGGTCGCGGCGCGGACGAAATGGCCGCCGCTGGTGGGAAAGCTTTCCTCGGTTCGCCATTCGCCGTCAACCATGATGCCCATCGCGAACCTCCTTGCCGGTCGAAGGGATTATCGCGCGGTTATCGCTGCCACGCGAACCATCGCGCAAGGATGCGGCTGGTGCGCGGCGTCAGGCGCGTGCGGTTGTACTGGTCGGCGAGCTTGCGGAAGGCTTCGGCCACGGTCGGGTAAGGATGAATGACGTTGGCGAGGGCGCCGAGCGGGACGCGCCGGGCGATCGCGAGAGTCAGTTCGGAGATCATCTCGCCCGCGTGCGGCGCGACGATCGTGCCGCCGAGGATTCGGCCGCCGCGCCGGGCGGCATGAATTTTAGCGAAGCCGTCGGCGCGGCCGTCGAGCGTCGCGCGGTCGACGTCGCGCATCGGCAGAAACAGGGTCGTGTCCTCGGCGCCGCGCGCCGCGGCCTCTTGCGCCGAAAGTCCGGTGTGGGCGACTTCGGGATCGGTGTAAACGCAGGAGGGGATCGTCAGCGCGCTGATTCGCGCGCGCCCGAAAAAAAGCGCGTTGCGAATTACGATGCGCGCCATCGCGTCGGCCGCATGAGTGAAGCGGAACTGCGTGCAGACATCGCCGGCGGCATAGACGCGGCGGTTCGTGGTGCGCAGAAAGTCGTCGACCACAACGCCCGCGGTAGGATCGCTCGCGATCCCCGCGGCGTCGAGCGCCAGGCCGTCAAGATTCGGCGCGCGTCCGGCGGCGACCAGAATTTCGTCGGCGGCGATTTGCTCCGCCGCTTCCGCGCGGGCGTGGCGCACGGACAGAACTTTGGCTTCGGCGGAGGCGGAGACCGATTCGACCGCGCATCCGGCCAGAATCCGCACGCCTTCGTCCGCGAGCGTGCGTTCGATCAGCGCCGCCGCATCGGCGTCATCGCGGCCGAGGATGCGCGGCGCCGCTTCCAGAATCGCGACCTCCGCGCCGAAGCGGCGAAACGCCTGCGCAAGTTCGCATCCGATCGCTCCGCCGCCGATAATCGCGAGCCGCCGCGGCATCGCGGTCAGGCTGAAAACGGTCTCATTGGTGAGATAACCAACGGTCTCAAGACCGGGAATCGGCGGCGCGACCGGGCGGCTGCCGGTCGCGATCACGGCGCGCCGAAAGCGCAGAATCGTATCGCCGACGGCGATCGCGTCGGGGGCGACGAATCGACCTTCGCCGAGAAATACGTCCACGCCGAGATCGCGGAAACGATGGGCGGAATCGTTGGCGCTGAGGCCGGCGCGCGCCTCGCGCATCCGCGCCATCGCGGCGGCGAAATCGATCGCGGCGGGCGCGCCGCGCACTCCAAGCGCGGGAGCGCCGCGCGCCGCCACGGCGGCGCGGGCTGCGGCGAGCATCGCTTTCGACGGCACGCAGCCGAAATTCAGGCAATCGCCGCCCATCAGGCGGCGTTCGATCAGGGCGACTTTGGCTCCCAATCCGGCCGCGCCGGCGGCCGCGACCAAACCCGCAGTGCCGGCGCCGATTACGACCAGATTGTAGCGCCGGGCCGGGTCGGGATTGCGCCAATCAGGCGGATGGATATTCGCGGCGAGGCGCAGGTTGTGGATATCGGCGGGCGGCGGCGCGAATTCGTTATCCGGCGGCATCCTAAAGCTCCGGACGGTGCGCGCGGTTCGCCGCGGCGATCGGCCGGAGCGCCGGTTCGCGACGAACGAGAATCTTGGCCCCGGATCGCACGAGCGACGCTTATAATAATCTTTGCGATGTTGTAAATCTTGAAAAGTGGCAGTGCATGAGCATCACCGGCGCGCCGCCGGACGCCGTCTCAAGCTGGCGGTGATCACGGCGAGTGACACCCGCTCCGTTCCCGATGACCAAAGCGGCCGGTTGATTCGTGAATTGCTGGAAGCCGCCAATCATCACGTTGGCCGCTACGAAATAGTGCCCGACGATCCCGAACGAATCGCGGGGGCGGTCAGAGCGGCGCTTGCGGAATGCGACGGCGCGATCGTCAACGGCGGCACGGGAGTCGCGCCGCGCGACCAGACGATCGAGGCGATTCGCCCGCTGCTGGAAAAAGAAATTGAAGGATTTGGCGAGCTGTTCCGGATGCTCTCGTACCAGGAGATCGGAGCGGCGGCGATGCTGAGCCGGGCGGTTGCCGGAATCGCGGGTGGGCGAATCGTCGTGGCGCTGCCGGGATCGACGGCCGGATGCCGGCTGGCGATGGAAAAACTGCTGTTGCCGGAACTTGGCCACATTGGCCATCTGCTTGGACTGGGCACGTAAGAACGCGATGAACCGATTGACGATCAAGCTTTTCGCCACCCTGCGCGAGCGCGCGCGGACCAGCGAAATCGAACGCGAATTCGCGCCGGGGCTGACCGTCGGCGAAATCTGGTCGCGGCTGCTCGAAGAATTTCCGGCCCTCGGCGGCCATCACGACGGAGTCGCGTTCGCGGTGAATCAGGAATACGTCGAGGCCGATTTTCGGCCGCGGGATCGGGACGAAGTGGCGTTTATTCCGCCGGTCAGCGGCGGTTCCGAGGCGCCGTGGCTCGGCCCGGTTTCGATCGGCCGCGGCGCGATCGATATCGCCGCGCTCGAAGCCGCGGTCGCCGATCCTTCAGCCGGCGCGGCCGTTACTTTCGCGGGTACGACGCGCAAGGGCAACGCGGGCCGGCGCGTGATCCGGCTCGAATACGAGGCCTATGAGCCGATGGCGCTGAGCGAGATGCGCAAGCTGGCGATCGAAGCCGGACGGCGTTACGCAATCGTGCGCATCGCGATTCAGCATCGGGTGGGCGTGGTCGAAATCGGCGAAACCTCGGTCGCGATCGCGGTTTCGGCGGCCCATCGGGCGGAAGCGTTCGACGCCTGCCGTTTCGCAATCGATCGGCTGAAGGAAATCGTGCCGATCTGGAAGAAAGAGCATTTCGAGGGCGGCGAAATCTGGGTCGGATGCCAGACCTCGCATCCGCCGCACGCCGATCACGCCTGACGCCACGACGCCTTGTGCCGTCGCGGATCGCCTGCAGCGCCCGTTGACACGATATTGACCGAACGGCCAGTATCGTTTAACACAGTTCCCATCGATGTTGCCCAGCGAAATTACGGTCGAAAAGATAATTCTGGCGGAGCCGCGCGGCTTTTGCGCGGGCGTGGATCGAGCGGTCGAGGCGGTGCGTGGCGCGCTGCGCGAATATGGCCGGCCGCTCTATGTGCGCCATCAGATTGTGCACAACCGCTTCGTACTCGAAGCGCTTGAGCGTGAAGGGGCGATCTTCGTCGAAAGCCTCGACGAGGTTCCCGAGGGCCAGCGCGTGATTTTCAGCGCGCATGGCGTCGCGCCCAGCGAATGGGAGCGCGCGCGCGCCCGCAATCTGAGAGTTATCGACGCGACCTGCCCGCTCGTGACCAAGGTTCATTCCGAAGTCGAGCGCTATGCGGCTGAAAGCAAGACCGTGATCCTGGTCGGACACGCCGGCCACGAAGAGGTCAAAGGCACGATGGGGGTGGCGCCCGGCCAGATGTTGCTGGTCGGGACGGTTGAAGAGGCCGAGGCGGTTGAAGTGTCCGACCCGAGCGCCGTGGCGGCGGTCACGCAGACCACGCTCAGCGTGGACGACACGCGCGATATCATGATGACGCTCAAGCGGCGGTTTCCGGCGCTGGCGACGCCCAAGACCGACGACATCTGCTATGCGACGCAGAATCGGCAGAACGCGGTGAAAGAGTTGGTGGACGTGAGCGACGTGGTGCTGGTGGTCGGTTCGCGCCAGAGCTCGAACGCCAACCGGATGGTCGAAGTGGCGCGGATGCGCGGAGGCCGCGCGTTTCTGGTCGATTCGCTGGAAGACGTCGAGCCGGAGATGGTCGCGGGGGTGCGGGCGCTCGGCCTGACCGCCAGCGCGTCGTCGCCGGAATGGCTGGTGGAAGAAATAATCGGCGCATTCTCGAAGCGCGGCGCGGCGGTCGAGCTGATGAAGATCAAGGAGGAGCGGATTCACTTCCCGCTACCCAAGCCCGCCGACAACTGACGGTCCGGCGCCGGCCGCGGCGATGCGGCCGCATGGGTAAATCCGGACCAAAGAGCGCAGTTCGCCGGGAGGAGGGGCGGCGCTGGCGGCTCGATGCATCCGCGAGGCGGCTATATTGCGGTCGAAGGGCCGATCGGCGTCGGCAAGACCTCATTGGCGCGGGCGCTGGCGCGCGAATTGAACGCCCGGCTGGTGCTCGAGCAGGCCGAAGAGAACCCGTTTATAGCGCGATTTTACGAAGATCCGGACAAATACGCGCTGCCCGTCCAACTGAATTTTCTGATCGCGCGCTACCACCAGCAGCGCGACCTGGCGCAGCAGGACCTGTTCGCGCAAGCCACGGTCGCCGATTATCTCTTCGCCAAGGATCGCATCTTCGCGTCGCTCAACCTCGCGCCCGACGAACTTGCGCTCTACGACAAGGTCTATCGCTTGCTCGACGCGCGGATGCCGAAGCCGGATCTGGTGGTTTATATCCGCGCGAGCGTCGAAGTTCTGCTGGAGCGGCTCAGGCGGCGCAAGCGCGACTTCGAGCGGCATATCGGCGTCGAATACCTTGAGCGCGTGTCGGCGGCGTTCCGCGATTTCTTTTTCTATTACGAAGACGCTCCGTTGCTGGTGGTTGACACCACGGAAATCGATTTTGTCGGCGATTCCGACGACCTGCGCGATTTGATTCGCGAAATCGAGCGGAGCGGCAAGGGCGTGCAGCATTTTGTGCCGCGCAAGCGCTGACGCGCGGCGACGCGCTGCGGCGTGTCAGGCCGCCCGCAGCGCGAACTCGCGTTCTATCTCCCGCGCCAGCCGCAGATCTTTTTCCGTCACGCCGCCCTCGCTGTGGGTCGAGCAGGCGAAGCGGACGCGCGTGTAGTTGACGTGAATATCGGGATGATGGTCGGCGGCTTCGGCGATTTCCGCGATACGGTCGATAAAGCGCACGCCGTCCATGAATTCCCTGAAACGGAACAGTTTTGAAATCGCGCCGCCGCCGAATTCCCATCCGGGCAGCGATTCCAGCTCCTTTGCGATTCGATCGGCCGCAATCGTCGCCATCGCGCCAACCTCCGGCGCGCTTGTCGCGCGCCCGGTCAATATATTAGACCAGTTGGGCGAATCCGCTCCATCGCGAGAGCTTCATAAGGTCTGGAAAATCGTGGCTGACACCGACACCCGCAAAATAATCCGCATGACGCCCGACGAGGCGTCGAATTTCCTTGACAGCGTGATGAACGCCGCGCTGGCGACGATCGATCGCGACGGCTACCCGCATCTGGTGGCGATGTCCTTCGCGCGCGACGCGAACGGCGATATAGTCATGACCAGTTTCGGCAAAGCGCAGAAAGTGTTGAACCTGCGGCGAAATCCGCGGGCGGCGGTGATGGTCGATCGCGGCGTCGCCTATGACAAGTTGCAGGGCGTGATGATTCGCGGGCAGGCCGAGATCGTCGAGGACAAGGACGCCGTGCTGGCGGCGATGCGGCTGGTGATGCGCAAGCAGGCGCGGCTCGCTGGCCGCAGCGATCTGGCCGAAGGCGGGGAAATCTCGGAAACGTACCGGCGGCAGGCCGCCAAGCGGGTGGCGATAAGGATAACGCCGGTGAAATGGGCGAGCTGGGACCATGCGAAAATCGCCGCGGCGTCCCAGGCGCGCGCGGAGTGAACAAATATGGCGAACAAATACGTCACCGAAGAAGCCAGAAAGCAGATCGGCAAAGCTGGAGAAGCGCGCACGATCGAAGTCGAACGCGGCGCGATTCGCCGTTTCGCCGAGGCGATCGGCGATCCGAATCCGCTGTTCAACAATGAGGCCGAGGCGCGTCAGACGCGGTTCGGCGGGATGATCGCGCCGCCCACCTTTTGCCGTTCGCTTTCGGCCGCGATTCCCGACGTCAAGCTCGACATGGGCGAAAGCTTCCGCGGACTCGACGGCGGCTCGGATTGGGAATATTTCGAGCCGATTCGCCCCGGCGATCGCATCACCGTGCAGACCAAAATCGCGGACCTGCGCGAAAGCGCCGGCCGGCTCGGCACGATGGTGTTCATCACCACGGAAACCAGCTACACGAACCAGTTCGGCAAGATCTGCGCGCTGCAGCGTTCGACCGCGATCCGTTACTGAGGCGCGAGACGGGAGCAACCACAATGGCGCACAAACAGCGATATTTTGAAGACGTTGAAGTCGGCCAGGAAATTCCGCCGCTCGAAAAGCATCCGACCACCCAGCAACTGGTCAAATACGCCGGCGCGTCGGGCGATTTCTACCAGATTCATTACGACAAGGATTTCGCCATAAAAAACAATCTTCCCGGCGTAATCCTGCACGGCGCGCTCAAAAACGCGTTTCTCGGCCAGCTGGTCACGGATTTCGCGGGCGAGCACGGATGGTTGCGCAAGCTTTCCGTGCAATACCGCGGCATGGATCAGCCGGGCTCGATGATCGTGTGCAAGGGCAAAGTCGTCAAGAAGCATTCCGAGCATGGCCAGCATCTGGTTGACTGCGAAATCTGGCTCGAAAACGCCAAGGGCGAAAAGACGACCCTCGGCAGCGCCAGCGTCGTGCTGCCGTCGCGCCATCAGGCGGAGTAACCGGCGCGCGGGCGCGATCGCAACAAGATGAAGCGGCAGTATTCCACCGCTTCGATCGAAGCCGCCGATTTGCTCGATCGCCGCGTCGAGCCGCATTACGGCAAGACCCTGATGCGGCTGCTGGCGGCGCACGCGCTGGCGGAGAAACTGACCGCGATCGGCTACCAGCAGGCGCTCGCGGCGATCGACGATCCCGATCTCGCGCCGACCATCAGAAAAAATTTCATCGAGGAAAAAAAGCACGCGCGCCTGGTTTACCGGCTGCTCGAAGAACTTGGAACGACCGAGGAGCAGGCCGATCGCTCGATGGTCAAGGCGGCGAAGTCGCCGTCTTTCGCCGCTCCGCGCCGCTTCGCCGAGGCGCCTGTCGATTCGCTCGCGCTGCTGATGGCCTCGCTCAGCCTCGACGTTACGGGCCTGCTGATGATCGGCGTCAATTATCGCGAGTCGAGTTACGCGCCGCATGTGCGGGCGGCGGAGATCATTCTCGATGACGAAGAGGATCACGAACAGTTCGCGGCGTCGGCGTTGCGCGACGCGGCCGAACGCTTCGGCGCCGGCCGCGTCAATGCCGCGCTGCGCGAATGGCTGCCGATGGCGGCGAATTTCTTCGGACCCTCGGGCAGCGGGTTCACCTTCGACTGCCTGCGTTACGGACTCAAGGCGCGCGACAACGGCGAACTCGCCGAACTTTACCTGACGATGATTGGCCGGAGGATCGAACAGGCCGGGCTGTCGATGCCGGCGATGACGGAGCGCTATCCGTACGCGCTGGCTTGATCGCGGCCGCGAGCGCTCGGCTGCGGAAAAATTTATCACGCAAATTTTCGCTGTGTCGCGCGGCGCGATCGCGTAGCGTGTCCGTATGGCGGCGCGCTCGCAGTGAATTTTCTGCAGGAATTACGCAACGATCCGCGGATCGCGATCGAAGGCGGGAATCCGCCCGGCGCGGAAGGCCGGTGCGTCCTGTATTGGATGCGGCGTGCGCAGCGCGCCTTCGACAATCCGGCGCTTGAATCCGCTATCCAAATCGCCAACGAACAGCGTCTCCCGGTGCTGGTCTATTTCCGGCTCAATCCGCGCCATCCGCACGCCAACGCCCGCCATCTGACGTTCATGCTGCAAGGACTCGAGGAGACCGCGCAGGAACTGGCGAAAAGAAAAATCGGGTTTGCGATGCGCGTGGCCGACGGGCCGGGCGCCGCGAACGATCTGGCGCGTATCGTCAGCGAGGTTTGCCCGTCCGCGATCGTAATCGACCGCGATCCTCTACAGTCCGCGGATGCGTGGCGCGGCTTGGCCCGCGCCTGCGGCGGGCGCCCGCTTTATTGCGTCGACGCCGACCTGATTGTGCCGGCCGCGCAAATCGGCCGCGAGCATTACGCCGCGCGCACGATTCGGCCGCGCATCCACGAACGGCTCGATCGGTTTCTCACGCCGATCGGCAATCGCGCCGTCCATATCGCGTGGAATGCAACCCCGCCTGCCGGCGCGCTCGCGCCTTCGGCCGCCGCGCTCGCCTCGCTGAATATCGATCGCTCGGTCGGCCCCGTCGCGGAATTTCCGGGCGGCGGCAGCGAAGCGCGTGCCCGGCTCCGGCGGTTTATTCGCGATCGCCTGCCGCGCTATGCGAGCGAGCGCAACCGGCCCGAAAAAGACGCGACGAGCGGGCTTTCGCCCTATCTGCATTACGGACAAATCGGACCTCATACGGCGGCGCTGGCGGCGCGCGACGCCGGCGCGCCGGAAGCGGATCGGCGCGCGTTTCTCGAAGAATTGATCGTGCGGCGCGAGCTCGCGATCAACTTTACGATTTACAATCGGCGTTTTCGCCAAATCGAAGGATGCGAACGCTGGGCGCTGCAATCGCTGTCGGCGCATCGCGGCGATCCGCGCGAGCGCGTCTATTCCGAGCGGCAATTTGAAAATGCCGAAACGCACGATCCGCTCTGGAACGCCGCGCAACGCCAGATGGTCGAATCGGGATGGATGCACGGCTACATGCGGATGTACTGGGCGAAGAAGATTCTCGAATGGAGCAAGTCGCCGCGCGCCGCCTGTGAGATCGCCGTGCGTCTCAACGATCGTTACGAGCTCGACGGGCGCGACCCGAACGGCTACGCCGGCATCGCGTGGGCGATCGGCGGAAAGCACGATCGCGCGTGGGGGCCTGAACGCCCGGTTTATGGGATGATTCGCTATATGTCGGCGGCCGGCGCGGGCAGAAAATTCGACAGCCGGGCGTATCTCGCGCGATGGCTCGAGCGGCCGTCGCCGGCGGCGTTCAAATGACGCGAAACGCGATCGCATCCAATGTCACGCGCAGCCGCACGAGCCAAATGCTCCGTGCGATTAGCTGCGGAGCCGCGCGTTGAATGGCGGCATACGCGCCATCCGCCGCCGCGAACGCGCCGATCAAAATCGGCGTCTCCGCCTGCCTGCTCGGCGCCGAAGTGCGCTTCGACGGCGGCCACAAGCGCAATGATTTCCTGACCGGCGTCCTTGGCCGTTTCGTCGAGTTCGTGCCGGTCTGTCCCGAGTTCGAATTGGGGCTGGGCGTGCCGCGCGAATCGCTGCGGCTGGTGCGCGACGGCGGAGAAATTCGGATGGTCGGCGCCAAAAGCGGCGCGGACCATGCGGCGGCGATGAATGAATTCGCCGCGCGCCGCGCGCACGCGCTGGAGCGCGAAGAACTCTCGGGTTACGTCCTGAAAAAAGATTCGCCCAGTTGCGGAATGGAACGCGTGCGTGTCTATGGTCCGGGCGGGATGCCCGCGCGCGACGGCCGCGGATTTTTCGCGGCGGCGCTGATGGCGCGCTATCCGAATCTGCCGGTCGAGGAGGAAGGCCGGCTCAGCGATCCGCGCCTGCGCGAGAATTTTGTCGAGCGGGTCTTCGCCTATCGCCGCTTGCGCGATTTTTTCGGTTCGCGATGGAGCGCAGGCGGCCTGGTCGCGTTTCACACCGCGCACAAACTGCAATTGCTCGCCCATTCGCCCCGCATCTACGCCGAGCTGGGCCGCACGGTGGCGCGCGCCAAAACGCTCGATCGCCGCGAATTGCGCGATCGCTACGAGCGGGAATTCATGGGCGCGCTCGCCAAAATCGTTTCGCCCGCGCGGAACGTCAACGTGTTGCAGCATATTGCCGGTTATTTCCGCGACTGTCTGGATTCCGGCTCGCGCGGCGAGCTTGCGGCGTTGATCGAGGATTACCGCCGCGGACTTTTGCCGCTGATCGTGCCGATTACGCTGATGCGCCATTATGTGCGCCGCTTCGGCGTCGCTTACCTGGCCGGCCAAGTTTATCTTGAGCCGCATCCGAAGGAATTGATGCTCCGCAATCACGTCTGACGCCCGCCGCGTGCGTGCGCGCCGCTTGTGATCGCGGAGGAAGGCGTAGTAATGGTCGCCCGATGCCGCCGCGGCGCGGCGCGCGCCAGGAGATCGAACATGAAAATAGGATTATTCGCGGTCGGCACGAACCGGATGGCCGGGGGCGGGCTGCTGAAGACGCTGGCCACCCATGCCGAGCGGGTCGGCGTCGCGACGCTGTGGGTGCCCGAGCACGTCGTGCTGCTCGACAAGTACGCCTCGCGCTATCCGTACACCGAAAACGGCCAACTCCCGGCGCAAACCAACGCGCCGATCTTCGATCCGTTCATCTCGCTTGCGACGATCGCCGCCGCGACCTCGCGCATCCGCCTGGCGACCGGAATCTGCCTTGTGCCTGAACATAATCCGCTCGTGCTGGCCAAGACGATCGCGACGCTCGACTTCCTGAGCGGCGGCCGTTTCGCGCTGGGCGTCGGCATCGGATGGCTCGAGGAGGAGTTTGCCGCGCTCGGAATTTCATGGGAGCGGCGCGCGCATCGCACCCGCGAATATATCGAGGTGATGCGCAAGTTGTGGAGCGAGGACCGGAGCGATCATCGCGGCGAATTCGTTTCGTTCGAGGGCGTTCGGAGTTTTCCCAAACCCGCGGGCAACCGGCGCGTGCCGGTGCTGTTCGGCGGCGAAAGCGGACCGGCGTTGCGCCGCGTCGCCGAATATGGCGACGGCTGGTGCGGTTTCAACCTCGCGCCCGAAGACGCCGCGGTGAAAATCCGGCGCATCGAGGAATTGCTGAAAGCCAACGGCCGCAAGTTGTCCGACGTCGAGTTGACGGTCTCGCCGTATTCCAAACCGATCAAGCCCGACGATCTCAAACGCTACCGCGACCTCGGCGTCAGCGAAGTGATTTTGATTACGCTCAGGCCGCCGCGCGACGAAGCGAGCCTGGTCGCGAATCTCGAAGAAATCGCGCGCGAATGGATCGAGCCGGCGGCAAAAATCTAGTTCACCGGATTCGATTCGCGACAATTCAAAATAATCTTTCAGGAGAACCATACGCCATGAAAATCGGATACTTCGCGATCGGCATCGGTCCTTCGGCCAGCGCGGGCGCGATTCGCACGCTTGCGGTCAACGCCGAACGTCTCGGCTTCGCGACGATATGGGCGCCGGAGCACGTGGTGCTGCTCGCCGAGTTTTCGTCGCGTTATCCCTATTCGGCGGGCGATTTCCCGATGCCGCTGGACGCGCCGATTGGCGATCCGTTCGCCACGCTCAGCTACGCCGCCGCGCTCACTTCGAAAATCCGGCTCGCGACCGGGATCTGCCTCGTGCCCGAGCACAATCCGGTCGTGCTCGCGAAGACCGTCGCGACGGTCGATCATCTGAGCGGCGGACGCCTGGTGCTCGGCACGGGAATCGGATGGCTGGCCGAGGAGTTCGGAGCGATCGGCGTGCCGTGGGAGCGTCGCGCGCATCGCACCCGCGAATGCATCGAATCGATGCGCGCGCTATGGGCCAACGATCAAAGCTCTTACAGCGGCGAATTCGTGAATTTCCGCGGCGCGATCTGCAATCCGAAGCCGGTCAATCATCGGCGCGTTCCCGTATGGTTCGGCGGCGAGAGCGGTCCGGCGATGCGGCGCGTCGCCGAATACGGCGACGGATGGATCGGTTTTAACCTGCTGCCCGACGAAGCCGCGGCGAAAATCCGCCGCATTGAGGAGTTGCTGAAGGCCAACGGCCGCAAGCGCTCCGATGTCGAACTGGCGGTCTCGCCGTATGGCAAGCCGATCGCTACCGACGACCTCAAGCGCTATCGCGACGCGGGCGTCGAGGAAGTCGCGCTGGTCAGATTCGACATGCCCGGCGATGAGGCCGGAATGAAAAGAGAGCTGGAAAAGATGGCGAAGGAATTCGTCGAGCCTGCGGCCAAACTCTAGATTTGGGCGCGGCGCCGGGCCGCGGCGGAGTCGTTCAGGCGGGCGCGAATCGATTGGTTCGCGCCCGCCCGATTGTTCAGCGGGCGGTCATGCCGCCGTCCACCGGCATCGACGCGCCGGTCACGAACGATGCGTGGTCCGACAGCAGCCACGTTACCGCTTCCGCGATTTCGGCCGGCCGGCCCATCCGCGCCACCGGTTCGACCCCGACCAGCGCTTCCTTGAGCCGCGGATGCGCCGACACCATCCCGGCGACCATCGCCGTGTCGATCACGCCCGGACATACCGAATTCACGCGGATTCCGGCCTTCGCGTATTCGAGCGCCGCGGTCTTGGTCAGGCCGATCACGCCGTGTTTCGACGCCGTGTACGCCGGCATCCCGTGCGATCCGACCAGTCCCGCCGCCGACGCGGTGTTGACGATCGCGCCGCCCGCGCCCTGCTTGATCATCTGGATGATCTCGTACTTCATGCAGAGCCACACGCCGCGCAGATTCACCGCCATGATGCGGTCGAAGTTGTCTTCGGTGTCGTCCGCCGTGCGCGCGATTTTCCCCGCGACGCCGGCGTTGTTGTAGGCGCCGTCGAGCCGGCCGAACGCCTTCACCGCGGCCGCGACCAGCGCTTCCGCTTCGCTCGCCCGCGAGACGTCGCACCGCGCGAACTCGGCGACGCCGCCCGCGTCGCGCACCAGCTTCGCGGTTTCGCGGCCGCCGTCCTCGGCGACGTCCGCGACCAGCACCTTCGCGCCTTCCCGCGCGAACGCCAGCGCCGCCGCCCGTCCGATTCCCGAACCTCCGCCCGTTACGAGCGTAACCTTTCCATTCAACAATCCAGCCACTGTCATCCTCTCCCGATTGCGCGATAACCGCCGCGCCTAGCGCGACGCCACCACGATATGCTCCTGCGCCGCGAATAATCGCAGCTTTGAATTATCGATGAATTTCGGCCCGTCCGCGGTCAGATCCTTTCCCGCCGCCGAATCGAACGACGCCTTCATCGCCGCGACGCTGTCGAACCATAGCTGCGCGACGCCGTCGAAGGCCGGCTCGGCGTACAGATAGGCCTCGTCCACCAGATGCGATTGTACGTAGCGGCGCAGGCCGGGCAGTTTCGCGCCCAGCGATCCGTGCGTTTCGATCCAGTACTTGCGGAAGTCGCCGAGCGGCATCCCCGCCTTGCGCTTGAGCTGCCATACGCCCTTGATCAGCGGCGCGCCGGTCGGCCCGTCCACGATCACGTGGTCATGCGTCGCCATCCATTCGACCCGCGTCAAATCGATGAAATTCCGTTCGTCGGCGAGCGCGCCGTCAAGATATTCGCGGCTCTTGCGCAAATCGTCCAGCGCCGCGAGTCCGTCGATCAGCACCTCCGCCTCGCCGTCGTACGGCGAATTGGAGCCTTCATAAGGGATGCGATGGCTCTGCACGTAGCGCTTGCTCTGCTGGATCCGCGCCGCGATCGGGCCGTGCGTTTCGCGCCAGTAGCGATGGAACTCGGCGTCGCCGAGCGTCGGCTTGCGCGTGATGAAATAGTGAATGTGAATCATCTGGATTCCTCCTCGCGCGCGAACGTTGCGCCGCGGCCCGCGCGCGTCGTTTCCGCTCCGGTACTGGCCGTGGTATAGCATCGCGCGCCGCGCTTCGCCTATCGTTGCGCGGGAGCTTCCGGCGCGGACCCGCGAGCGCCAGCCTCTTGATCGCCGCCTTCACGACGCGCAAAAAATATCGCGATGCCTCGAATCGTTTCGCTGCTGCCCAGCGCCACCGAAATTGTCTGTGCGCTGGACTTTCAGGACCAACTCGTCGGCCGTTCCCACGAATGCGATTTTCCGGCCGGCGTCGCCGCGCTGCCCGCGCTTACCGCGCCGCGCTTCGATCCCGAGGGCGCCAGCGCCGAGGTCAACGATCGCGTCAAGCGCATCCTTGCCGACGCGCTCGCCGTCTATCGCGTGGACGCCGCGAAGCTCCGCGACCTGCGGCCCGATTTCATCGTCACGCAGGCGCAATGCGACGTATGCGCCGTCAGCCTGCGCGACGTGGAAGACGCCGTCGCCGAATGGACGGGCGCGCGTCCGCGCATCGTTTCGCTCGCGCCGTGGGGCATGGCCGAGGTTTTCGGCGATATGGAGCGGGTCGCCGCCACGCTCGGCGCCGCCGCGCGCGGGGCCGAGGTGGTCGGCGGACTCAGGCGCCGCATGGAAAGCATTCGCGCGCGCGCCGCGACCGCCGGGCGGCGCCAGCGCGTCGCCTGCATCGAATGGCTCGATCCGCTGATGGGCGCCGGCAACTGGATGCCCGAATTGATCGAGGCCGCGGGCGGGGCCAGTCTCTTCGGCAAGGCCGGCGAGCATTCCTCATGGATCGAATTCGACGCGCTCGCCGCCGCCGACCCCGAGGTTATCCTGATCGCGCCGTGCGGCTTCACGATGGAGCGCACCGCCGCCGAACTATCCGCGCTGACCGCGCGCGCCGGATGGAACGATCTGCGCGCGGTGCGCTACGGGCGCGTCTTTCTCGGCGAAGGCAATCAGTATTTCAACCGACCCGGCCCGCGTATCGTCGAATCGCTGGAAATTCTCGCCGAAATCCTCCATCCCGAACTCTTTCGCTTCGGGCATGAAGGCTCCGGATGGCGCCGCGCCGCCTGATCGCAATTCGCTTCAGACTGCGGCGAGGTATTTCAGTCCCTCGCGCGCCGGCGTGAGCGTAAGCGGGAATTCGGCGCGCAGCGCCGCAAGATCGCAGGCGTTGTCCGCGACCAGAAAATCCACGGCCTCGCGCGAAAACAGCGCCCCCGGCGCCAGCTCCGCGATTCTGCCGGCCAGGCGCAGCGCCGCTTCGGGAATATGGATAAGCGGCCGCCGGCGTCCGGTGATTTCCATCACCAATCGCACCAGCGCGTCGAACGTCATCGCTTCCGGCCCGCCGATTTCGTAAATTCCGTCGCGGCCCCGTCCGCCGGCGGCCAGCGCCACGCACGCCGCCAGATCGTCCACCAGCAGCGGCTGGAGCCGTTGCTGGCCGTCGCCCGGAACTATCATCGCCGGCGCGAACTTGAGCGTTCTCGCGATCGTGTTCACGACCCGGTCTTCCGGTCCGTACACCAGCGACGGCCGCAGGATCGTGAACTCGATCCCCGACTCCCTGATCGCCCGTTCCGCGCGGCCTTTCCAGCGGAACGCGCCGATCGCCGACCGCTCGTCGGCAGCGGCGCCGCTGATGTAGATGAATCGTTCCGCTCCCGCCGCTTGCGCCGCCGCTAGCAGCGCGACCGTGCCGCCGTAATCGACGCGCTGGAAGGTCAGGCCGCGCGCCCGATTTTCGATCGGGTAGCCGTCGAACTGCGCGGCGTTCACGATCGCCGCCGCGCCCGCGACCGCCTCGCCGAGCCGCGCGCCTTGCGTCACGTCGGCCGCGACAAATTCGATATTCGGCGCGTCGCCGGCGAAGCGCGCCCGCGCCCGTTGCGGATCGCGCGTGAGCACCCGCACGGCCGCGCCCGGATCGTTCGCCAGGCGGTGTGCGATCGCGCGTCCGATAAAGCCGGAACCGCCGGCCACCGCGACAATTCGCCGTTCAGTTTGCGTCATCGCCAGGCGCCGCCGCGCGCCGATGGATCACAGCGTAGCGCGCCGCGCGCGCCTATTCGACGAAAATTTTCTCTCGGCCAGCCGCGTTCAGGCGGGATTGCGCTTGCGCCGCCGCCGTTTCGTTTTCGCGCTCGCCGCGCCGCCGCCGTCCGCCAGCGGGACCAGCCGGAACCGCGATATTTCCGGCCGGCAGTTGATTCTGATGCGGACCCAGAACGTTCCCAGGCCGCGATTGGTGTAGATATAGAAATCGCCGTAGCGGTTCAGTCCCGCGTAATATTCCTTGCCGATTCGCAATACCGACCTGATCAGCGAGCCGTAAAACGGAATCCGCACCACGCCGCCGTGCGTATGCCCCGACAGCATCACGCCCGGCCCCAGATGGCGCGCGTAGAGCGCGGTGTCGGGATTGTGCGCCAGCACGATCGTGCAATCGTCCGGCCGCACGCCCGCGAACGCGCGCGACGGCTCCGCCCGCCGCGACCATAAATCGTCGATTCCGACGATCACGACCTCTTCGCCGCGGATCGCGACGCGTTCGTTGGCGTTCGCCAGCACGCGCGCGCCCGCGTCCCTGAGCGCCTGCGCGATCGTGCCGAACGACGACCAGTGATCGTGATTCCCCGCGATCGCGAAGACTCCCACCTTCGGCGCAAGCCCCGCCAGCGCCCGCTCGAACTCGCCGAGATAGCGCCGCATCGTGTCCGGTCCCGAAAAATAGTCGCCAGTCAGAAAGACGAAATCGGGCGATTCGCGATTGATCGTGCGCACCGCGTTCTGCAGGCGCGCCAGGTCCTCGTCGCGATCGACGTGGAAGTCGCTGATCTGGCACGCCACGATTCCGTTCAGCCCGGCGGCCAGCCCGCGCACCGGCAAATCCACCCGCACGACTTCGACCGCGTCGATCGTCCGTCGCCACATCCGATGCAGCGGGCGCAGCGGTATCGGCGGTTTGCGCGGACCGCCCTGCCGGCGGCGCGGCCGCGACTCTTCGGCAGGCGCCTCGGATATTTTCAGGCTTGCCGTGGACATTGGCGTTTCAGTCTAGAACACACGCCGCAATTCGTGAAAGCCGTTTAATGCGATAAACCGCTCGTGCGTTTCGTCGAGCGGCTCGTGCTCAAGCTCCCACGTATGCGGATACGGAATGAAAACCGCGCCCAGTCCCGCGCGCAGCGCCGGATTGATGTCGGATCGCGGACTGTTGCCGATCATGAAGGTGCGCTCGGGGTCGAGTTCGGCCTGCGCCACCAGCAGCCGGTAGGCCGCCGGATCTTTTTCGCGCGGCACGCCGACCCGGCTGAAGTGATGCCGCAGGCCCGACCGCTCGAGCTTGCGCAGTTGTTCGCCGGGATTGCCCTTGGTGAAGAGTATCAGCCGATGGCGCCGCGCGAGCTCTTCCAGCGTCTCGGGCACGGCGGGCAGCGGAGCGCAATATCGATCGATCAGCCGCGCGCCGATCTCCTCGGTCCGCGCGCGCATCCGATGCCGTCGCTCGTCCGGCGTCAGCTCGTGGGCCACGCGATGCAGCGCGACGACGTAGGCGCCGCGGCCGTAACCGTGCGTTTCGATTATTTCCAGCTCGTGGCGGCGTAGCGCCGCTTCAATTTCGCGGCGATGGCGCGCCGCTTCCCGTTCCAGCTCGGCGATAAACTCGGCCTCGGCTTCGAGGAAATGGACGTTAGACTCCCACAGCGTGTCGTCGGCGTCGAAAATCAGGTTCAATCCGCCGTCCTCCGCGCGCGCGTCCATACAAACAGCTTAGGCGCCGCCAGCCCTCCGCGCAATTTCCCCCGTCCGGGTTATGGCGCTGGCCGGCGCGCGGAGCCGGTCGGCAGAATCGCGAGCGCGCCGGTCGCCGGATTCCGCCCGACGTAAACTTCCGTATCGTAAACCGCCCTCAGCCGTTCCGCCGTCAGCGCCTCTTCGGGACGGCCGTAGCCCGCGGCCGCGCCGTTTTTCATCAGCAGCACGCGGTCGGCATAGAGCGCGGCGGCGTTCAGATCATGCATCGTCGCCGCGACCGCCATCCGTTCCCGTTCGGCCAATTCGCGAAAGCGGCCGAAAATTTCCGCCACATGCCGCATGTCGAGAAACGCCGACGGCTCGTCGAGCAGCGCGATTTCGGGCCGCTGCGCCAGCGCCCGCGCCAGAAACACCCGCTTGCGCTCGCCGCCTGAAAGCTCCTGGATCGCGCGGCCCGCCAGCGGCGCAAGATCAAAATGATCGAGCGCTTTGCGCGCGATCGCCAGGTCCCGCCCGGATTCGAAGCGCCACGCTCCCAGATGCGGCGCGCGGCCCATCAGCACGACCTCCAGGACAGTGAAGCGGAACGCGATCGGATTTTCCTGCGCCACCGTCGCCATCCGCCGCGCGATCGCGCGGCGGTCGTAATCTCCAAGCGGCCGTCCCGCCATCTCGATCGTTCCGCTCCACGGCGTGAGCGCGCCGCTCATCACCCGCAGCAGCGTGGATTTTCCGGCGCCGTTCGGGCCGACGATCGCCAGCAGCTCGCCCCGCCGCACGTCGAGCGAAACATCGCGCACTGTCGCGCGCCCGCCGTAACCGGCCGTCACCTTGATCGCGCGCAGTGCGACCTCGTCCGGCGCTGCGGCGCGAGCGTCGTTGGCGTCGGCGGACGCGATCGTCGTTTCGCCGGCCATCTCAGAGTCCGACGGCGCGCCGTCCTTCATGGCGCAGCACGTAGATAAAGAACGGTCCGCCGCACAGCGCAGTGATCGCGCCGACCGGAAGCTCCGCCGGCGCGATCGCGGTTCGCGCGATCAGGTCCGCCGCGACCGTGAACGCCGCGCCACCGAGCAGCGCCGCGGGCAGGAGCAGGCGATGATCCGGGCCGAGAATCGAGCGCAGCACATGCGGCACGATCAA
This sequence comes from Deltaproteobacteria bacterium, assembly GCA_021799495.1. Lineage (GTDB taxonomy): Bacteria > Desulfobacterota > Binatia > Binatales > Binataceae > JADMIL01. Next base: position 38,133 of record JAJZAI010000016.1, read on the forward strand.
GCCGACGAAGGTGATAATGCCGCTGACCGAAACGGCCGCGCCGATCATCACCGACGTAACGACAAATACCGTCCGCCGCAGCGGATCGACTTCCACCCCCAGATGCGCCGCCTCCTCGTCGCCGAGGCTCAGCAGATTCAGGTCACGCGCCCGGCTCATCAGGATCGTGCAGCCGCCCAACCCCAGCGCGGCCACGATCCCGACTTCGCGCCACGTTGGCGCTTCGAAGCTGCCCATCAGCCAGAACAGGATGCTGTGCGTGAAATAGAAATTCACCACGCTGTTGATCAGCATGATCGCCGCGCCCCAGAAGGCGTTGAAGATCACGCCGACCAGCAGCAGCGTGAGCGGCTCCAGCCGCCCGTCCACCTGCGCCAGCCGATAGACCGCGAGGGTGGAGAATAGCGCCGCGCCGAAGGCGGCGGCCGGGACGATCGCGTCCACGCCGCCGACGCGCGCAAACAGGATCATCGCGAGCACCGCGCCGAAGGCTCCCCCGCCCGAGATGCCGAGAATGCCACCTTCGGCGAGCGGATTGCGCACCAGCGCCTGCAACGCCGCGCCGACTACTGCCAGCGCCGCGCCGACCGCCGCGCCCATCATCACCCGCGGCATCCGCACGCTCATCAGGATCGCCCGATCCGGGCTTGCCGCATCGCGCACCGCCGTAAACAGGCTCAGATGCGCGCTGCCGCAGGCCAGCGCCGTGAGCATCGTTGCGGCCAGTATCGCGCCGAGGATTGCGAGCGCGCTCGCGACGCGGGCGGGCGTCAGATAATCGCGCGCGCCCGTTGCCGCGGCTCCCGTTGCGGCCGAGGCGTGGGATTCGTCCGCGCCTTCCGACGGAGGAGTTTGCTTCGGGGCCGCGCCGCTCAATTTTTCGCCTCTATCCGCGCCGGTACGGATTTGAACTTTCGCTCGATTGCCGCGGTGGCAGCGGCGGCGCGGAACGCCTCGGGATGGATTCGTTCGGCGATCAGCAGCAGCGACTCGGCGACGCGCGGTCCCGGATGGAGCGTCGGATCGTCAGGGTAGCCGTATATCTTTCCGTCGCGTACGGCGGGGATTTCCGGATAGCGGCTCCAGAAGCCGGATTTCGCGCTTGCCTCCGTGCCCATCTGGCCGTCCAAAATCACTTGCGGACGGGCCGCGATAATATATTCGAGGCTGAGCCGCGGCCAGCTATGCGAATCGGCGTCGGCGATATTGGTTCCATGCGCCATCGTGATGAGTTCGTCGAGATAGGTTCCGCGCCCCACGGCGACCATCGGCTGATGTCCCACGACCATCAGCACGCGCCGCTTCGGTACGCCCTTGAGCGCGGTTTCGATCGCGGCGAAGCGCGACTGAATCTTCCGCAGGACCGCATCGGCCGCCGCCGTCCGCCCGACCGCCGCGCCGATCCGCACGATGCTGTCGCGAATCCCCGCGATCGTATCGTCATTGACCATCAGCACTCCGAATCTCATCGCATTGAGCGCGCGAACCTCGTGCACGTCCGCGGCGCTGCTCAGCCCGATCACCATGGTCGGCCGCAGCGCCGCGATCGCCTCAAGGTTCGGCGTCAGGAACGTTCCGACCTTCGGCAGGCGGGTAGCCGCCGGCGGATAGTCGCAATACTCCGAGACGCCGACGACATCCTTGCCTGCACCAATCGCAAACAGTGTTTCCGCTACTGACGGCGCTAGCGCCACGATCTGAATGGTGTTGGACTTTTCAGCCGGCTGAAAAGTGGTCTTTCCGGCCCGATTTGGACACCCGATGGCGCCGCTGGCCATCATGAGCACGATCGCGGCGAGCACCGCCGGAGAAGGTCGTTTGGCCGGCAATCTCACATGCCGAAACTATCTGATTGGCGCCCGATGCTTAAGCGTGCGCGCCCGCGTCAGGCGCGATTTGCATCCGCGCGCCCGCTCGATTAGCTTTCGACCCGCGAGGTGGTTCCGGTGCGCAAGATCGCCGTTTGTCTCAAGCAGATTCCGCTGATCGAAGACGCCAATTTCGACCCGGAGACGCGCACTATCCGGCGCGACGGCGTCAACGTAATCAGCGCGTACGATTTGCGCGCGATCGCACAGGCGGTCGAACTGAAAAATCGCTTCGGCGCTGAGACCTGCGCGGTCACGATGGGCCCGCCGCAGGCGCGCGAGGCGTTGACCGACGCGCTCGGGATGGGCCTTGACCGCGCGGTCCATCTGCAGGACCGGGCCTTCGCCGGAGCGGACACGCTGGCGACCGCGCGCGCGTTGGCGCTCTGGCTCAAGCGCGAAAATTTCGACCTGATCCTGATGGGCAAATATTCGCTCGACGCCGAGACCGGACAGGTCGGTCCCGAAGTCGCGGAACTGCTCGGAATCGCGCAGATAACCGGCGTCCGCAAGCTCGAATTCGACGGCGATTCAATCCGCGCCGAGCGCGAGAGCGACGAGGGCCACGACGTCGTCGAATGCCGGATGCCGGCGCTGCTGACCTGCGCCGAACGGCTGATCAATCCGGTCAAAATCGACCCCGCGACGCGCGAAGCCGCGCAATCCCGCGCGATCGAAACGGTCACGGCGGCGGACCTTGGCGCCGCGCCCGATCAGCTCGGGCTTAAAGGCTCGCCGACCTGGGTGCAGGAAGTTCGCGCGCAGCCGTCGCCGAAGGTCGAATGCCGGATGATCGACGCGAGCGATCCGGAGCGCGCCGCCGAAGAAGTCGTCGCCGCCCTCGATAGCGCCGGCGCGCTCAAGCCGCGCGAACGCCGCCGCCGTCCGATCGGCGCCGCGATCCGTAAAGCGGCGCCCGGCCGCGACCTCTGGGTCGCCGTCGAGCATGACCTGTCGGGCCAGATCACGCTCGGCAGCCTTGAATTGTTGTCGGCGGCCGATCGCTTGGCCGGCGAGCTTGGCGGCGCGGTTTTCGCGATCGGCGCGGGCGAGACCGACGCTCCTCACTCCGGCATGCTCGCCAGCTACGGCGCGGACCGGCTGATCCTGATCGACGGTCCCGCGTTTGCGAATTATTCCCCGGACGTGCTCGCCGCCGCCTTCGCGCGATTGATCGCGGAACGGAAGCCATGGGGCCTGCTGCTCTGCGCGAGCGAGCGCGGGCGCGATTGGGGGCCGCGTTTGGCGGCGCGGGCCGGGCTGGGACTGACAGGCGACGCGATCGGCCTCGAACTCGACGCGGAGCATCGCTTAATTGCGCTGAAGCCGGCTTTTGGCGGCAATATCGTGGCGCCGATCCTCTCGCGGACGTTCCCGCAGATGGCCACCGTTCGTCAGGGCGTGCTCGAACTGGCCGAGCCGAATCCGAATCGCAAGGCGGAAATGGAACGCATCAATATCGCGCCCGGCCAGCCTTTGTCGCGCCTGATTAGCTCCAATTCGAACGTCGACCATTCGCTGCCGCCGCTTGACGGCGCCGAAGTCGTCGTCGGAATCGGGATGGGCGTCGGCGGGCCGGAAGGCGTCGAAGTGGTCAAGAGCTTCGCGCGGACGATCGGCGCCGCATTGTGCGCGACCCGGCGCGTAACGGACAAAGGATGGGTCCCGCGGCAGTTGCAGGTCGGGCTGACGGGCAAGGCGATCGAGCCGCGGCTCTATTTTTCGATCGGCATCCGCGGCGTCGCCAACCATACCGTGGGAATCAAACGGGCGGAGACGGTGGTCGCGATCAATTCCGATCCCGACGCGATTATTTTCGAGCGCGCGAATTTCGGATTGGTCGGCGACTGGAAGCCGCTCACGCTCGCGCTCGACGCGGCGTTCCGCCGCCGCCTCACGCGTTAAAGCTTTTCCCGTCGTTGACTTTCTGTTTGATAGCTTGACGCAACTTCGCCGTTTTTATTTCACATGGACGTCAGGGCGGGAAGCGTTCAGCGGTCCACGCCGTCAGCACGCGCATCAGCCGCGGACGCGGATCGCCAAGGTCTTTGCGCATGCCGCCGGCGCGCATGAAATGATCGGCGCCCGCGATAAATTCGATCTGTTTGTCCGCCGCCCCGGAAAGCTCGAACTCCCGCTTGACGTCGCCGACGAAGATGTCCTGATCGGCCGCCGCGCCAACCACCAGCGTCGGCACTATGACCAACGGCAGGTTGCGTTCGAGACGCGCGCAGGAGCTAAGACCCGACCAGGTCGAAAGCCATGCCTCCGGCGTCATGATCCGGCCAAGGCCGAAGGCGTGATAGTTCGCGACGTCGGGCCGGGCCGAGATGATTGATCCGACGACCCGCTCCGAAGGATCGAGCGATAGATCAGTATAGTTCGGATTAGCCTGCGTTCGATAAACGATCATGTAATGCGGCGCCATCGAACGGCGCGTCATGAATGTGCGCGTCGCGGCCGGCCAATCGGCGTAGTCCGGCGCGCGCATCGCCATTCGCGCCATCGCGGTCTCTTCGACGTGGCGGCGCGTGATCGCGTCGATTCGCGCGACCCGTGCGCGCTGCGCGGCGCGGTAGCGTTCGAGCCAATCGGGCGCATATTTCGACGGCTCGGGCGGTTTGCGGAAGCCGTTGCGCTCATCGTACAGGTCGAGCGCCGGATCGGTCGCGAACGGATCGTTTTCATCGACCACCGCCGCATCGAGCGAGCCCATCAGCACGATTCCCTGTCCCGGATGGGCCGCGAGCAGGATGAAGCCGTCCGCGGTCGGCATCGCGAACCGATTCAAATCGGGCGGGCCGCCGCCCGGCGGCGCCGCGACGCGCGATCCGGCCGGCTTGCGCGCCTCGGCGTCGTAGTAGGCGAAGAGCGAGCCGCCGCCCGAATTGCCGAGCATCACGATTCGCGCGAAGCCGCATTCATCGCGCAGATAGCGGATACCCGCCGCCAGATCGAGCAGCAGGTTCTCGTGCAGCATCGTCGAATCGTTGTTGAGATAACGGGTGTTAAGCGCGAAGGCCGCGAAGCCGGCTTCGACCCAGTAGGGAATCGAATAATGCTGGGCGAAATCGACCCGCGGATGCGCCATGATCACGACCGTGCGCGGTCGGCCCGCAGGCGGCTCGTAGAGCAGGCCGCGCGCTTTGCCGCCGTCCGCGGCATAAAGCTGCACGACCGTCTGACGGACGCGCGAGTCGATCTCGCTGAAATCGACCGGATAGCGCGTCTGGTAGTCCACAGGCGCCTGGGGCATCGCCGTACACCTCCCGTGACCGGCTTTGCATAGCACGAAGCGGCGCCGAAGGGTCAGCGGGACTTACCTGCGCGGTGCGGATATGCCAACCTTTGCGTTTTGGAGTTGCGAATTTGAAAAGCGGCATAATCGGCGCGCGCGGCGCCGGCAAATCCACTGTGTTTCACGCCCTGGCCGGGCTTGCGCCGATCGCTGGCGGCGGCGACGCGAAAAATCGCGCGCGGCCCGGCAATCTCAAGGTGGCGGACCCGCGGCTGGATTTTCTCGAAGTAACCTACGGATCGAAAAAGAAAATTCCGGTCGAATTGACGGTCGTGGATTTCGCGCCGAACCCGCGCGAGCAGAAAGAGGGCGCCGCGCTCGATCCCAGCCTGTTGCCGCTGATTCGCGACCTCGACGCGCTGCTGATCGTGATCCCTGAATTCGCCGGCCGCGAGACGCCGCTGATCCCCGCCGTCGAAAGCGTGGAGGGCGAGCTGGTCTTCGCCGATTTCGATCAGGCAGAGCGCCGGCTGGAACGGCTCAAGAAGGAAAAGGGCAACGTCGATTTCGAACGCGCGGCGCTCGAGCGATGCGTGAAATGGCTGGAAGAGGGCAAGCCGCTCCGGACGATGGAGATGACCGCGCAGGAGCTGCAAACCTTTTCCAGTTTCGGGTTTCTTTCGCGCAAGCCGGCCTTGATTGTCGTGAATTGCGACGCCGACGCCGCGACCGCCGCATTGAGCGACGCCGAGCATCAGGCGCTGGTCGCGCGCGGACTCGAAGTGTTCCGATTGGCGGCGGCGTTCGAGGCCGAACTGTGGGAACTCGATGACGCCGGGCAGGCTGAGTTGCTGCGCGACGCTGGCCTCGATCGTCCGGCGCGCGAGCGGCTGATCACGGCGCTGTTCCATCATCTGGGATTGCTGACTTTCTACACCGCGGGCGAGCCGGAGGCGCACGCATGGTCGCTCAGGCGCGGAGCGACGGCGCTGGAGGCGGCCGCGCGCATCCATAGCGATATCGCGCGCGGGTTTATCCGGGCGGAAGTGGTCGGCTACGAGGATTTCGCCGAATTGCGTTCGGACGCCAGGGTGCGCGAGGCGGGCAAGCTCAGGCTGGAGGGTCGCGACTACGTGATGCGCGACGGCGACATCATCCATATCCGGTTCAAGGTCTGAGAGCGCTGTTTTCGCGGCGATGAAACGTCTGCCCTTAAGAGATTTCGCGCGAGCGGACGATTCCCTTTTGATGGAACTGTCGCCACGACGCGCTTCGCCTTGCGCTTGGGGACGGGCGCTGAAACAATGTTGCGAATCGGCGCCCGCTAACGGCGCGCCCGCCGCCCGATTCCATCAATGCGCCGCGTCGAAACCCTAATCCTGCTGATCGCGCTGGGCTTCTACGTCTGGTTTCTGCATCACTTCGGCCTCGCCCAGGTGCTCGCGCACATTCGGATGGTCGGATGGGGGCTGGGCGTGACGATCACGCTGGAGAGCGTCTCGCGAATCGCCAACACGCTCGGATGGCGCGCGACGATCGTCGATTGTCCGCCGGAGCTCGGTTTCGGCGAGCTGTTCGCCGCGCGAATCGCGGGCGAGGCGATCGATTACGTCACGCCCTCGGCGCAGCTCGGCGGCCAGTTCGTGATGGCGCTGATGGTGCGGCGGAAGCTGGAGATGGCGATCGCGCTGGCGACCGTGGTTATCGCGGCGCTGACCGAGATGGCCGGCCAGATCGGTTTTATCGCCAGCGCGCTGATTATCACGCTGCCGTTCGCGGCCCGGGTGCATCATCTGTTCTGGCCGGCGCTCGGCGGACTCGCGCTGGCGATCGCGCTGGCGGGCGGGTTCCTTTATGTGCAGATGAAGCATCCGTTCGCGATGCTCTGGAAGGCCGCCGCGAAGCTCGACCTCGACCATCTCGCCCATCCGGAAATTCGCGCCGCCGCCGACGAAGCCGATGGCGTCCTGCTGGATTTTTATGAGCATCGGCGCGGCCGGCTCGCGCTTTCGGCGCTATGCTATCTGGTGGCGTGGAGCATGGGGCCGGTGGAAATCTATATTCTGCTGTCGCTGCTGGGCGCGCATCCCACGGCGCTGGCGGCGTTGCTGGTCGAGGCGCTCGGACTGCTGATCGAGCGCGCGACTTTCCTGATTCCCGGCAAGCTGGTCAGTCAGGAAGGCGGCAAGGCGCTGATCCTTGCGGCGCTCGGCTATGGGGCCAGCGTGGGCTTCGCGGTTGGCGTGCTGCGGCGGATCAAAGAGATGGCATGGGTGTTGTTTGGCTTGGCGGCGCTCGCCGCGCATCGCATGATAACCGAACGGCAAAGCGCGGACGGAGCGAATCCGGCCGGCGAGATAGTCAAGATTTCAGGAATCCATGGAGGATAATCCTAATGAAGAAAACGATCGCCGCGATCGCCGGCGTAATGATGCTGGCGGCGATTGGCGCCGCGCATGCCGGCGTCGTCGTCGATGAGCAGGAGACGATGCAGCAGGGCGCGAAGCAGGCCGCGAGCCGCCAACGCACGGTGGTGATTCAGGGCAACAAGCAGAAGATGATATCGAACCGGATCGAGGTGATCACCGACCTCGACCAGGGAAAATTGTTCCTGATCTATCCGGCGCAGAAACAATACATGGAGCTGCCGTTTCCGCCGCAGGGCGCGATGGCGCGGATGATGACGAATCAGATGTCAACGCTGCAATTCAAAAAGAGCGGCGGCAAAAAGACCATCCTCGGCTACTCCTGCGCGCAATACTCGGGCGCGGGTTCGATGATGGGCAATCAGTATTCGGTCACCGGATGCTTTTCGACCAAAGCGCCGGGCGCGAAAGAGTTCGACGCCTTTCAGAAAGCGATGGCCGACAAGGTCAAGGGCACGCCGATGGCGATGCAGGGCCAGGTGCCGAACGGCATTCCGATGGAGCTGGTATCGACCACGAAGCTGACGAATTTCAGCGCGCCCGGAATGACGCCTGAGCAGGCGGAGAAGATCCGGCAGATGCTCGCGAATCGGCCGCCGATGGTCACCAAGACGGTTGTGACCAAGGTGACGACGAAAAAACTTTCGGCCGACACTTTCGCGGTTCCGGCCGGATTCACCAAGCGCGAGATGCGTCAACCGGCGCCACCGCCGGCTGGAGCCGGAGCGCCGCCGCCCGGCACGAAAGTTCCGGAGTAGAGTAAGCCGCACGGCCGGGACTGGTTGCCGGCAATATCCATTGGATGGCCGGTGGCTGGTGCGAGTCCGGCTCTGGGAGAGTTTCTGAATCAGCAAAGGCCGGATCGGCGTCGCGATGCCGATCCGGCCTTTTGTATTTTCGATCGCGGTGCCTTGCCGCGAATTTCCGGCGAGTTCTATTGCGCGCCGGACGCCTCGGCTCCGGCGGACGGATTCAGCGCGCCGCACGCATACAACAGCCATCGCGTGCTCGAAAGTTCATCCTCGGCGAACAGGCGCAGGGCCTCTTTGGTCTCGAGGTCGTCCTTGATGCTTTCGGCGAACTCGATAATCGGCCGGATCGCCTTTTCCGGGTCGGGGATGGAGGAGGCGACGCGCAGCAGTTTCTCGTTGTCGGGCATCGACCGGTCGGCCGCGCAAGCCGCGAACTGACGGCTTTCCTCGCTGACCTGCGCGCGACCCTCGCCGCCCAGCTCCATCAGGCGGTTGGCGAAGATGCGGCTGTGATAAGCCTCGCGCTCGGCGATCATCTTGAGGCCGCTGCGGATACAATCGGTCGGCGTGACGTTCGCCCACGCGGCGAAGGCCTCGGCGGCGTTACCCTCGGCGACGCGGGCCTTGTCGATGAAGCTGACGATCGCGTCGCGCTCGGAACGATAGAGCTTGCCGAAGGCGCGGAAGCCGCCGCCGTTGCCGTTGGCGACGCGGTTGCGTTCGAGCTCGCCGACTTCGGCTTCGAACAGCGCTTCGCTGATAATTCCCGCGCGATAAGCGCGCAGCAGTTGCTGGAACAGGAAATCGCGATTCATTGGGAATGCCTCCCGCCTGGGTGAATAGACCCGCTTGGACCTCCAAGGCTAAAGCCGCTTGCGAAGGCATGTCAATCCAGTGAAACTGGCGCGGCATCGGATGGCGAGAGCGCGCGGCGGGCGCCGCAAGGCGCGTGGGGGCGGGTCGATATGGCCAATCGGGAGCCGATAATGGTTGAAATAACTCATAAATTCGTCAACACAAACGGAATCCGGATGCATGTCGCCGAGGCCGGCCGGGGTTTTCCGGTGGTGATGTGCCACGGCTTTCCGGAACTCTGGTATTCGTGGCGTCACCAGATGGCGGCGCTGGCCGGCGCCGGCTTCCGCGCGATCGCGCCCGACCAGCGCGGCTACGGCGAGACCGACGCGCCCGCGCCGATCGAAGCGTACACGCAGCGGCATCTGGTGGGCGATATCGTCGGGATGCTGGACGCGCTCGGCATCGTGAAATGCGCGATCGTCGGGCACGATTGGGGCGGCGCGGTGGCGTGGAACGCCGCGATGATGGCGGCGGACAGGATCATCGCGGTAATCGGCGTGAACACGCCCTTCTTTCCGCGCACGCCGGTCAAGCCGACCGATCTGATGAAGCTGATGGCGCAGGGCAAGTTCCACTACATGCTCTATTTTCAGGAGCCGGGCGTGGCGGAAGCGGAACTCGAGCGCGACGTGCGCCGATCGCTGCGCGGTTTTTACCAGGCCGGGGCGGATCTCGGCGGCGGAATTCCCTCAACCGATCCGCCGGGCGTGTTCGGGCCGGCGGGCGGCGGGATACTCGAGCGCCTGCCGGATCGTCCGCACGGCGCGTTTCTGAGCGATGCGGATTTCGCGGTTTTCGTCAAAAATTTCGAGCGCACCGGGTTTCGCGGCGGCCTCAACTGGTACCGCAACATCGACCGGAGCTGGGAGGAAAGCGCGGGACTCGAGAATCGCGTCAATCAGCCCGCGCTGATGATCACGGCGGAACTCGATCCGGTGCTGCGTCCGGAGCTGGCGAACGGGATGAGCATGTTTGTGCCGAACCTGCGGCGCACGATCCAGATCAAGGGGTCCGGCCATTGGACGCAGCAGGAAAAGCCGGCCGAGGTGAACGCGGCGATGCTGGAATTCCTCGCCGAGTTCAAAAACGGCTGAGCCGCGCGCCGTTTCAGAATTTGTCCTTGAGCGCGCGCGCCCTGGCGAAAATCGCCACCGGATCGTCGGGCACGGCGGGATCGATCTTCCTGATGCTGGCGCGCAACTCGGCGCTTGACGAGCGCAGGAACGGATTGATTCGTTTTTCGTCGTCGATAGTCGAGGGAATCGTATAACGGCCGGCGGCGCGCTCGCTCTTCGCCCACGCATATTTATCTTTGAGCGCCTGATTGCCGGGCTCGAGCGTCAACGCGAATTCGAGATTCTTGACGGTGTATTCGTGGCCGCAATAGACCCGCGTCGAATCGGGCAGCGCGGCCAGTTTGGCCAGCGACGCGACCATCGTTTCAGCCTTGCCCTCGAACACGCGGCCGCATCCCGCGATAAACATCGTGTCGCCGGTGAAGACCGCCTCGAGGTCGGGAAAATAGTAGGCGATATGGCCGTTGGTATGGGCCGGGATGCCGATGACGCGGCCGGTCAGCGCGCCGATGTGGACGGCGCCGCCGTCGTCAACCTCGTCGGTCTGCGCGGGGATGCGCCCGTTTTCATTGCGGGCGCCATAGACGCGGATTCCGGGAACCGCGCGCACGAGATCTTCGTTGCCGCCGACGTGATCGAAATGCCAATGGGTCGGCAGCACGGCGACGAGTTTGAGTCCGCGCCGCTTGACCTCGTCGAGCACCTTCGCCGCTTCGGAACAATCGACGACGCCGCACTGGCCGGAAGCGTCATCGACGACCAGATACGCGTAATTATCGCTGAGCTGCGGAACCGCAATGATCGCCATCGCATCCTCCCTGAACGGCGCGCCGGCGCGTCCGTTTTTCCGCGCCGCGGCCGATCAGCCGATAATGTTGTAGCCGACGTCCACATACACGGTCTGGCCGGTGACGCCGGTGGAAAAACCGCTCAGCATCACCGCCGCCATCTTGCCGACTTCCTCGGGCCGCATCGCGCGCTTGAGCGGCGAACGTTCGCCGACCTCGTGAGCCATCGTATGGTAGTCGCGGATGGCCGAAGAGGCGAGCGTGCGGGCGGGCGCGGCGCTGAGCGCGTTGACTCTTATATTCTTCGGACCGAGATCGAGCGCAAGGTAGCGCACGCAGGCTTCGAGCGCGGCTTTCGCCACGCCCATCACGTTGTAATTGGGAATCGCGCGCACCGCGCCAAGATAGCTGAGGGTCACGATCGAGCCGCCGCCGCGGGCCTCCATCAACGGTTCCGCCGCGCGCGCCAGCGCGACCAGCGAATAGGCGCTGATATCGAGCGCGCGGCTGAATCCATCGCGGCTGACGTTGAGGAAACGGTCGCGCAGATCCTCGCGGTCGGCGTACGCGACGGCGTGGACGAGCATGTCGAGGCCGCCCCACAACTCCTTCAGTCCGGCCATCACGTGGGCGATTTGCGCGTCGTCGCCAACGTCCAGTTCGCCGGCGACGTGCGCGCCGATTTCGGCGGCGAGCGGACGCACGCGCTTTTCGAGCACTTCGCCCTGGTAAGTCATCGCGATCGCCGCGCCCTGCTCATGCAGTTCGCGCGCGATCGACCAGGCGAGACTTTTATCGTTGGCGACGCCGACAATCAGCGCCCGTTTTCCATCAGCTATGCCCATCGGGCGGGACTCCTTGAGATGCGGTCGGTTTTGCGCGCCGGCGCAGACGGACGGCCGCCCGCCCGCATCGATTACGCGGCATGGATATTAGCGCGCGCGGCGCATGGCGCCGAATGCCCGGCTCAGATCGTGATTCGCATTCCGTCGCGCGCCATCGGCAGCCGCACTTCGCGCCGCCGATCGAGAACTTCGCGGCCCACGTGCGTCAGCAGCATCCGGCCGACGCGGAAGCGTCCGCGATTCGCGGCGAGCTTGGGATAGTTCATGTGGAAATCGAGTTGTTCGCTATCGAAATAGGTGCATTCGCACAGGAACAGGTCGGCGTCCGCGACAAACGGGGCCAATGCGTCGGTCCATCCGCTGTCGCCGGTGAAGGCGATCGTCCTGCCGTCGAGTTCGAGGCGAAAGGCGAGCGAAATGTCGCGTTTCATGTGCGGCGTGCGCATCGCGGAGATGCGCAGCGGCCCGATATTCCGGGTTTCGCCGGCGCCGATTTCGATAAACTTAAGATATTTGAGCAGGCGTGGAAGATCGGGCTTCGTGCCCGGAAACATGGTGCGGAACAAGCGCCAGGTGCGTTCTTCGAGGCGCGGCGGCCCGACGATCGTAATTGGTTTCTCGCGCGGGCTTTCGTACAGATATTCCAACAGGAAAAACGGCAATCCGCCGTAATGATCGCCGTGCAGATGGCTCACCAGAATCATATCGAGGTCGGCGGTCCGGAATCCCATCCGCTTCATCGCGCACAACGCGGTCGGTCCGGCCTCCATCAGGATTCGGCAGCTCGGCCCTTCGATGATATAACCGGACTGGAAACGGCCGTGGCTCGCGAAGGCGTCGCCGGCGCCCAAAATCGTCAGTTCGAGGCCGCCGGGCCTCAATGGCGATTTACGCATGGCCACTGTTAATATCATCACGCGAGAGCAGAACCTAGCCGGGAGCGGCAACATGAAACATATAAAGGTTGGCGTGGGTTTTGGACTGTTTCGACTCGGGATGCCGACTCCCGAAGCGATTGCGCACGTGGCGGAAAGTGCGGAGGAATGGGGCCTCGATTCGTTCTGGTTGTCGGACCATTTGATGGCGCCGACGCCCGAGCTCGACGTGATCGCGACGCTTTCGCTGATTGCCTCGCGCACGACGCGAATCAAGCTGGGGCCCAGCGTTTTTCTGCTCAATCTGCGCCATCCGCTGGTCGCCGCCAAGTCGTTCGCGACGCTGGATTATTTTTCCCGCGGCCGCATCGTGATGGCGGTCGGTACGGGCGCCAATCTGGCCGACTACGCGGCGTGCGGCATCCCGACCGAAGGACGCGGCAGGCGACTTGACGAAGGAATCGTCATTCTGCGCAAAGCCTGGACCGAAAAGAATTTCAGTTTTCACGGCAAGTATTTCAATTTCGACAACGTCACGATCGAGCCGCATCCGGCGCGCCGGATGCACAACGATTCCGGCACGATCGATCTGTGGGTGGGCGGCAAGGCCGACGCGGCGCTCAAACGCACGGCGCGTTTCGCGGACGGTTTTTTTGCGTCGTTCCAGGCGCCGGAGGAGTTCGCGCGAAACATGGCGACGGTGCGCAAGTACGCGGTCGAATTCGGCCGCGCCAACGCGCGCATCGAGTCGGGATTGATTCTGTTGTGCCGCCTTGCGCCGACGCGCGAGCGCGCGCTGGAGGCGATGCGTCCGATGCTGGCGGCGATGGGCCGCGGCGGCGACGCTTTTCTGCAGCGCACGGTGTTCGGTTCGCCGGACGACATCATCGCGCGGCTCAAGGAATATATCGACGTCGGCCTCGACAAATTCGTGCTGTGGCCGGTCGCGGAGCCGGCGGCGTGGTCCGAGCAGATGGAATTAATCGGGCGCGAAATCGCTTCGCACTACAATCGCGAGGCACAGGCCGCGTAGATTCGGCGTGCCGCAAGCGCATTCGACGCGATCGATCGCGGCGCGACAATCGACGATGAGCAAACTGACGCGCGTCGCGGTTTTCTGCGGATCGAGTCCTGGCGCGGATCCCGCATATGTCGCCGCGGCGCGGCGATTGGCCGAAACTTTCGCGGCGCGCGAAATCGGGCTGGTGTATGGCGGCGCGAACGTCGGCCTGATGGGCGAGATCGCGCGCGCGGCGCTCGCTCTCGGCGTGCCGGTCACCGGCGTGATTCCGGATTTTCTCGTTGACTACGAAGTCGCGATGACCGAGCTCGACGATCTTCGCGTGGTCGGCTCGATGCACGAACGCAAGGCCGCGGTGGCGGAACTGGCCGACGGATTCATCGCGATGCCGGGCGGATTGGGCACGCTCGAGGAATTTTTCGAGGCGGTCACATGGGCGCAACTGCGCCTGCACTCGAAGCCGTGCGGCCTGTTCGATGTGAACGGCTATTACTCCAGGCTGGTCGATTTCCTCGAACACGCGGTCGCGGAGCGCTTCGTCAAACCCGCCCATCGCGCGGCGATTTTGATCAGCGGCGACCCCGGCGCGTTGCTCGATCAATTTGAGCGTTATGAAGCTGCGCCATCCGATAAATGGATCGACCGCCGCCGCGGCCGCATCTGAACCGGTAGGCGCCGCCGAAATCAGGCGGGCGCGGCGTCGTCCTCTTCCTGCAGCAGCGCGGTCGGCAGCACTTCCGCCGGCAGATCGTCGAGAAAACGCGACGCGCGGCCCATCACGTAGCCGAGCGAGCGGTCGAACATATGGATCGGATAGGTCAGATATAGTTCGTCGCGCGCGCGCGTCGCCGCGACGTACATCAGCCGGCGTTCCTCTTCCAGCTCCTCCGGCGAGGCGCTCATCGGACCCGGAAAACGTCCCTCCGCCGCCCAGATGACGAACACGGCGCGCCATTCCAGCCCTTTCGCCGAATGGATCGTGCTCAGAGTCACATGGCCTTCCTCAGGCTCGACCGCCAGCACGTCGCCGATCGAATCGGTGGGCGGCTCCAGCGCCATATCGGCGAGCATCGCGTCGAGCGAGCGGTAGCGCTCGGCGAGGTTCTGAAAATGTTCGAGGTCGCGTTCGCGTTTCGGATAGTCGTCGGGATGCGCCTCGCGCAGCAGCGGCGCGTAGTATTCGATCACGTCGGCGAGCTGATCGGCGGGCCGCCGTCCGGCTTCGCGCAGGCGCGCAAGCGTCGCCGCCAGCCGGACGCATCCGTCGAGCGCGGCCTGCGCGCGCAATCCCGCTTGCGCGGCGGCATCGGCCAGCGCGTCTTCCGGACGTTCGCGCGCGACGATGCTTTCGATAATCCGCTCGGCGCGGCGCGCGCCCACGCCCGGAGTCAAAGTCAGCGCGCGCATCCATGAAACCGCGTCCGCCGGGTTCGCGATCACGCGCAGATGGGCGAGCACGTCCTTGATGTGCGCGGTCTCGATAAATTTGAAGCCGCCGCGTTTGACGAACGGGATGTCGCGCCGCTGCAGCTCCAGTTCGAGATCGAACGAGTGGAAGCTGGAGCGGAACAGCACCGCGATCTCGTCGAGGCTGACGCCCTCTTCGCGCAGCTCCAGAATTCGCTGCGCCACGAAGCGCGATTGGGTTTGCTCGTCGCGCGCGCGCACCAGTACCGGGCGGAACTCGCCGCGCCGTTCGGTGAACAGCGCCTTCGAGTATTTCTCGGCGGCGCGATCGATCACCTCGTTCGCGAGGTCGAGAATGCCCTGCAGCGAACGGTAATTCTCCTCCAGCTTGATGATCCGCGCGCCGGGAAAGAGCTTTGGGAACTCCATGATGTTGCGAAAATCGGCGCCGCGGAACGAGTAGATCGATTGCGCGTCGTCGCCCACCGCCATCACGTTCTGATGCGTCGCGGCGAGCAGGCGCGCCAACTCGGCCTGAATCGCGTTGGTGTCCTGATATTCGTCGATCAGGATGTGGCGATAGGTGTCCGACAGGCGGTTCCTGACGCCCTCGTGCTCGCGCATCAGGCTCGCCAGCCGGTACAGCAAATCGTCGTAGTCGAGCAGCCCGCGTTCGCGCTTGTAAGTTTCGTAAGCGGCGGCGATCGCAAGGATTTCCGCTTCGTGTTCCAGCAGATGGGCGAAGTCGGCCTCGAGTTCGTCCTTGAGTTCGCGCCCCTTGTTGCGCGCCATGCTGATCGCTTCCGCGATCGCGCCTTTTTTCGGAAAGCGCCGCTCTTTGGTTCCGAAACCCATCCGGCCGCGCAGCAGATTGATCACGTCCTCCATGTCCGAACGATCAAGGATCGTGAAGCCCGGCTTCAGCCCGATCGCCGCGCCATGGCGGCGCAGCACGGTGTTCGCGAAGGAGTGAAAAGTTCCGCCGGCGACCTGCCCGCCGCGTTCGCCGATCAACCGCTCGACCCGCCGCAGCATCTCCTGCGCCGCGCGCCGCGTGAAAGTCAGCAGCAAAATCGCGCCGGGCGGCGCGCCGCTCTCGATGAGCCGCGCCACCCGGTAAATCAGCGTCCGGGTTTTGCCCGATCCCGCGCCGGCGATCACTAAAAGCGGGCCGTCGCGATGAGCCGCCGCGGCGAACTGCGCCGCGTTGAGCGCTTCGCGGTAATTGATGCGGAATTTGCGCTCGTCGATCGGCGATTCCGGCAGTTTCTTGAGCTGGATGATTCGGTCGGCCACCGCGATCCTGATTTTAGCATGATGCGCCGCGAGCGCGCGCGCCGCCCGGCACGCTAAGGCATGCCGGAATTGTTGTCGTCGGGCACGGCATGAACGCCGTAGCGCTGAATCTGCTGATAGACCTGATCGAAGGATTCGCCGGCCGCGGCGCCGCCGCTGTAACCGCTGTAGTCGTTGGCCGTGCCGAGCGCCTGGCCGCCGCCGGCGTTGTTGGCGGGAGCGTGCAGCGTCGCGATTTCGGGTTGTATCACGATATGGTTGACGATTTGCGGCGCTGGCGATCCGAGATAGGCGAGCGTCCGGCTTTCGGCGTCGGACTTGCCCTTTTGCGTCGCCACGTAGCCGTACAGCACCACGCGCCGATCGCCGGCCGCGTCCTTGCCGACCTGCGCGCCCACCAGCGGCAGCAGATGGCTGCGCAAATCCGTGGTGAGGCTCTCGCTGAGTTGCTGGTCAACCGTATAATCCTGCGCCGCGGCGCGGCCGATGGCGATCCCCAGCAGGAGCATGACGGCCGCGATTGCCGCGAGCAATTTCGCGGCGGCGCGCGGCGGTCGGCAAATCGAAGAACGCGGGGGATACGGCATGGCTTTATTGTAGACGCACGCCGCCGCGCGCTCCATCGCGGATTTTCGCCGACGCGCTTGACCGCGAGGATAATGTGGCGATGATACGGCCATGGCCAAGGCGCTCGACGGCATCACCGTAATCGAATTCTGCTCGAATCTCGCGGCCGCGTACGCCGCGATGCTGCTCGCGGAGCATGGCGCGGAAACGATCCGGATCGAACCGCCGGACGGCGATCCCGTGCGGCTGACGCCCCATTTCCACGTGCTCAATCGCGGCAAGCGCTCGGTCGCCGCCGCGCTCGAATCCGCCGCCGGCCGCGCCGCCGCCGAAGCTATGGTGCGTCGGGCCGATATCGTCGTGCACGGCTTTACGCCGGAGCGCGCGCGCCGGCTCGGCGTTGACGCGCCGCGAATCGCCGCGCTCAATCCGCGCGCGATCGCGCTGGAGCTTCCGCCGTTCGGAAATCGCGGCCCCGATGCTGACTTCGAGGCCGGCGAGGCGTTGGTCGCCGCATTCGGCGGAATCGCCGGATCGCAGTGGGCGCGCAGCGGCAATCCCGTGCCGCTCGTTTTTCCCGCGGCGGGCTACTCCGCGGGCGTGATGGGCGCGGCGGCCGCTGTCGCCAGCCTGCTCGCGCGCCGCGACGGATCGGGGCAGGCCGCGGAAGTGTCGATGCTGGCGGGAGCATTCTCGCTTCAGACCGGCGGCGTCATGCGGCACGAAAAAATGACCACGCTCTATCAGGGCCCGCAGGATCCGCTCGGGCCGATTCCCTGTTACCGCCTGTTCGAGGCGTCCGACGGCCGCTACCTTTTTATCGCCTGCGGCAACGCGACCTTCTGGAACAAGTTCGCGCTCGCGCTCGATCGGCCCGATCTGGTCGCCGACCCGCGCTTTGAGGGCGCGCCATGGGGAATTCCGAAGGAAAACTGGCAGACGCTCAAAGATATTCTTGAACCGATCATCCGCACCCGCCCGCGCGACGAATGGCTCAAGATTCTGCGCGAAGCCGACGTGCCGAGCGCGCCGGTGATGACGCGCCGCGAATTCATCGACCATCCGCAGACGCGCGCGCTTGGGATGCGCCGCGAAATCGAGGACCCCGCGCTTGGCCCGACCGTCCAGCCCGGAGTTTCGGTCAATCTTTCCGATACGCCTGGCGAAATTCCCGGACCCGCGCCCGCCGCCGGATCGACTTCCGCCGCCGATGCGGTCGCGATTCTGGAGCGCGCCGGCGCGGACGGCAAGAAGTTTTCGGGCGACGGAAAATCGTTCGCGCGCGGTCCGCTCACCGGCGTCACGGTGCTCGATTTTTGCAGCTATATAGCCGGTTCATACGGCCCGATGATCCTGGCGCAGATGGGCGCGGACGTGATCAAAATCGAAAGCCTCGAAGGCGACGCCTTTCGCCATTTCGGGTTCGGCTTTCTCGGCTGGAACCAGGGCAAGCGCGGCCTCGCCGTCGATCTGACCACGCCCGCCGGACGCGAAATTATCCTTGGCCTCGCCCAACGCGCCGATATCGTCGTCGAAAATCTGCGGCCGGGCCGGATGCGCCGCTACGGTTTCGATTACGCCACGCTCGCCGCGCGCAATCCGCGGCTCATCTATATGTCCGTCACGGCGTTCGGAAATCGCGGGCCGGAGCACGATCAGCCCGGCTTCGACCCGCTGTTGCAGGCGCGTTCGGGCGTGATGCAGGCGCAGGGCGGCCCGCATCACCATCCGGTCTATCTGACTTGCGCGATTTGCGACTACGGCGCCGCGATGCTCTCGGCGTTCGGGTGCATCCTGGCGTTGCATGCGCGCGAACGCACCGGCCGCGGCCAGATGTGCGAAACCTCGCTGCTGCAATCCTCGATGGCGTTTCAGGCGGGCGAGTTCATCTTCTATCCGAACCGTCCCAATCTCGAGAACGGCGCGCCCGAACGCCGCGGCGCCTCGGCGCTCTCGCGGGCGTATGAAGCGCGTGACGGCCGCTGGCTCTTTCTTGATATAGCGGCGCGCGTCCATTACGACGCGCTAATCCGCGAAACGGGAGTGGCCGGCGCGATCGATTTCGATGCGGCCGCGCGCGAACCCTCCGACGGGCCGCTCGCCGCCGCGCTCGCCGATTGGATGCGTATCCGTGACCGCGCCGACGCGCTGGCCGCGATGCGCCGCGCGGGAGTACCGGCGGTTCCAGTCCACGGCTTCGGCGATCTGTTCGGCGAACCGCAGGTCGCCGCCAATGAGCTGCTGCTCGAACTTAATCATTCGCAGTGGGGAAAGGTCGTGCAGACCGGAATTCTGACGAAATTCTCGGCGACGCCGGGCGTGGTCGATCGCGCGGGGCCGCTGCTCGGCGAGCACACGGCGGAAATTCTCGCGGGGACGCTTGGCTATTCGGCCGATCGAATCGAGGAGTTGCGCCGGAGCCGTGTAATCCGCACGCCCTGAATTTTTGTTTGGCAATTCCTTCATGTCGTCGCGGTTTGACTTTTAAATGCATCGGAGCGTAATGGCGAATTATCACTGCAGGGAGGTGCGGCCATGAAATATGCCCGCTATGTTTTAGCGATCGGATTGGTTTGTGCCTTTTCAGCGAGCGTCTTCGCGAAGCCCGCCAAATCCAAGCCGGGAGTCTATGACGTTTGCCTGAATCTCTCGACCGACGCGAAATTAGATACCACAGATACCTTTTTCACCGGTGTCGGCATCATCGTGCCGGGCGGCACGCTTCCTGACTCCAGCGTCACGTCATGCCACGATTTGACGAGTGAAAAAATCGGCACATTCTTCGCCAGCGGCAGTTTAGTCGCAGGTTTGGGATTTGCCGAACCTGCGGATGATGCCTTCGTGATTTGGCACTTCCGGATTGAAAGCGCGAAAAAGACCGGCGCTTTCGACACAATGGGGCCGGTCGAGAGCACAACCACCCCATATCCGCAAACCATCATTGGTTCGACGGGCGGCCTCGCGCCCGCCAAGGGGTTCGCCGAGGTCACGCCGATTTCCAATACGTCGGGGCTGTCGGAGTTCGAAATCGACGTTCATCCGCCTCGCAGCAAATCTGATCCGTCGGGGCGCTTGATGTAGCGCAATCCAATTCATCGCAGCCGCGCCGCCGCATTGACGCTGAACGGCGCGGCTGCGCTAGGATAGCCGCGGTTGGGACGCGCCGTCCCGCCGGAGGTTTTCCGCGATGGCCCGTTTGAGCGCGAACGCCGTCAAGCTGCTTGCCGCCGAACTGTTCGATTACGAAATTCCCGCCGAAGCCGCCGAGACCGTGGCCCGGATGGTCGGCGCGGGCGGCCATTACGCACGGCGGATGGAAAGCCTGAGGCTGAGCGGAATCCAGCCGCCGTTCGGCTATCCGACGATGATCGTCGAAGCCGAGCGTCTGCGCCGCCCTCGTTCCTGATCGCCCAGCGCGAGGTTGCCGTCATGCCGAATCACGAAGAATTGCCGGCCTTCAGCGTCGCCGAGCTGGCGGAAAAATTCCGCGCCCGCCAGATTTCGCCAGTCGAGGTCGTTGACGCTTATCTCAAGCGTATCGAGGAACTGGACGAAAAGATCGTCGCGTATATCACCGTGACGCATGACGAAGCGCGCGCCGCCGCCCGCCGCGCCGAAAGCGAAATCGCGACCGGCCATTGGCGCGGTCCGTTTCACGGCGTTCCGGTCGCGCTCAAGGACCTGTGTTACACGGCGGGAATCCTGACCACCGGCGGGTCGAAGATCCTGGCCGACTTCGTGCCGAATCACGATTGTACTTTGTGGGCGCGCCTGAAGGCCGCCGGCGCGGTCTTGCTGGGCAAGCTGAATCTCCACGAATTCGCCAGCGGCGCCACCAACAGCAACCCGCATTGGGGCGTCTGCCACAACCCCTACGACATCACGCGTATCCCCGGCGGCTCCAGCGGCGGATCGGCTGCAGCGATCGTTTCGCGGATGGCCGCGGCGACGATCGGCACCGACACCGGCGGTTCGATTAGGATTCCAGCCGCCTTCTGCGGATGTATCGGGATGAAGCAGACCTGGAGCCGGGTGAGCCGCTACGGCGTGTTGCCGCTGTCGGATTCGCTTGACCACGCCGGTCCGATCACGCGCACCGTCCGCGACGCCGCGTTGATGCTCTCCGCGATCGCCGGCCGCGATCCGCTGGATTCGACCAGCAGCGGCGAACCCGTGCCGGATTACGCCGCCGCCTTGACCGGCGATATCAAGGGGATGCGAATCGGCGTGATCAAGGAGTTGACGATCGGCCTCGCCGACGAGGTAGCGCACGGATTCAACGCCGCGATGCATCAGATGCGCGAACTCGGCGCGGAGGTCGCCGACGTGTCGATACCGTCGATCGCGATGGCCGCGTCGGTCGCGACCAATATCATGTTCGCTGAGGCCGCCGAGTATCACGAGCAATGGATGCGGACGCGGGCGGACGACTACGGCAACGACGTGCGCCGGACGCTGGAGGCCGGGATGCTGACGCCGGCGATCTACTACGTCCGCGCCCAGCGCGCGCGCGCCGCGGTGTTGGCCGACGCGCTCAACGCTCTGGAAAAATTCGCGGTGCTGGCCGCGCCGACCGCTGCGATACCGGCGCCGCGAATCGCCTCGGGCGGGCGCGCCCTGCACGATTCCGGCGCATCGGTCGATATGGTCGCCGACGTCCTGCGCTTCACCGCGCCGTTCAACGTTACCGGACAGCCCGCGCTCGCGATTCCGATCGGAACGGCGCCGAACGGAATGCCGCTTTCGATGCAGATCGTCGGCCGGCCGTTCGACGAAGCAACGGTTTTTCGCGTTGCCGACGCTTACGAACGCGCCCGTCCCGCGCTGCCGCTCCCGAAACTCTAGTTTCGCGCGGCCGGCATTTTCTCGCACGTTCGCGCCGCGTTTGGCGGTTGGCGCGCGAGCATTATTCTCGCCCGCGACGGCAGGGGAAACCTTCGCCGGGCCGGTCGCTTCGTTCCATGGATCGGCGCGCGGTTTTCTTCTCCGACGAATAAATTCGTCATCAAATTATAATTCCGACAGGACGCCGCGCCGTTTCGACTCCGGCGTTGCCTCAGCTTGCGATAGCGAACGATTGCGATCCCACGGCGGCGACGGCGCCGTACGCATTTGTGAAACCGCCCATTGCGGATTTCGTACTAAAAGACAACCGAAATTACCGGCAAATCCAGAATTCGAGGCACACCGATGGCCAAAGCGATCTTCGGCGTTTCGAGTGTGGCGATACTGGCGTTTTTTGCATTTTTACCAGCGGTATTCGCCGCTCAATCACTTTCAGGCGCAGGTTCAGACGTGGTCGGTGATTTCGGTTATCTCATCGACAACACGCAGCTCGACCTCGAAGATATCGTCACCTCGCCGCTCTATATCACGAGTCCGAACAGCGTCTTTCGCAAGCCCGAATTCTATCTCGTGACCGCCGGACTGGGCGCCGTGTGGGGCGGCTCGTTCTTGCTCGATCAAACGATGAAGAGCCATCTGCGCTCGATGTCATCGAGCGACGCCAATTTGCTCGAAAATGTCAGTTACGACTCGGTCAGCATCACGACCGGGCTGATGTACGCATACGGCTTGTACGAAGGCGACGATCGCGCGCGCCATCTGGCGTTGACCGCCGGCGAAGGCGCCGGGGTCGCCACCCTCCTCGATATCGGCATCAAGGCCGCCTTCGGCCGCCTGCGTCCCCGGCAGTCCAGCAGCCACACGGCGTTTTTTCATGGCGGCGCGTCGTTCGTCTCGGGCGACGTGACGCCGATGTTCGGCCTCGCGGCGGGCGTCAGCGAATATTTCGACAATCGATGGTACGTCGCGGCGCCGATCTATTCGCTCGCGCTGCTCGACGGATTCGGCCGGATGGGCCATAACGCCCATTGGTTCTCCGACGTGGTCGGCGCCGCGATTCTGGGCTGGGGCACGACCGAACTGTTTGTCCATCTGCACAAAGAGCATGCGCTGCAGCCGGATCGTTGGCGGCTGATTCCGCTTACCCAACCGCCCGGCCCGATCAGTCCCAATCAGGTCTCGTTCCTCGACGGCATGGCCGTCAGCTATTCGTTCTGATCGGCGAAGCGGCGCGGGTTCGCGTCAAGGCGCGGAGATGAGGGATGTCGTTTCCTTCATCTTCCATGCGTTGATGATGTCTTTCTGCTGATTTGTCAGGCGCGCCGCCGGATGAAACAAGGTGTAGTCGAATGACGGCATCTGACCGCGCGTGACCACCCGTGCGATCTCGTCATTGCGATATGCCGCAATTCAAAATAAGCGATATGTGCCTGTTTGTTGCTATAGTTTGTAAAATATTGGAACTGCAATCATTACGCCATGAACGCGGTAGCGCCGACGCCATCGCTCCGGCTAATATTCAGCTTGCGGGCGCCTGAACGCGTGCTTCGGACTGGTGCCGTGCGGGGACATTCACGCGGAATTTCTGAAACCTATGGCAACCACTCAATCTGCCGGTCTGAGGTCTGTTCCAGAGTCGCCGGACGGCGCGGCCGAAGCTTCGGCCGCTTTCAGTACCAATGGCGCGGATTCGGCCGCGGCCAAATCCGAAGACGGCGCGTCCGGCGATCCGGCGATCGATCCGCTGCTGCAAGCTCCCGATTTATATCTCAATCGCGAGCTTACTTGGCTTAACTTCAATCGGCGCGTTCTGGCCGAAGCCGAAGATTCGAGCAATCCGCTGCTCGAACGCCTGCGCTTTCTTGCGATAACCGCGTCGAATCTGGACGAATTTTTCATGAAGCGGATCGGCGGTCTGAAGCAGCAGCTCGCCGCCGGAGTGCATGAACTGACCGTTGACGGCCGCACGCCACAGCGGCAAATCGCCGAATGCTACGCGGTGGTGCGCCAAATTCAGCAGCGCCAGCGCGAGATTCTGGCGGAACTGCGCGAAGCGCTTGCGGCGCACGGAATCGCGGTAGTTGGTTTCGACGAGTTGAATGCCGCCGAGCGCGCTTCAGTCCGCGATTATTACTACGCCAACATCTTTCCGCTGGTCACGCCGCTGGCGATCGATCCGGCGCACCCCTTTCCCTTCGTTTCCAATCTCTCGCTCAATCTGCTGGTGACGATTCGCGATCCGCGCGAGACCGAACCCTCGATGGCGCGGGTGAAGGCGCCAGTCGGCTCGGGAATCCCACGTTTTATCCGCATCGGCGCCGGCAACCGCTTCGTTCGTCTTGAAGAAGTCATCTCGCGCAATCTCGACCTGCTTTTCCCCGGCGTCGAAATTGCGTCGTGCGAACTCTTTCGCGTGACCCGCAACGCCAATACCGAGCGCGACGAGGAAGAAGCGGACGATTTGCTTGCCCTGATTGAAACCGAACTGCGCGACCGCCGCTTCGCGCCGATCGTGCGGCTCGAAGTGTTGCCGAATATGGACCCGGTGCATCGCGGAATGCTGGCGGCGGAACTCGGGCTTGACGAAAACGCCGACGTTTTCGAGGCGGACGGGATGCTGGCGCTGCGCGACCTGATGGAGCTCGGGCAGCTCGACGTTCCCGCCCTGCACGACCCGCCTCATCATCCGGTGGACGAGCCGCGCTTGGCGGCGGAACCGGAACGGAACATTTTTCACATCCTGCGCGACACCGGCTCGATTCTGCTGGCCCATCCGTACGAATCCTTTTCGACTTCGGTCGAGCGTTTCCTGCGCGAAGCGAGCGTCGATCCGAAGGTGCGCGCGATCAAGATGACGCTGTACCGCACCTCGAACGACGCGCGCATCATCGGTTACCTTTGCGACGCGGCGCGCAACGGCAAGCAGGTCGCCGTCGTGGTCGAACTCAAGGCGCGCTTCGACGAGGAGGCGAATATCCAGTACGCCGAACGGCTCGAGGATTTCGGCATCCACGTGACCTACGGCGTGCTCGGCCTGAAAACGCATTGCAAGGCGATCCTCGTCGTGCGGCAGGATTACAACGGCCTGCGCCGCTATGCGCATATTGGCACCGGCAATTACCATCCGGGGACCGCGCGGCTGTACGCGGACTTCGGATTGTTGACCTCGGATGACGCGATCGGCCGCGACCTGACCGAGCTGTTCAACTATCTGACCAGCGGATGCCGTCCGAAGCGCAATTACGGCAAATTGCTGCCCGCGCCGGTGTTTCTGAAAGACGCGCTAATCGAGCGGATCGAGCGTGAAATCCGCGGACATACGGCGGCGTCGCCCGGCTTGATCCAGATGAAGATGAACGCGCTGGAGGACGTCGACGTGACGCGCGCGCTCTATCGCGCTTCGCAAGCCGGAGTGAAGATCGATTTGATCGTGCGCGACACCTGCCGGCTGCGGCCGGGCGTTCCCGGCCTTTCCGAAAATATCCGCGTGGTGAGCATCGTCGGCCGGTTTCTCGAACATGGGCGCGTCTATTATTTCCGCAATGGCGGCGCCGAGGAATATTTCATCGGTTCGGCCGATTGCATGAAGCGGAACCTCGAAAGCCGCATCGAAGTGGTCGTTCCGATCGAAAGCCCGGAACTGCGCAAGGAGCTGCGGGTCGTAATTGACGCGCAACTGAAGCCGAACCGATGCCAGTGGGAAATGCAGGCGGACGGTTCGTATGTGCGAGGTTCCGGCGCCGATGGCGCTCCGGGATGCCAGGAGTATCTGATCGAATTTACCGAGAAGAATCGGATGCGCAAGCGGCGCCATCGCGGCTACGCGCGCCGCAACGGCCGCAACCTCTGATTTTGCGGGCGCGGGCGGCGTAAGAAGGCGCGTCGCGCGGTCCGGATTTTCGCCCGCGTGGTAACATTCCGGTTCCGATGTATGTCGCGGATACGATAGTCGCGCCGGCGACGCCGCCCGGCTCCGGGGCGGTCGCGATCGTGCGGCTTTCAGGGCCGCGCGCGATCGAAATCGCGCGTTTGCTCTGGCGTCCGCTGCGCGGCGAAGCGGCGCTCGCGCCGCCGCGCGAGCTGAGGCTCGGCGAAGTCCGCGATCCGAAGACGGGAGCGGCCGTTGACCGCGCGATGCTCGCGGTCTTTCCCGCGCCGCGCAGCCTGACCGGCGAGGACGTCGCCGAATTGCAATGCCACGGCGGCCGTTACCTCGTGCGCCGAATCGTGGCGCTTGCGGCGGACGCGGGCGCGCGGCCGGCCGAACCGGGCGAGTTCACGCGCCGGGCGTATCTCAACGGGCGCATCGATTTGACCGAGGCGGAGGCGATCGCCGATTTGGTTGACGCGCGCGGCGACGCGGCGCTGGCGCAGGCGCTCGCGCAATTGAGCGGCGCGCTCGCGGCGCGGGTCGCGGGCTTGCGCGCGCAATTAATCGCATTGCGGGCGCGGCTCGAGGCCGAAATCGATTTTTCCGACGAAGATCTTAATCTGCCGCCGCGCGCCGATTTCGCCCGCGCCGCCGGCGCGCTCGCGGCGGATCTCCGCGCGCTGATCGACACTTTCCGCCGCGGCCGGATCGCGCGCGACGGCGCCCGCGCGGCGATTATCGGCAAGCCCAACGCGGGCAAATCGAGCCTGCTGAATCTCCTGCTCGGATCCGACCGCGCGATCGTGACGCCCATCCCGGGCGCCACGCGCGACGTAATCGAGGAGACGGTCGCGCTCGGCCCGATTCCGCTGGTGCTTGCCGACACCGCAGGTCTGCGCGCCGAAGCCGATCCGGTCGAAAAGCTCGGAATCGAACGAACCAGGCGCACGGCGGCGTCGGCGGACTTGACGATCGCCGTTTTCGATTCGTCGCGGCGATGGGAGCCGGCGGACGACGAAGTGATTGCGCTCGCCGCGCGGCTTCCGGGCCTGGCGCTGCTCAACAAGTCGGACCTCCCGCCGATGCTCACGGCCGATGAGTTGCGCGCGCGCGGATTGACGCTTCCGGCGATGGAATTTTGCGCTCTCGCCGGCGACGGGTTGGGCGCGCTGCGCGAGCGGCTGACGGCGATCGTGGAAGAGCTGGCGGATTCGCCAAACTCAGGTGATGGCCACGTCGGCATCACCCGCGAACGTCATCGCGCGGCGCTTGAAACGGCGTTGGAGTCGCTGGTCGCGGCGAGCAAGGCGGCGAGCGCCGGGATGCCGCCGGAGATCGTCGCGGTCGATATCATGGCGGCGACGGATGCGCTCGACGCGATTACCGGCGCCGTGACGACCGAAGACGTGCTCGACCTGATCTTCCGCGAATTCTGCATCGGGAAATAAACTCCGGCGTGGCGGCGCCGATCCGGACGGTCAAAGCAGGAGCTATCGTTCGTCGATCGAAATCCAGCCGGGCGTCCGCGCGAGTGCGTGGAAGCCCGTTTTTTTGGCTTAGAACGTTCCAATCCAGGCGAGCGCCAGCAGAAAGATTGCGTATGCGGCGCCGCCGAGCATCAGGGTCGGCGTGCCAAGTTCGCCGTCGGCAACGTTAAAGAACAGCAGGCCGCTCGACGCGAGCGTCACCGCGCCCCCGATCATCTCGGTCGGTGACAGCCGCCACGGAGAATAGGCGAGTCCAAGCGCGACCGGGATACAGCTCTGGAAGACCATCGCGCCGGTAATATTGGCCATCGCGAGGTGGTCTTTGCGCTGGCGAATCCATACGACGGAGTTATATTTTTCCGGCAATTCGGTCGCGAGCGGGCTCAAAATCAGCGCCAGCACGCCCGGATTGAGCTTCGCATGATGCGAAAACAGGATAATTTGATCGACGAACTCGATTGCGCCGATCAGAATCGCGAAAGCGCCCGCGATCACTTGTAGCGCGGTCACCATGGAGCGCGGCGCATGCCGGTCGCCGCGAAAGATTTGCTCGAAATAAAGTCCGTGTGCCAGTTCGACGCCGTCGAGGCGTTTCAGCCGCAGCATTACAAAGCTATACCATGCGTAAACCATCAGCAGGCCGGCCGCGACGATATGGCGGACTGTGGACGTGGTGGGTACGGCGCCGAGCGCGAACAGCGCCAGAAAGATCGGGATGAAAAATCCCAGATCGCGGCGGACGTCGACCGGCGAAACCCGAAGCGCCACCTGCGCGCGATGCCTGCGATAACCGAGCGCCGCCAAGCCCATCACGCATAATGCGATCGTGGAGAGCATCAGCGGCGCCCCGACGATCGCGCCCAAGCCGACCGCGCTGTGGGCCGCCGGGTCGTCGCGGCCGGTTAGCAGCGCTACCGC
>JAJZAI010000061.1 GCA_021799495.1 Deltaproteobacteria bacterium
CTTCCTCCTCAACCACGATTACCCACTCAGACGAATTATAGGCGAGTGAAATTCAGGCGTTTATCAACGCCCTGCTAGAGCGGGAAATTGCGCGGGGGTACAATCCTATCGCATGCGTTGCGGTTCGTGCGGCAGCGAAAACCCCGCGGGAATGAAATTCTGCGGCGAATGCGCCGCGCCGCTGCGCAACGGATGCCCGCGCTGCAATTTCGATAATCCGCCCGGATTCAAATTCTGCGGCAATTGCGGCGCGCCGCTCGGCGCGCAATCCGCCTCCGAGCGTCCGCCCACGCCCGCGATGACCGTCGAGTCGGCGCCGGCCGAGGCGCTCAACGACATTCCCGAGGGAGAACGCAAAACCGTCACCGCGCTCTTCGCCGACATCAAGGGTTCGATGGATTTGCTCGAGGACCTGGATCCCGAACAGGCGCGCGCGATCGTCGATCCGGCGCTCGCGCTGATGATCGGCGCGTCGTGTCGCTACGACGGCTACATCGTCCAATCGACCGGCGACGGCATTTTCGCCCTGTTCGGCGCGCCGGTCGCGTATGAAGACCATCCGCAGCGCGCGCTCTACGCCGCGTTGCGGATGCAGGAAGAGATGCGCAAGTACGCCGCGCGCCTGCGCGAAGCGGGCGATCCGCCGGTCGAAATCCGCATCGGCGTGAACACGGGCGAGGCGGTGATCCGGTCGATTCAAACCGGCGCGGAGCGCACGGAGTACACGCCGATCGGGCACGCGATGGGGCTGGCGGCGCGGATGCAAACGCTGGCGCCGTCGGGCTCGATCGTCGTCGCCGAGCCGACGCAAAAATTAATTTCGGGCTATTTCGAGACCAGGCCGCTGGGCGCCGCGCGCATCAAGGGCGTTTCCGAACCGCTGGAAGTTTTCGAGGTCGTTGGCGTCGGCGCGCTGCGCACGCGCCTGCAGCGTGCGGCGAGCCGCGGCTTTTCGCGTTTCGTCGGACGCCGCGCCGAACTCGACCGGATCCGGCGCGCGGCGGCGCTCGCCGCCGGCGGCGACGGCCAGATCGTCGCGGCGGTGGCCGACGCCGGTGTGGGCAAATCCCGCCTGTTCCACGAATTCAAGCAGACGAATCAAAACGGCTGGCTCGCGCTCGAGGCGTATTCGTCATCGTACGGCCGCGCTTCGGCCTATCTTCCGATAATCGACCTGATGCGCGGTTATTTCGGCGTCGCGGCGGCGGACGACGAGCGCGCGCGGCGCGAAAAAGTCACGGGGAAACTGCTCGCGCTCGATCGTTCGCTCGAAGACGCGCTGCCCTTCGTCTTCGCGTTGCTCGGGATCTCCGGCGCGGAATCCGCGATGGACGGGATGAACGCCGCCGTGCGCCGCCAGCGCACGCATGACGCGATCAAGCGCATCCTGATGCGCGAGAGCCTCAATCAGCCGCTGACGGTGATGGTCGAGGATCTGCATTGGATCGACGACGAATCGCGGGCGCTGCTCGATTATTTCGCCGGTTCGATCGGCGCCGCGCGCATCCTGCTGATGGTTAACTACCGGCCCGGTTACGCGCACGATTGGCGCGGCCGGGCGAATTACGCCGAAATCGCGCTGGAGCCGCTCGGCGCCGAGAACGCGCGCGAACTGGTCGATGCGCTGGTTGGCGACGGCGCCGATCTCGAACCGCTCAAGCGGCTGATCATCGAACGCACCGAGGGCAATCCGCTGTTCATCGAGGAGATGTTTCAGGCGCTGCTCGAGCAGGGCGTGCTGGCGCGCAATCTTGCCGGAGCCGTCGCGCTCGCGAAGCCGCTGCAATCGATCCGCGTGCCGCCGACGGTGAAAGGAATTCTCGCCGCGCGCATCGACCGGCTCGCGCCCGCGCACAAGGATTTGCTCCAGACCCTGGCGGTGGTCGGCAAGCAATTCCGGATGCGGCTGGCGCGCCGCGTCGCGCGGATCGACGAAGCGGCGCTGTCGGAGATGCTCGCGGAACTGCAGGTCGGCGAGTTTATTTTCGAGCAGCCCGCGCCGGTCGACGCCGAATATTCGTTCAAGCACGCGCTTACGCAGGAAGTCGCCTACGATTCGCTGCTGCTCGAACGCCGCCGCCAGATTCACGAACGCGCCGCCGCCGCGATCGAAGAGCTTTACGCCACGCATCTCGACGACTACCTGGCCGCCCTCGCCAATCATTACGAGCGCAGCGGCAACGCGCAAAAGGCGATCGATTATTTCGAGCGCGCCGCCGAACAGGCGCGCTTGCGATCCGCCTATGACGACGCCATCCGCAACGTCAAGGCCGCGCTGGCGCTGGTGCCCGCGATTCCGGATTCGCGGACGCGCGCGCTCCGCGAGCTGCGCCTCTACTCGACGTTCGGAATGGCGCTGCTGGCGGTGCGTGGCTACCTCGACGCCGAGTTTCCGGAAATTCTGCGGCGCGCGGCCGACCTGACCGCGCAGCTCGGCGACACGCCCGAGATTGTGCCGGTGTTGATCGGCCTGTGGGGCGTATCCTTCGCGCGCGGGCGTATTGGCGAGTCGTTCGCGCTCGCCGAGCGCATCGAGGCGACCGCGTTCATCGCCGGCGATCCGATGGCCACGGCCGGCGGCCATGTCGCGATCGGCGCGACCGCGCTGTGGTCTGGCGATCCGCATCGCGCGCGCGAACGGCTGGAGTCGGCCATCGCCATTTACGACGCCGACATCGACGCTTACCTGCCGATGTCCTACGCGGCGGTCGTGCCCAGCCGATGCCATCTGGCGTGGGCCTTGTGGGTCTGCGGCTATCCCGACCAAAGCCGCGCGCGCGTCGCCGAGGCGCGGCGGCTCGCCGAACGGCTTGGCCGTCCGTTCAGTATCGCGATGGCGCTGCAATATGTGATCGCGGTCGGCGACCTGACCGGCGATTATTCATCGCTGCGCGCGAATTGTGAGGCGCTGCTTGAAACCTCGCGCGCCTATGGCTTTCCCCAATGGCTGGGCGCCGGAGAAATGTCCCTTGGCCGCGACCTGATCGAATCCGGCGCGGTCGAGGAGGGGTTAACGATGCTGTTGCGCGGACTCGAGACGCTGCACGCAGCCGGCGGCGACCTGGCTTATCACTACGGATTGCTGCTGCTGGCCGGCGCATGCCTCGTCGCCGGCAAATTCGCGCGGGGTCTCGCCGCAACCGATGAATGCGCGGCGTATCTCGAAACCGCCGGCGCGCGGATGTACGAGGCCGAACTGTGGCGGATGCGCGGCGTGCTGTTGCTGCGCGGATCGGAAAATCGCTCCGAAGCGGCCCGGATGTTCCGCGCCGCGCTCGAAGTCGCGCGCGCGCAAGGCGCCCTCTCGTGGGAGTTGCGCGCCGCAACCAGCTACGCGCGGATGCTCGCCCGCGAGGAGCGGCGCGAGGAAGCCCGCTCCGTGCTCGCACCCGTTTACGCGCGCTTTACCGAAGGCTTCGACACCCGCGATTTGCAGCGCGCCGCGACGCTGCTCGCCCGGTTGCGCTAGCCGCCAATTACGGACGGCCGGCCCTCATCCGCGCGCGTCCAGGCCCATCCGCCGCGCGATAATCACTTTCATGATTTCGTTGGTCCCGGCGTAAATCGATTGCACCGCCGCGTCCGCGTAGTCCATCGAGACCGGATATTCCAGCATGAAGCCATAGCCGCCGTGTAGTTGCAGGCATTGGCTGGCGACGCGCTTGAGCAGTTCGGTGGTCCACCATTTCGCCATGCTGACTTCGGTCACGACCTCTTCGCCGCGCGCGTGCGCCGCCATCAGCCGGTCCACGAAGGCCTGGCCGATTTCGACTTCCGTGGCCATCTCGGCGAGTTTGAACTGCGTGTTCTGAAACGCCGCGATCGGCTGGCCGAAGGCGCGCCGGCCCTTGGCGTAATCGATCGTGTCGTCAAGGCAGCGCCGCGCGCTGGTGATCGCCTGGATCGCGCAGACCAGCCGCTCCTGCTGCAGCTTTTCCATCAGCATCTTGAAGCCCTCGCCCTCGTGGCCGAGCAGGTTTCCCGCGGGCACGCGGCAATCCTCGAAGAACAGTTCGCTGGTGTCCTGTCCTTTGAGGCCGAGCTTTTCGAGCTTGCGTCCGCGTACGAAGCCGGGCGCATCGGCGTCCACCAGGATCAGGCTGACGCCGCGATGCGCCGGTTTGGCGTCGGGATTGGTCTTGACCACAACCACGATCAGATTGGCCAACTGGCCGTTGGAAATAAAAATTTTCGCGCCGTTGATCACGTAGCTGTCGCCGTCGCGCCGCGCCGTCGTGCGCACGGCGGCGAGGTCGGAACCGGTGCCCGGCTCGGTCATCGCGATCGCGAGAATCAGGTCGCCCGAGATCGCGCCCGGA
Organism: Deltaproteobacteria bacterium; assembly: GCA_021799495.1. Lineage (GTDB taxonomy): Bacteria > Desulfobacterota > Binatia > Binatales > Binataceae > JADMIL01. The sequence continues at coordinate 4,320 of JAJZAI010000061.1, forward strand.
AGATAGCGGCGCTTCTGTTCTTCGGAGCCATACGTCGCGATATACGGCATGATGATGTCCGAATGGAGCCCCATCATCAGGCCGTGCGCGCGTACTCGCGCCATCTCTTCGATCACGATCGCGTCGTAAAGGAAATCCACTCCGCCGCCGCCGTATTCCGCCGGCGCGTTGGCGCCGAGGAAACCGGCCGCGCCCAGCTTGCGCCAACTTTCCCGATCGCTCATGCCGTCGCGGTTCCAGCCCTCGATCTTCGGCACGATTTCGGCCTCGACGAAGCGTTTTACCTGATCGCGGAACATCTCGTGCTCTTCGGTGAAAATGTCGCGGCGCATGTTCGTTTGGCTCCTTGAATCCGTCGGGAATCCTTGCACGTTGCGCCGCCGGTTCCAATCAGTAATCGTGCGGCGGGTTTGCCTTTCGGCGCCGCGAGCGGCTAAGACGGCGCAAGCGAAAATTCCGCGCGAGGAATAGCGATGAAAGCGATTCATTTCGATCGGTTGGGCGGTCCGGAAGTGATGTACCCGGCCGAAGCGCCGCGGCCGGAGTTGAAGCCGTCCACCGTGCTCGTGCGCAACCGCGCGATCGCGGTCAATTTCGCGGACACGTTCTTCACGCGCGGCGAATATATCGTGCGGCCCGTGTTTCCCGACACGCCAGGCATGGAAGCCGCCGGAGTGGTCGAGGCGGTCGCGCCCGATGTGGCCGACTTCAAACCGGGGATGCGCGTCGCGTATATCGGGATGGGCGCTTACGCCGAATTCACGCTGATTCGGCGTTCGCGCGTAATTCCGCTGCCCGACTTCATGGATTTCGAGCAGGGCGCGGCGTTGCCGATCGCGATGCTCACCGCGTGGCATATGCTGCGCACCCTGCATGCGGTGCGCGCGGGCGAAACGGTGCTGGTCCATTCCGCGGCGGGTGCGGTGGGAATTGCGGCGGTGCGGATCGCCAAGGCCTACGGCGCGCGGGTGATCGGCACGGTTTCCAGCGCCGACAAGGCGGACTTCGCGCGCCGTCACGGCGCCGACGAAACGATCGATTATGCGACGCAGGATTTCGCCGCCGAGACGATGCGGCTTACGGACAACCGCGGCGTCGATCTAATCCTCGACGCCGTGGGCGCGCCGACTTTCGCCGCGGGCCTGCGCTGCCTTGCGCCGTTCGGCCATTCGATCCTTTACGGACGCGCGGGCGGCGCGCCCGGCCCGATCGATCCGATGCGATTGTTCGAGCGTTCGCTGACCGTCAGCGGTTTTGTGCTGCCGCAGATCTACAACAATCGTGAGGTGATGCGGCGCGGGCTCGACGATTGTTTCCGGCTGATTCGCGAAGGCAAACTCACCGTGCCGATCGGCGGACGATTTCCGCTCGCGGAGGCCGCCGCGGCGCATCGTTATCTGTTGGAGCGGCGCTCGGTCGGAAAACTGATGCTGACGCCCTGACGAAAGCACAACTCCCGCGCTGGTTGAATCGCCGCGAACGATTCTGTTAACGGAACGCTACGATGACGCCGACTGAAATCCGTTCCGCAACGATCGCGCGGCTGGCGATCGCCTTCGCCGTGGTCCTTGCGGCGAATCCTGCAATCACCGCCCGCGCCGCCGGCGATGCTGCTGCGGGACGCGCGCTGGCGTTCAAGAATTGCGTGAAATGCCACGGTGCTGACGGCAAGGGCGACGGTCCCGCCGTCGCCGCCGAGCATATTTCGCCGCCGCCGGGCGATTGGACCGACAAGGAGGACATGTCGGAGCATCCCGACGTCTTCCTGCGCAACATCATCGAGCAGGGCGGCGCCGCGATGGACAAGTCGGCGCGGATGCCCGCGTTCGGCAAGAAGCTCACGCCCGCGCAGGTCGATGATCTGATCGCCTACATCCGCACTTTCTCGCAATAGGAAGATCGCCGATAAAAAACGACGCGGCATGATCACGGCCTTCGATTGGCCATAACCATGCCGCGCCGCAATCGCGCAATTCGCGTCGCGCGCGGGACTTATCAGCGCACGCCGATCGCGCCTGCGCCGCGCAGCTTCTCAAGCTCGGCCGCGCTGAAGCCCCAATCCCGCATCGCCTCTTCGGTATGTTCGCCCGGCCGCGCGGGTGGACGCTGAATCGCGCTCGGCGTGCGGCTGAAACGCGGCGCCGGCGCCGGCTGCGGCACGCCTTCGACTTCGACGAAAGTTCCGCGCTCGACGTTATGGGGATGATGGGGAGCTTCCGCCATGTTCAGCACCGGGGCGAAACAGACTTCGCTGCCCTCCATGATCTTGCACCATTCGGCGCGGCTTTTGGTCTTGAAGACCTCGGTCAACTTCTTCTTGAGCGCCGGCCATTGTGTGCGATCCATCTGGCGCGGCAGCTCCTGGCCTTCGAGTCCGGTCAGGCGCAGCAGCTCCGCGTAGAATTTTCCTTCGATCGATCCGATCGCGACGTACTCGCCATCGCTGGTCTCATAGACGTCGTAAAAATGCGCGCCGGTGTCGAGGATGTTCTCGCCGCGCCGATCGACCCACATCCCGGCCGCGTGCATCCCGTAAACCGCCGTCAGCAGCGACGCCGCCCCATCGACCATCGCGACGTCGATAACCTGGCCTTTGCCCGATTTCTGCGCCTCGAGCAATCCGGCCACCACGCCCAGCGCGAGATAGAGGCCGCCGCCGCCGAAATCGCCGACCAGATTGAGCGGCGGCACGGGCGCTCCGTTGCTGCGGCCGATCGACGCCAGCACGCCGCTGAGCGCGATGTAGTTGATATCGTGGCCGGCCGCGTGCGCCAGCGGACCGTCCTGCCCCCATCCGGTCATACGGCCGTACACCAGCCGGGGATTGCGCTTCAGGCATTCGTCCGGCCCGAGGCCAAGCCGCTCCATCACGCCCGGACGGAATCCTTCGAGGATCGCGTCGGCCTTTTCGACCAGCCGCATCGCGGCCGACCGCCCTTCCGGCAATTTCAGATCGATCGCGATCGAACGCCGGCCGCGATTGAGCAGGCTGTACTTGACGTCCATCGAGATGCCGAGCTTGGCGTCTTCGGCGCGATCGACGCGCAGGACTTCGGCGCCCATGTCCGCCAGCAGCATCGCGCACATCGGCGCGGGCCCGATGCCGGCGAATTCGACAATTTTGTATCCGCTCAAAACTCCCATGATGATGGCCTCCGCTCTAATCCGATGAAGCTATAACCGCGGCTCGATGGCGTCCATTACCGGACAGATAATCGGCCGGAATCGAGCCGTCAGGTCCGCATCGTCTTGCCGTCGGGCGCGCGATAATTCGCCGCGGTGACGCGCAGCGCCTTGAACCGCCATCCTGCCGGCGTGCGCACGAATTCGTCGTTGTAGATTCCGCAAACGCGAATCGGCTTGCCGTCCTTCGCGCGCACCAGATGCGCCACGATGTGCCATGTGCCGGTCGCGGTGTCGCCGTTCACCTCGATCACCTGGTTGGTGATGCGATGGAACGCATAGGGCAGCCGCTCCTGAAACGATTTGAAAAGGGCGCGGATGCCGTCGTGGCCTTCGCCGCGGCCGGCGCCGTCGCCGTCCCAGAGACCGTCGGGAACGAACAGCGAGGCGACGCCCTCGTAATTATGCGACGGACGGTCCCATCCGCCGTCCGCGTAATCGCAATACTGCGCTTTCAGCTTCGCAATCGCCTGAATGTCTTCCTGAACCTGCAAGCGTTGTTCGAGCGTCATCGCCATGGCCTGCTCCACCGGCGCGGGCGCTCCCGTTCGCTTCGGGAAAAACCCGGCCCGCTCGCGAAAATTCGCACATCCGGATCGGATAGGCAAACGCCGCCGACCGGACTCGAAATGTGATGAACGATTTGCGCCGCGGCCGGATTAGCGATCGCGTTCGCCGGCGATAAACTGCTCGACGCGCTCGCGCGCGAGGTTGTCGGGAAGCTGCTCCGGCGGATGCTTCATGGTGTAAGCGGAGATCGAATAGAGCGGGCCGCCAACGCCGCGGTCGCGGGCCAATTTCAGGCAGCGGATTCCGTCGATCACCACGCCGCCGGAATTCGGCGAATCCTGCACCGACATCCGCAACTCGAGCTCGATCGGGATGCCGGCGAAGCCTTCGCCCTCGATGCGCAGGAAGCAGACCTTGTTGTCGTTCTGCCATGGTACGTAGTCCGACGGGCCGATATGCACGTCCACGTCGGGCATCCGCTCCGGCAACACGCTTTGCACCGCCTCGGTCTTGGACGTGCGCTTGGAGCCAAGCCGGGCGCGGTCGAGCATGTTGAGAAAATCCGTATTGCCGCCGGTGTTGAGCTGGTAGGTGTGCTTGAGCTTGATGCCGCGGTCGGCGAACAGCTTCATGATCGAGCGATGCAAAATCGTCGAGCCGAGCTGCGATTTCACGTCGTCGCCGATCACGGGAATTTTGCGGGCGGCGAATTCCTTCGCCCATTTTTCGTTTGAAACAATGAATACCGGCATGCAGTTGAGCAGGCTCACGCCGGTTTCCAGGCAGGCGCGGGCGTAACGCTCGACCGCAAGCTGGCTGCCGACCGGAAGGTAGCAGAGCAAAACTTCGGCGCCGGTTTCGCGCAGCCGGTGTTCGATATCGACGGGCTTTACGTTGTCCGCCGGCATGAAAGTGCGTTCGGCCGGATAGTTGCGCATATGCGGCGCGACGCCGTCATGAATTTCGCCCATCTCGACGGTCACGCCGTAAGCCGGAAGATCGCGCCAGATTGTAACAGTGTTATTCGGCGGCGCGAAGCAGGCCTCTTGCAACGGTCGTCCGACTTTTCGCGCGTCTATATCGAACGCGCAGACCACTTCGATGTCGTCCGGGCGGTAGCCGCCAAGGTCGTAATGCATCAGCCCGATCGGCGTGGTGCGGGACGCGCCGGCCACATGTTTGTAATGCTCAAGGCCCTGAAGCAGAGATGAGGCGCAATTGCCAACCCCGACTATAGCTACCCGGATCTTCGACATTTCCTTTATCGGTCCGCTGCCGGGCGTTCGACGCCGTCAAAGCCCCGCGAGCAACGCCATCCTCCGCCGTGGTGGAGGAAAGTCCCGCAGCGAACGATAATTTCTTATCGGACGCGAGCGGCAAAGTAAATTAGGACGCCTGAAAGAACGCGATTGACGTTATCAGACGCTTCATGGGTCAGTAATCTGCAACGCTAGCACCTAATTTTATCCCTAGAATTGATAATTGACGCGATAAGCGGCTCATTTCGCGGCTTCGATCGCCGACCTACGATTGCGCTGGCCGATTCTCCCGGCAGCGGCCAATCACATCCGGCGGATCACTTCGCGCGCGAACTCGTCCACGTATTCCTCGAAGCCGTCGAGCGGTGGATTGAGGAAAACGCCATCGAGGCCGCCGGCTTCCAACGCCTTAAGCTGCGCGACTACCTCCTCGACCGAACCGACGATGGTTGTGGCGCGAATCGTCTCGGGCGTCACGAAGCGGCGCTCCCGTTCCGGCACAAAGGTGCAATGACCGTTATGCAATTCTAGGTAGCGCTCGTCAGGCGGACCGGGCAGATGCGCGAGATAGTCGGCGTAAGCGTCGTATATCATGCGGGCGTCCGCCGGTAACGAGCGCGGCTTGGCGTAGCCCGCGGCGATCGCGTGCAGACAGGTGATTACCCACGGTCCGGCCATCTGCATCACGCGCGGCGCGTCGAGCCGTTCGCCGGGCCGCGTGACGACCACGTGCGTGAGCGAAATGCAGGGCAATCGCCGGTCGAGTTGGCGTCCCGCCGCTTTCGCGCCTTCTTCCGCATGACGAAAGACCGCCTTGAGCCGCTCCGGCGTGGCGACGCCGGTCGTGATGATGCCGTCGCCGAATTCGCCCGCCAAACCAAGCGTGCGCGGACCGTTCGCGGCGACGTAAAACGGAATCGGTCCGTCGAGGTTGATGAAGCGCAGGTCGCGATGCAGAAACCTGATTTTGCGGCTCAATCCTTCGGTGTTATAGACCGCTTCGCCATGCTTTAGCAGATCATGGATGACGCGCGCCTGTTCCCGGAAGTCGGCAAATTTGACCGGCGGCAGGCCCATCACGCGCCGTCCGGTATGACCCGTGCCAAAGCCGAGCATCACGCGGCCCGGCGCAAGTTCGTTGATCGTACCGATAGCATGGACCGTCACCGGCGGAATGCGGTTGCTTGCGACCGAGATACCGGTAGCGAGCCGAATTTTGCTGGTATTGGCGGCGCCTAACGCCATACAGGCGTAAACATCGCCCCATATCATCTGCGAATCGGGAAACCAAGCCGTGGTGAAACCGAGATCTTCGATTCGTTTCGTATCGCTGATCGCGCGCTGCGGCTTGGTAAAGATAAGCGTGCCGAAATCCATCGCAAGTGTCCTTGTGCCGGCCGGGACTGTACGGATGCCGCCTGCGGCGCCCGAGCGTGTCCGAACCGGACCCGCACGTGAGCGCCGCGCGACGGTCGCACTATAGCGGATTCGCCGCCGCGATCGTAAACCCGGCAGGCTGACGCGGCCGTCAGGAACCTCCGCGACGCTTGAGGTTCCGACCCGGCTCATGATCCGTTCCGCGCGCTTGACGCGAAGCCCTGCGGATGGCGTGATTGGCGCGTGGCCGCACATCCCGCGAACGAAGGCGGAAAAATGCTCACGGCGGCGGAGGCCGCCGCCCATCTGGGCGTCAAGCTCGGCACCCTTTACGCCTACGTCAGCCGCGGATGGCTCAAAAGCTACCGCCGGAAAGTCGGCCGTCAAGCGCTCTACCGCCGCACTGATATCGAGGCGCTGCGCGGCCTGACCGCGCCCGAGCGCGGCGTGCGCGCCCGCGCGCTGCCGGAAGCCAGCTCCTGGGTCACGATCGCGCAGCCCACCGCCGACGCTTCGGTCAGCGGCGTGATCGTCGCCGAATCGGGCGTGAGTTCGATCAGCGAAGGGCGGCTCGCCTATCGCGGTTATCCGATCGAGGAATTGGTCGGACAGGCCAGCTTCGAGGAAGTCTGCCTGCTGCTCTGGAACGGCGAGCGGCCGCGTCCGGAAGAGGTCGAGCATCTGCGGGAGAATATCGCGCGCGCGCGCCTGCCCAAGCCGGTCGCCGCCGCGCTGGCCGCGATCGGCGAGGACGCGCCGCCGCTGCTCAGATTGGCCTTGATGATGCCGGCGCTGGCCGCCGGCGAACATCGCTTGCCGCGCCGGGCGCGGCTCGATCAGGCGCGGCTGATAATCGGCGCGTTGCCGCTCGCGATGACGCTCGCGCCCGGCGCCGAAGCCGGAGCGGCGCGCGATGGCGGCGCCGGGATGGCGGCGCGGCTGCTGGAGCGGGTCGCGGGCGCGTCGGCGCCGGCCGATCGGGCCGCGCTGGATCGCGTGCTGGTCGCGTGCGCCGAGCATGAGCTGAACGCCTCCACCTTCGCGGCGCGGGTCGTCGCCAGCACGGGGGCCGATCTCTATGCGTGCGTACTGGCCGCGCTGTGTTCGTTGTCGGGGCCGATTCACGGCGGCGCCTGCGATCGGATCGAGCACATGTTCGGGGAGCTGGCGGCCGGACTCGAAATCGAGCGGGGCCTGGAGTCGTTTCGCGAGCGCGGATTGCTGCCGCCGGGCTTCGGCCACGCGATCTATCCGGCCGGCGATCCGCGCGCCGTGCTGCTCAAGCGGGTCGCGCAGGCGACCGCGCCGCGCAAGGGCCGCGCGCTCTATCAGACCGCGCTCAAAGTCGAACGCGCCGTATGGGAACGCACGCGGCTCAAACCCAATCTGGATTTCTATCTGACCGTATGCGTGCGGATGCTGGGATTGCCGCAGGGGATGCCGGCGGCGATTTTCGCGATCGGCCGGGCGGCTGGATGGATTGCGCACAGTCTGGAGCAGTACGCCAACAACCGGCTGATCCGGCCGCGGATGCGCTATCGCGGCTCGCCGCTGCGCCATTGGACTTGAGCGCCGCCGCCGCGCTCGGCGGGTCACGATAGTTGCCGCAAAAACCGCAACTATCGCGCCGCGCCTCGCGTTTCCCATTATTCACGCGGAAAAAAATTCCGCCGCGATCGCTGTGAAATTCGTTTTGACGCGGACCGGCGCGCAGTCGTATTAGTTAGACGCGGAGGCGCTGAAGCAGATGAAGGCGATCGCCAAAACCCGCCCTGAGCGCGGCGTCGAAATCGTTGACGTTCCCGTACCGAAGCCCGGTCCGGGCGAACTGCTGGTCAAGGTGGCCGCCTGCGGCATCTGCGGCTCGGACCTGCATATTTACCTGTGGGAGCTGGGCGCGGAACGCGCGGTGCCGTCGATGCCGGCGGTGATCGGACACGAGCCGGCGGGCGAAGTGGTGGAGCTTGGCGCGGGCGTGACCGGCTTCAAAATCGGCGATCATGTCGCGCTCGATCCGTTCGGTCCGTGCGGACGCTGCCCCGCGTGCCTCTCGGGCCGCTACAATTTCTGCCATACCCCCGGACGCCTCGGAGGCGCCTTCGCCGAATACTGTATCGCGCCTGTCCAGAATTCCTGGGTCGTGCCGAAAGCGATGGACCTCGAGCAGGCGGCGCTGCTGGAGCCGTTCGCGACCGGCCTGCACGCGATCGAAGAGTCGTCGCTCAAGGCGGGCGACAGCGTCGTCGTCGAGGGACCCGGCCCGATCGGATTATGCACGGCGATCGCGGCGCGCGCGCTCGGCGCGAGCGCGATCGTAATCACCGGACTCGCGGCCGACGCCGAACGGCTGGCGCTGGCGCGCGAGATGGGCTTTCAGACCGTATGCGCGTCCGATCGCGACTGGACCGAACAGGTGCGCGCGCTGGCCGGGCCGCACGGCGCCGACGCGGTTTTCGACGCGGCGGGATTTCTCGATTCCGTGCGCCATTTGGTGAAACGCGGCGGCGAGGTGGTGCAGCTCGGCTGGCCGGCGCGTGACGTTCCGGCGGCGGAGCTGCGCGCGCTGTTCTTTCACGGCGTGCGGATCATTCCGTCGCGCGTGCGCGTGCCCGAAACCTGGCGGCGGGCGGTCGCGATGGCGGCGGCGGGCGCGATCGATTTGAAGCCGATGGTCACGCATCGCTTCGACCTCGACCACGGCGTCGAAGCGTTTGAATTGTTGCATAACCGCAAGGGAGTGAAGGCGCTGGTTCTGCCGCGCCTGTAAGCGGCCGAGGGCGCGCGCGGACGCGCGCCCGGCTCCGCAGTTACATCATCGAGGTGAACTGACATGCGCAATGGATACAAAATAGTCGATACCGATTCCCACATGATGGAGCCGGAGTGGCTCTGGGAGCGCTATACCGAGGACGCCTACAAGTCCCAGGCGCCGAAGATCGGGCGCGCGCCGGTGTCGAACCGCCGCACCTTTCTGGTCGAAGGCGATTCGTTCGTGCGCGAGAAGGGCAAGTATCCGATGGCCGCGCCCGCCTTTCTGGAGGCGGTGAAAAAGGCGATGGCGCGCTTCGAGAAGGCGAGCAAGACCGGATTCAGCGCGCAGAGCCGGCTGGAAGACATGGACGCGCAGGGCGTGGACGTGCAGATTCTCTATCCGACCGTGGCGGGCCAGATGCTCGGCCGGGAATTTAATGACACCCGGCTGCTGGCGGCCTGCGCGCGCGCCTACAACAATTGGGCCGCGGATTACGCGGCGGCCGCGCCGGAGCGGCTGCGATGGGCCGCGGCGCTGCCGATGCAGGACGTGGAAGAGGCGATCAAGGAAGCCCATCGCGCGGCCAAACTGGGATGCGTCAGCTACTACATGCGGCCGAATCCGGTCGGCGGCCATAACTTGTGGGACGACGCGCTGCTGCCCTTGTGGAACGAGATCGAGCAGATCGGCAAGCCGATTTCGACGCACGAGTCGGCGTCGTCTTCGGTGCCCGGCTTCGGCGATCGGATGGACACGCACGTGAGCGGCCACATCCTGTCGCATCCGTTTGAAGCGATGGCGGCGATGGCGGGACTGATCTGGTACGGCGTGTTCGAGAAATTCCCGAAACTCAAGGTGATTCACGTCGAGGCGGACGGCGGATGGGTTCCCTACTGGCTGCAGCGGATGGAGCAGCATTGGGACTTCAGCGGCAACGCCGAGCATGAATACCTCACGAAGCGGCCGACGGAATATTTCCGCCGCAACGTGTGCGTCGCGTTTCGCGGCGACGAGCCGACGATGAAAGCGGCGATCGAGATGGTGGGCGCCGACAATTTCACCTGGGACACCGACTATCCGCATCCCGACGGCACCTATCCGTGGGGAATCGAGGCGATGCTGAAGCAGCCGATTTCCGACGAAGCGCGGCGCAAGATTTTCTGGGATAACGCCGCGCGCACGTTTAATCTGAACTAGCCGCTTCGGCCCAACCGGCGCGGTCAGTTGCGCCGCGCCGGTTTTTTTTGGCGCGCCGAAGGACGTTTCAGGATGGATTTCGAATACACCCCCGAGCAGGAAGCCTTTCGCGCCGAAGTGCGCGCATGGCTGGAAGAGAACTTTCCGCGCGAGCTCAAGATCGACGATCCGATGGACGAGCGGATCGCGCCGAACCGGGAAATCTTCGCGAAGCGCCGCGCATGGCAGAAAAAGCTGGCCGCCGCCGGATGGGTCGGAATCGACTGGCCCAAAGAATATGGCGGGCGCGCGGCGAACCTGATGGAGCAGGTGATTTTCGACGAGGAGTATTTCCGGATCGGCGCGCCGATTCTGCCGAGCTACCTGGGCGTGTGGCTGCTCGGCCCGACCCTGATGCATTGGGGCACGGAGGAGCAGAAGAAAAAATATCTGCCGCGAATCCTGCCCGCCGACGATGTCTGGTGCCAGGGCTATTCCGAGCCGGGTGCCGGCTCCGATCTGGCCGGGCTCAACACGCGCGCGGAGCTCAAGGGCGACTGCTTCGTGATCAACGGCCAGAAGGTCTGGACCTCGGGCGCGCAATACGCGGACCGGATGTTTCTGCTCGCGCGCACCGATCCCGACGCGCCCAAGCACAAGGGGATCAGCTATCTGCTGCTCGACAATATGCACGCGCCGGGCCTGGAAGTGCGGCCGCTGATCACGATGAACGGGCATCATCATTTCAACGAAGTCTTCTTCGACAACGTGCAAATTCCGAAAGAGAATATCGTTGGACCGCTCAACGAGGGCTGGAAAGTCGCCGTCACCACGCTCGCGTTCGAGCGCCGGGTCGCGGACGGCGGCGGCCAGGCCGCGCAGGTGCGGCGGCTGGCGGAACTGGCGCGGCGCGTCCAGATTGGCGGCCGGCCGGCGTGGGATCAGGGATGGGTGCGGCAGGAACTGTCGCAATTCATGATCGAATGCGAGGCGATGAAGTACACGCGCCTCAGATCGCTGACGCGCCAGCTCAAGGGATTGCCGCCGGGAGCGGAAGGCTCGACGCTCAAACTGTTCGGATCGGAGCTGGGCGTCAGGATCGCGCGCTTCGCGAGTGAACTGCTCGGCCCCTACGCAACGATGGGCGAGCCGACGGCGATCGTGCCTGATTCGCCGCGCTGGCAAAACCGACTGCTGAGCTCGCGCCAGTACACGATCGCGGGCGGGACCAGCGAGGTCCAGCGCAATATCCTGGGCGAGCGCCAACTCGGCCTGCCCAAATAGCGCCCGTGAATCTTCACCCCGGTTGGTCATTCTGAGAGGCTGTGAATTTTTACAGGCCAGACGTCCGCATAACGTTCGCTGGACAAAATGTTTCAAGCGCCAAACTTATTTTTGTCATTCTGGGCGTGGCGAAGAATCCCGTTCCAGACCGGCGCGCTCATCATATTATTTGCGGGACACGATACCGGGAATTCAATCGGAGCGCCGCCGCTTTGGCCGTTCCGGCGCCGAAGCGCGCCACAGCAAGGCCTTCTTTGCACTCGAAAACCGCGGAAACTGGCGTTTGCAAAGATTTTGGCGGCTATTCGAGCCTGAACGTGAGTGTTAAAAGGAAAATTCCGGGTTATTTGGATCAACCCGAGAACTGTGGAAAACGATCATGAAAGACACGCGTGATTTTCAGACGATCAAGGTCGAAGCTGACGGCCCGCTCGGACGCCTGACTCTCAACCGCCCGGAGCGCCTCAACGCTATCGGCGCCACGATGCTCCAGGAACTGGCCGAGGCCGCGCGCTGGTTCGACGAGCATCGCGAGCTCCGCGTGGTGATCATGAGCGGCGCGGGACGCGCATTCAGCGCCGGCGCCGACCTCAAGGAATCTCCCGCCGCGGCGGCGTCGCCACGCACCGGAAAATCGTGGCTCTATCGGCGCGAAGCCGGCCAATACGGCCTGCGCGCCGCCGACGCGATTGAAAATATGCATGCGGTCACGATCGCGCAGGTCCATGGATTTGCGGTCGGCGGAGGACTGGTTCTGATGGCGGTATGCGACCTGCGCGTCGCCGCGCAGGACGCGGTGTTCTTTATCCCCGAAGTCGAGCTTGGCCTCCCGCTGGCATGGGCCGGCATCCCGCGCCTGGTCCGCGAGATCGGTCCCGCGATGGCCAAGGAGCTCGTGATGACCTGTCGCAGGTTCAGTCCCGACGAGGCCAGGGCGCTCGGATTCGTCAACCGCGTTGTCCCTCCTTCCCAGCTTGAGAGCGAAGTCGAGCGGCTCGCGCAGGAACTGATCGCGAAGCCTTCGGTGCCGGTCGCGATCACCAAGGAGCACGTCAACTCGGTCGTGCGGACGATGGGGGCGGGAATGACCGGCTACGCCGACGGCGACGTCTTGCTCAGCGCGATCGATGACGAGGAATCGCGCGCCGCCGCCCGCGTTTACATGGAGAAGGCTTTCGGAGCAGGAAAGCGGAAGTGACCGCAAGAACGCCAGGGCGCGAAGAGGAAAAGGCGTAGTTAAGCGTCAAACGGTCCGCAACGTTCGTCTTCCTTTCGAATAAGGAAGCTCCGCGCAAGGTCCCCCCCCCGTCATTCTGAGAGTTTGTGAATTTTTTGAATTGAAGGATCGCATTTTTTGTGGGAGCTGGGATGATGGTTGGTGGAGGAGGGGCGAGAGATAGACGAAGCGGTGCGGCTGCGCGAACCCAATCGCAAGCAGATGATTCTTCGACCCGAGAACCTTGACGGGTTGATCGGCGCCGAGCATCCGGCGCGCGCCATCTGGCGGGTGCCGGGATCATGAGGCCCGCTCCACCGGCCAGCGGACCGAATCGCACCACACTGAGTTAATCGAACTCACCCTCATGCTCAAATCCGAGACCGGAAACCTAATTCCTTCACAAGCTCTGAGCGGAACGAAGAATCCCGAAAAGTCGACGGCCCGCAGGCGTCCTGGTCGCCCAGTCCTCGCCTGGCCAGTTCGGCTCAGAGTTGCGAATTTATAAATATCAGGGATTCTTCCGGAAGTATGTACTTGACGCAAAGCATGGTCAATTAAGCAATCAGCTTCGGCGTCAGCGGTTCTTCTTCTCATCCGCTTTCGGCCAGCCGTCAGCGGGTTTTGGTTTGCGAAGCGCCCTTTTCACCGCGCTTTTCCAGTCGCCCTCGATTCTCAGCGATTCGGGTTGCGGGCCTGGGCTGGACGGTTTCCGATTTTTC
>JAJZAI010000086.1 GCA_021799495.1 Deltaproteobacteria bacterium
CCTCCGCCTCGGGTCGTCCGCCCACGGCTCAGAATACCCCAATAACCTCGACCAAACCATTTATGAGACTGCTTCTAGCAACAACTTGGTAATTAATCCCCCCTCGAGTCAAGCGATCGAATCTTTCATGAAGAAACTTAGCAGCGCCCGAGGATTTCCCACAGCAATCTGCTACGCGCGCTTCGCCAACCTACAAAATTCGAGCAACTTTTCGCTTGTCGTATCTGAGGGCGACGGCCGCTCGTGCTACCTTTCAATAGTCGACAAAACTCCATTTGGCTACAGGCGATACTCCTTCGACATGTCGCATTTCGCCGATGGTCCGGAGATCAAGGACCTTGGCGGTAATGGTCGGTTGGAACTTATCGTACCGACGGAGATCACTGGCGACTATGGAGCCGCGTATTGTGTAGTTACAGGGCCTGTGATCTATGCTTGGACAGGCGACGGCTATAGCGACGTCAGTAGTGAATACAAGAGCTATTACCAACAGCAGCTCGCCGCGCTTCAGAAGCAGGTTGAAGCGGCCGAAGCGGAAAAGAAGCAGACGCGACAGGAGGCCGCCGCACCAGGCCGAAACTGCCAGGACCAGGCGGCGACGGTCGGAGAAAATGCATCCCTCGGGCCGCCCTCGACGCCGCATAGCGGCGTCGGTGTGGCGATGGCGGAGATTGGCGCTCCGCATCTTTGCTGGTCGGCGCAGTCCGAGGCCGTGTCGGAGCCGGAATCGAACTGGTCAGGGCTGAACTGCCTCAAGGCCGAGGCGGCCAAGATTGAACGTTTCCTCGGCATTTCGCGCGACGCCGGGATGAGCGACGCGATCAAGTGGGCCAGCAGCGACAATCCCGACGACCGACAATTCGCCGCCGACATTTTCGCCGACATCGGAACCAACCAAGCGCAGGAATATCTGAAAACCCTGAGTCATGATCCAGATCGCAACGTCGCGATGTCGGGCAAAGCCTGGCTGGGCGGCGCCAAACCCTCGGCCACATATCCGACGGTCAAAGGAGAATTTATTCCGCTGACGCCGGGCTATCCGCCCGCCAATTGACCGCGGGGGAAAGTGGCGCGCGGCGCGATAGTCGCCGCTTTTTGCAACTATCGTGACGCGCGCCGGCCACGGCCAATAAAAAACGGGCGGAGGAAGCGGCCGAAGTCACGCCGCTTTCTCCGCCCGCCGGCGATGCGGACGATTGCGCTGAAGCAGGCTTATGCGGCCTTTTTCTTGCGCCCGTTGCCGGCCGCGTGGATTTCGTCCTTGCGCACGATAAACCGCTCGTCGAGCTGGCCCATCTTTTCGACCACGCCGCCGTATTCGAGTTCGCTGTACGGCAGCATCGCCGGACCCGAGAAGCCCTGATTGCGGATTTCCGCGGCCTTTTGCGAGACGTTGTTGCGCACCCAATCCCAGAACGGATGGTCGAACGCGTCGACCGGCTCGGTGAACTTGCCGTTATGGACGCAGAACGCGGCCGCGCTCACAATCGCCGGGCCGTCGAAGAATGAAATCGTCGAATTGAGCTTGACCGGCATCAACGGCCCGTTATGGCTGCCGCGCATCGTTCCGGCCACGTAATGACCGATCCGGAAGGGCGAAAGGACTTCGCCGGTGGCCGGAAAGTTGCCCTGCGTGCGCACGAGCGCGACCGGATCGTCCTTGCCAGTATAGGTGCCCGCGATATTGTGCAGGCGCGAGGTAGAAACCACCGCCGCGACATCGTTGTTGGCGCGGCTGCGGATCGATTCGACCACGAAGCGCTCGTTGTCGCGCAGCAGGCAGGCGATATCGTAAAGCTCCTCGGGCGCGTTCAATTCGATCACGCGGTCGCCCTCGGTGTGATTCACGTCCATGATCGTGAAGGTGAAGCCCTTCGCCATCTTGGGCGACAGCAGCAGGCCCGCGCAGTGCATAGGGTCGCAGAAGGCGAGGTAGAGCGGCAGGTTGTAGGCGCCGGGGTCGGTCTTGTCGGCCGCGAAAAAGACGAACGGCTCGTTGGGACGCTCTTCGAATTCCATTTCGCACGAGGCCGGCCCGAGGCCGCGGATATTGCCCGAAAAGGCGTCCTTGAGCAGGTCCTGCCCGGCGCCGTAGAGGCCCTGCTCCTTGGCGACTTTGGTGCCGGCCATGAAGGCGTCCCACGCCAGCTCATGGATTTTCGGATCGTTGACGCCCCGGTCGTGGGTCATCAGCAGCGCGACGTCGTCGCCCGTGGAGCTGACGTACAGATCGCTCAGCAGCTTCTTGCCCTTGTCGCGGACGTACTGCTCGACGGTCTGTTTGAGCCGGGCGCTGGGCTTG
The DNA here is from genome assembly GCA_021799495.1 of Deltaproteobacteria bacterium. Classification (GTDB taxonomy): domain Bacteria; phylum Desulfobacterota; class Binatia; order Binatales; family Binataceae; genus JADMIL01. The sequence continues at coordinate 2,303 of JAJZAI010000086.1, forward strand.
ATATGCCCGCCAATCGAACCAACGTCGGCCTTGATCACTGACAAAGTGGTTTTCATGAGTTTCTCACCTCCGAGCCCGAACCCGGGTTTTGAATTTCCACCGCACTCCGCGCGGCCGATCGCCTCACACTAGCTGCGCCGCGTCGCGCATCCGCAACCGCCGCCGCATCCGCCGGATCGCCGCGGCTCGCCGATCTGATAGCCGGCAGCCTCGAGTTCCGGCGCGCCGATCCAATGCAATTCCGAATCGACCGCCGCGTCGCAATGGACGCAGCGGCGGCGCTCCCCAATCTCGTCAAAATCGACGTAGGTCAGGACGGTCCGGTCGCAAGCCGCGCATCGCGCGGTGGGAAAGGAAGTTTCGGTTCGCGCGTTCTCGCGTGTCACTGGATTTCTTTATAGTAGTTTTCCGTCCGCCGGCAAAGCAAACGGCGCTCTATGAACGCATCGCGCCGTGCTAATTTTGCGGGGCGGCCGTCATGGCGGCGCCAATCGACATCCAACCAAGCCTAACCGCGAGAACCGCCCGATGAAGCCGAACGTCACGCCTCCCACGCCGATTCCGACCGCGCTGGCGCTCGCCGGGATGCTCGACCATAGCGAGCTGCGCGGCGCCGGCGGGGCGGTTTGGCGGGCCGAAGTCGTGAGCGCCCGGCCGGTGCGGCCGCGCGCGGGATGGCACTACCTGACCGTCGCGATCGCGCGCGACGGCGGCGCGCCGTCGGCGTCGCCGCTGATGACCGGCATCCTGAGCGGCGGCGGCCGCGGCGTGAGGCCGTGGTGCGAATGCCGGCTCTATCCGGAAGTGCGGACCGCCGAGGGCGCGACGCTCGACGCGCGCGGCGCCGGACTCGAAGCGGCGCTGGTCGGCCGCTTAGGCGAAATCATTCCGCACGGCGGCCATCTGATGGCCGAGTACGAAAGCCCCGGGCAGGAGCGCACGCACGCGGAACTGTTGCTGCGCGTGCCGCCGGCGGCGTCGTATCTGGGTGCGCTGATGTTCGATGCGGGTTTTCGCGGCGCGTTCAAGGATTGGTACATCTCCGAAGGCGGCCACGAGGGCCCGCGCAAGCTGCAGGCGAACAAGTCGCCGAACCCGACCGCGGCGCGCGCCGCGCTGCGCGAGCACGAACGCGAGCTGAGCGAATTCCTCAGGCGGCGGCTGCCCGATAATCTCAGGGACGCGGAAATCGTGCGCACCGCGCAGGGCCGCGCGCGCCGGATTCTCGCCGCGCTTCGCCGCGCGCCGCGGCGCTGGAAGTAGCCTCATAAATACCGTCTAAGCAGGATCAGGGTGCAGGCGAGGTGGACGAAGCCGGGAAAGTTTTCCGGGCGGCGGTCCCAGCGGACCACCAGGCGGCGGAAGTTATGCAGCCAGGCGAACAGCCGTTCGACTTTCCAGCGCCGCCGGTAGCGCCGCAACCGGCGCATCTCCGAGACCTCCAGCCCGCCGTACTTGCTGCGCCACGTGTAGAAGGTCGCGTCCGAGATCCCGTGGCGCCGGCACAGCTCCGTCACCTTCGCCCCGGCTTCCGCCTCCTT
>JAJZAI010000017.1 GCA_021799495.1 Deltaproteobacteria bacterium
GCGCGCGCGCGCGCGCGGCGCCGCCGCCTACGTCTCGCTCGAACCGTGCGCCCATCGCGGCCAGACTCCGTCCTGCGCGAAAGCCCTTGTGGACGCGGGCGTCGCGCGCGTGGCCGCCGGATGCCTCGATCCCTATCCGCCCGTGCGCGGCCGCGGCCTTGCGATTCTGCGCCGCGCCGGAATCGAGGTCGTCGCGGGCGTGTGCGAAGACGAATGCCGCCGCATGAACGAAGGCTTCATCACGCGCGTCACGCGCGGACGGCCGTTCGTGACGCTCAAGCTCGCGATGACGCTCGACGGAAGAATCGCCGCGGCCGGCGGGGACTCGCGATGGATCAGTTCGGAGGAATCGCGCGCGATCGTCCATCGCTGGCGCCGCGAAGCGGACGTCGTGATGGTCGGCGCGGCGACCGTCGCGGCGGATAATCCGCGCCTGAATTGCCGAATCGAGGGCGGCCGCGATCCGGCGCGGGTGGTCGTCGATGGCCGTTTGCGGGTTTCGCCAGCGGCGAACGTTTTTCATCTACGCTCCGCGGCCCCGACGATTCTCGCGACCACGGCCGCGAATCTGGCGCGGGCGCGGCGGCGTTATCGCGCCGGCGCCGCCGGACCGGAACTGGATTTCATTGGTCTGCCCGCGGCCGACGGACAAATCGATTTGGCGGCGCTGATGCGCGAACTGGGGCGGCGTGGATACGCGCGGGCGCTGCTTGAAGGCGGCGCGCATCTGGCCGGCGCGGCGCTGGCGGCGGGCGTGGTCGATCGCGTGGCGTTCTTCGCCGCGCCGAAAATCCTCGGAGCGGGAACGCCGGCCGTCGCCGGTCTGGATGTGCGCCGGGTGGCCGGCGCGGTCGAGCTTGCCAGCCTGCGCGCCACGCCGGTCGGTGGAGATTTGCTGATCGAAGCGGAAGTCGCGCCGCGCAAAGGCCGGCGCATCCGCTGAGCCGGCCGCCGACGGCCGCCGTACCGCTCCGCAAACAATTTTGCGAGCGGCGGACGCGATGGTACTATTCCGAGCGGAGTATGGACACGGTGGCCGGCAATTCCCTGGAAGATGCATTTCGCCAGATTCGCGCGGGCAAGATGGTCGTCATGATTTCCGACGACAGCGAAAATGGCGATGGCGATTTGGTGATGGCGGCGGAGAAAGTCACGCCCGCGCACGTCAATTTCATGGTGATTCACGGGCGCGGAGTGGTTTCGGTCGCGCTGCCGGAGAAGCGGATGCGCGAGCTTGGCATCCCGCTGGTGCCGTCGAGCCAGGGCGACGATTTCGCCGAACCGGCCGGCGCGCTGGTGGAAGCGCGCGAGGGCGTGACCACCGGAATTTCGGCGAGCGATCGGGCGCGCACGATTCAGGTGCTGGCGTCGGACAAATCGGGTCCGGAAGACTTGGTGATGCCCGGCCATGTATTGCCGCTGATGGCGCTGAGCGGCGGCGTGATGATGCGGGTGGGGCGGGCCGAAGGCGCGGTCGATTTGACGCGCGCCGCCGGGATGAGGCCGGTCGCCGCCAGTTGCGCGATTCTGCGCGAGGACGGCGAGGCGGCGCGGATGGCGGAATTGCGCGACTTCGCCGCGACGCACGATTTGCCGGTCTGCTTTATCCGCGACCTTGTGTCATACCGGCTCAAGCATGAGATTCTTGTGCAGCGCGTCGGCGAAAGCCCCTTCGCGCTTGCGGGCGGCGAGTTGCAGGCGATCGTTTTCCGCAACGTGGTGGACGGCCGCGAGCATCTGGCGCTGGTCAAGGGCGCCGTCGGCAACGGGCGTCCGGCGCTCGTGCGAATCCATTCGGAATGCCTGACCGGCGACGTGTTCGGATCGAACCGATGCGACTGCGGCGCGCAGCTTGCGGAATCGATTCAGCGCATTCTGGCCGCCGAGGCCGGCGTGATAATTTATTTGCATCAGGAAGGGCGCGGCATCGGCCTCGGCAACAAGCTGCGCGCGTATGCGCTGCAGGATCAGGGACTCGACACGGTCGAGGCGAATCTGGAGCTGGGATTCAAGGAAGACCTGCGCGACTACGGCATCGGGGCGCAGATCCTACGCGACCTGGGCGTCGGCGAAGTCCGCTTGCTGACCAACAATCCGCACAAGATCGACAGTCTCCAGCGCTACGGCGTGACGGTCGCGCGCGAACCGCTCGAGGTGCCGGCGCATCGGGGCAATATCGAATATCTCAGAACCAAGAAGGAAAAACTTGGCCATCTGTTCACCCAGCTCAAGGTCGTTACCTGAGGGTTGCGCGGCGCCGCCCGTTTGCGCCGCGGCGCTGACGACAGGGCCCGGAATCATGAAGCTTGTCGAAATGGATGAAGACGCGCGGACCGAACTGTTCGATGAGGTTGCGACGCTTGGCGCGATTTGCGCGTTGCGCGCATGGGACCGCTCGCATCGGGTTCCGGCGCTGTTGTACCGACGGATGACCGACGAGGACGAACGCGATTTCAACGAAGTGCTTGCGGCCTACGGCGTCGAGTACGATCCGATGCTGAAGGCGGTGTTTTGGGCCGGAGCGGCGGGCGAAGACGAAGGATTGGCGGCGCTGATTCAGCGCGAGCGCGGCAACTGAAGATTTCCGGAGCGAGGACCTCGAATCGTCATGGGCGCCCGGCATAGCGGACGTGAAATTGCGCTGCAGGCGCTCTATCAGATCGACCTGAGCGGCGGCGCGTCGAACGACGATCTGGCGCTTTTTTTCGAGGCGTTCGCCGGCGACGACGGGGTGCGCAGGTTCGCTCGCGAACTGGTCGACGGAGTGCGCGGGCAACGCGCGGCGCTTGATCGGGAAATCGCCGCCGATCTCGAGCACTGGTCGATCGGCAGGCTCTCGCGCATCGATCACAACATTCTGCGGCTTGCGCTTTACGAACTGCTCCATATCGACGATGTGCCGGCGCGGGTGTCGATCGACGAGGCGATCGAACTGGCCAAGACCTACGGCGATCGCGACTCGGGCCGCTTCGTCAACGGCGTGCTCGATCATCTGGCGGCGCGGCTCAAGCTCAAGGACAAAGGTGAAGAGAGCAATCCGGCGAAAATCGGCGCGGTCTGAGCGCGCCGCGCGCCGCGCGTTCGGCTCTATTGCCGCCGCCGCGCTAACCGACGAGCATACGCACAAGGTGCTCTGGAGCTCGCACGGAATCAGCGCGTCGCAAAATTTCCCGGTGGTCGCCGGCTCCGCGATTACGACCTCGCCCTATTTTTTGCAGCAGAACCTGCGCTCCCAGGATATCGCGCAGATGCCCGACATCCAGGTGGCGCAGACTCAGGAGGCGACCGCGCAGAATCAGCAGATGCGGCTTCTGGCGCAAAACCTCTACGACTCGATGAGCGAAGGCTTTTAGGCCTCGCCTCCTGACATAACATCCCGACGCTGCTGGCGAACGATGGCTTCCGAAAATGCGCTGGGTTTTTTGCGCGCCGCCGATCGCGAGGCGCCGGCGGTGGCGCTGATCGCCGGCCCTCAGGAGTTCCTGCGCGAATATGTGCTTGACCTGCTGCGCGAACGCGCCGCGCGCGACGGCTTCGGCGCGCGCTCGTTTCAAATCGCGGGCGGCGACGGCTTCGGCGCGGCGGTGGCGGAGCTCGAAAGCGCTGATCTGTTCGCGCCGCGCCGCTTCGTCGCGGGCCGGGTGATGCGCGCGTATCGCGAGCGCGCCAGCGACGGCGACGGCGAAGAAGCGTCGGAAGCGTCAGGCGGGCGGGCGGGGCGCGCCGGCGGCGAGGCCGCGCTTGGCGCCGCGCTCGAACGGATTTCCGCCAACGTGCGCGCGGCGATTCTGTACGAACGCGACACGATGCCGGCGAAACTCAAGCGCGTGGTCGAGAAGCTGGGGCTGACGATCAATTGTCCGCGGCCGTTCGACAATCAGCTTGGCCAATATGCGGAGTTGTTCGCGCGGCGGATCGGGCTCAGGCTCGCGCCCGATGCGATCGACTTGCTGGTCGGGCGGCACGGCGCGGATTTGTCGGGGATCGCCAACGCGCTCGCGCGCGCGGCGATTCATGCGGAAAAGGGCGGTCGGATTGACGGGTCGGCGTTGGGCGAGGCGGCGGGCCGCCGCGCGCCGGAACCGTTCGAGCTGGCCGAGAGTATCGCGCGCGGGCGCGGCGCCGAAGCGGTCGCGATTTTCGATCGGGCGGTGGCGTCGGGCCGCGATCCGATCGAATTGTTGGGCGTCGAGATCATTCCCACGATGCGCCGGATACTGGCGGCGGCGTCAATTCTCGAACAGCGCAAGAATGCGGCCGAAGTCGCCCATGTCCTGGGCCTGCCGCCGTCGAGTCCGCTGGTGACGCGCGCGATCGACGGCGCTCGCCGCTTCGGCGCGCAGCGGCTCTTCGCGGCGCATCGCCGCGCCTGTCAGCTCGACGCCGGTTTCAAGAATGGAACGCTGCGGGAACGGGAAGCGGCGATCGGCGGATTGTTGCTCGAACTGGGAGCATAGGCGGCGCGCGCGCCGCGAAAATCAATGCCGGGAATTTTTCAGGCGCCCGGTTGCGCCGCCGGAGCGGCATGATGCGCTTTGTGAAGCTGGCGGGAAAGCCGGGCGATTTTGCGCGACGCGGTGTTTTTCGGCATCGCGCCCTTGGTCGCGGCTTTGTTGAGCGCTTTCATCGCCTGGCGCAGGGCGGCCTCGGCGGCCTGCGCGTCGCTTCCCGCGATCGCTTCCTGAGCGTTCTTGGCGGCCGTGCGCATGCGCGTTTTGATCGCCCGGTTGCGCGCCTGGCGCTTGAGGCTCTGGCGATGACGCTTGCGGGCCGACGGATGGTCTGGAATATGCGGCATAACCAGAATTAACTAACAGCCGGTTCGCGCCCGGTCAACCGGGCCGGAACGGCTGTTGCTGCCTGAATTAAGCCACTCTTCATTTCAAATTAAGCCACTTAGCGCGGCTTGCTCGCTTTACCGCCGCGAACAGCCGCGCATCCCCGCATTCTTCGGGATCGCCAGTCTGAACGTGGCGCTGTTTCTTCGCGATGAAATTCCACTGTTCGTCCAGCTCGATCAGGTCCACCTGAAGACCCGCATCATGCGGTCATGTAGCCCAGCGCAGCCATCGCCGACGCGGAGGCCAAGGCTCATAATCGTGTTGCGATTGACGCCCGTAAAACGCTCAGTGGAGCGAATCGAGCAACCTTCGGTCAGCGCCGCAACTACTTGGACCTGTTTCTCAAATGGTAGAACGTTCATCGAATCGTCTCTTCTGAAGCCATCGCGAACGTGCTACGCTTTGGTTGCTGGCCTTGCGCGGAGCTATTCGCGTGGGGTTAAGGCCCTGTTCGGGATTGCCGTCTCGGGCAGGGCCGCTTACTGATTAGTAATATACTTCTAGGGAGGCGCATTGTCAATACCCTCCGGTGATATACTTGACGTAATATTGCGTTCGTACCATACCATTACGTATGGCACGAGTTAAATTGTCGGGCTTTAGATGCGAGCGTTGCGGGCACGAATGGGTGCCGCGCAACCCCAACGAAGAACCGCGAGTTTGCCCGAAATGCAAATCGCCCTATTGGAATAAACCTCGGCAAAAGGCATAGAAGAGATTGGCGGGCTCGGCCAGATTTGAACTGGCGACCATCCAGGTTCGAGCCGGGCGCTCTGTCCAGACTGAGCTACGAGCCCGCCGATTTTCTTGCTCCTTATAGAATGTGCGTACTAATCCAGTAACAGAGCGCGCGATCTTCTTGCGCGGTCGCCATAAAACCGCACAGATACACCTCACCACCGGCTCGCGCCCCCGATCAGCGCAAACCGGAATTGTTGCGGGCTGGGGATCAATCCGGTAGGCTCAATCTGTCCTAAACGGAGCCTGCCATCAGGCAGCCAACTCTGAAACCGGGTCGTTAGCGCGACCCGGTTTTCTTTCAGTTCATTACGGGCACTATCTTTCCATTCTCTCCAAAACTCCCAACGTATTGCGCTGCTCGCCGCCCTTTTCCGACCACCGCCTGTTTAGCGCGACCGGCTTTAATCAAACGCTGGAGAGCGCCCCATACAGTTGAGCGATTACTGATCTCCAGTTGCGCCGCCAAAATCGGGACGGTCCAGCGTTTCTCGGGATGCTGGCGGAACAAAGCTTCGATCCGGTTATCTATTGTGTCGGTATCGCCGCCCCCGACGGGCACAACGACAGGCGGCTGTTCTGGAGAATCATGGGGCACATGCGGTTGTGCCGGAGTTGCTTCTGCGAGCATTTCCTCGACCAGTTCGATGGCCTGGAGCTTCCGCTCGTAATCCGTACGTAGCCTTTCTTTCAGTCGAGCCACTTCATTTTTGTCCATCGCGCGCTCCACTTGATGGACATTATGGCGCAAGTGGCGCTACGCTGGATAGTGGGGCGCCGCTCGGGTCGTTTTGTTTATCCACAGGGGGCGCGACCAATAGCGAACCGCTGAAGCTCAAGGCGAATTGACCCTGACCCCGCGCGAGATCAGCTAGGAACACCCAATTAAAGCATCGCCGAATTAAGCCACTCACGGATCCAAATTCAGTCACTCGGCCTCAAACTAAGCCACTACCGGATGGCGGTGGATCTGCGGTTTCGGCGCGTTTCGCTTCGTTCCAGAGCGCGTCGAGTTGTTCGGGCGGGAGCGTGCGTAAATCGAGTCCGCGCGCGGCCGCGATGCGTTCGACCCGGCCGAAGCGGGCGGTGAACTTGTCGCAGGAGCGGCGCAGCGTCTCTTCGGCGCGATGGCCGATGAACCGGGGCGCGTTCGCCAGCGCCAGCATCATGTCGCCGATTTCGGCCGCGGCGCCGGCCAGATCGTCGGCGGCAAGGGCGCCTTCGACCTCGTCCATCTCTTCGCGCACCTTCGCGAGCACCTCGTGGATATCCCGCCAATCCATTCCGGCTTCACGCGCACGCGCCCCCAATTTTTCGGCTCGGGCGGCGGCTGGCAACGACCGCGCGACGCCGTCGAGGGCGGATTTGGCGCCGGCGGCCGCGCGTTCGGCCTGTTTGATCCGCTCCCAATTCGCGACGACCTCGGACGGCGTTCCGGCTTGCGCGTCCGCGTACACGTGCGGATGGCGCCGCACGAGCTTGTCCGCCGCCGCGCGCATCACCTGCGCGATGGTGAAGCGTGCGCCCTCCTCGGCGATCGCGCCGATCGCGAGCGCCTGCGCGATGACGTCGCCCAGTTCGTCAACGATCGCCGGCGTGGAGTCGCGCTCGATCGCGTCGAGGGCTTCATAAGCCTCTTCGACCAGATGGCGGCCGAGGCTTGCGATGGTCTGCTCGCGATCCCACGGGCAGCGGCGGCGCAGTTCGCGGATAATGCCGAAAAGAAGGGAGAATTCGCGCGCGGCGCCGTCGTCAGCATGGTCGGCCATAGCCGCAAAATAGCATGGCGGGCGCGGCGAAAAAGCGCCGTCTAATCGCGGCGGCGCATCACGCGTTCTTCGAGGAAGCGCGAGAGGTCGCGGATGCCGTCGGCGGAGACCTCGTGACCGCAATCATATTCGCGCGCGGTCACGTCGATGCCGAGGCCGCGCAACGCCTCGACCGATTTGCGCGCACGCGCGATTTCGATCGCCTGATCGGCGCGGCCATGCTGCACCAGCGCCGGCATCCGGCCCAGCGCGTCGCGGTCGCCGGCCAGTGCGGTCAGCCGGTCGGGGAACGCCGTGGCGATGCCGACCAGGGCGGCGAACCGCTCCGGCCATCGCACGGCGAGGCTGTACGCCATCATCCCGCCCTGACTGAAACCGGCGGCGACGACGCGCGCGCGATCGACAGGGTAGCGCGCGCACGCTTCGTCGATAAATTCGCTCAATGTGGCGACGGCGGCGTCAACTTTGTCGGGATCGGGCTGCGACCCGGGCCGCATCGAGTACCATCCGTAGCCGTTGATCGCGCCGATTTCGACCTCCACCGCTCCCTGCGGACAGATTACCAGGAAGCTGCCGCCCGCGATGAAAGGCGCAAGCCCCTGCAAGTCCATCGCGTTGGAGCCCCATCCGTGCATCGCGAAAATGGTCGGAAAAGGTCCGCTCCCCGCGGGTTCATAGGCGCAGTGGACAAGTTTCATCGGAAGAAGCCTCCGGGAGCGCATCTTAGACCCGGCTTGGCCAAATCCGCCAGCGAAACGATCGCGAATCGTCACGCTGGACGGCGGCCGGCGTTCATCTACGCTGGGCGGTGCGCTACCCTGCCCGGAGCGTCTCGGCGTTGATGCGCGAATGCGGCGCGAAAGGCGGCGTGAGCCGGAAGAAAATTTCAACGGTGTTCGCACGGAATCGATTGGCGCGGCGATCGGCGCGGGTTGGCCTGTTAATCGCTGGCGGGATCGTCGCGTCAGCGGCGAAGGCGCTCGCGGATGGCGGAGATCCTGATGCCGCCGTCACGGGCAAGAGCGCCGGGGTCGCCGCGGGCCTAATCCTCGCCGCGCTGATTCTTTACGGATTATGGCTGCTGGCCGCTCCGTTGCTTCGGGCCGACGATCGCGGGCCGTATCGGGCGTTGGCGGTGCTGGCCGCGTTGTTCGCGATCAAGGCGCCGATGCTGTTTCTTACGCACGGCTTCGCCACCGATATCGGCACGTTCGAGTCGTGGGCGCTCAGAATCGCGACACTCGGTCCCGCCCAGACTTATTCGCAAGGCTATTTCCTCGATTATCCGCCCGGCTATCTCTATTGGTTGTGGGCGGCGGGCGCGGCGGCGCGGGCCTTCGGCGCGACCGATGGCGCTTGGCTAAAGGTTTGGATCGAGACGCCGCCGCTGGTCGGCGACCTGCTGCTGGCGTTGGCCGTTTTTCTTTTCGTGCGCCGGATGAATCGGCCGCGCTCGGCATGGGCCGCGATGCTGCTGATCGCGCTTAACCCGGCGTTCCTGTTCGATTCGGTGGTATGGGGCGAGAACGACGCTCCGTTGGCGCTCGCGATGTTTCTCAGCGCGGCGTTAATGGCGGACGGCGAATTTGAAATCGGATGGGGCGTCGCGGCGCTGGCGGCGCTGATGAAGCCGCAGGGGCTGATGTTGCTGCCGGTGCTGGGAATCTGGACGCTGCCGCATTTCGAGGTGCGGCGATGGTGGCGGGCGGCGCTGGCCTTCGGAGCGGTTGTCGCAATCGGCGTGGCGCCGTTCCAGTTCGGCCATGGATGGGATCTGCTGCCGCAACTCTACCTATCCGGCGCCGCCTATTACCATGAGACTTCGGTTAATGCTTTCAATCTGATGGCGTTGCTGGGCGGGCTGCGCAGGCCGGATTCGACGCTCGTGTTCGGCGTGTCGTGTTTCAAGCTGGGGATGGCGCTGCTGGTTCCGCTTTATCTTTACGCCGCCTGGATTGTTTGGCGTTCGCCTAATCAGCGAAATCTGCTCTTCGCCAGCTTCATGACGATCTTCGGATGTTTCGTGCTGGCGCCGCGGATGCACGAGCGGTATCAGTATGCGGCGCTCGCCTTTGCCGCGCCGCTGGCGATAGCGGAACCGGCGATGCTCGCGATCTTCGGACTGTTGACGGTCACTTGCTTAGTAAATCTTGCCTATGTCCTGCATATTCTGAACACCGTGGTTTTTATGAACCCCAGGGATGCCGTCGCGATGATCACCGCCGTGGCGAACGTGGCGATTTTTGCCGGTGCGATCGTTTATGACTCGCGCCGCCATCGCCGGACGGCCAATGCCAATGCTCCGGTGCGGAGCGGCGCCGGCGCGGCGGCCGATCCGGGCGCATCAGGCGGCGCCAGCGGCGTCGAAGATTGGCTCGATGCGCGCTTCGGCTGGCTCAAACGCGGCCTCGATTTGCCGCCGCCGACAAGCGAATTTATGGCGCCGTTCGCATGGCGTACGCTCGATTCATTGCTTTTGTTCGTGCTTGTCGCCGGCGCCGGCCTCCTGCGTTTCTGGCATCTCGGTCATCCGCGGGAACTCGTGTTCGACGAAGTGCATTTCGTCGGTCAGGCGCGCCATTACCTGCACCATGAGCGCTTTCTGGATCCCCATCCGCCGCTCGCGAAGCTGCTTACCGCCGTCGGTATCCTGATCTTCGGCGACCATTCGTGGGCGTGGCGGCTGGGCACGGCGACGCTGGGCACGGCGATGGCCGGCGTCACCTACCTGCTGGCGCGGCGGATGTTCAAATCGCGGCTGGCGGCGACCCTCGCCGCGAGTTTCATCGCGCTCGACGGGTTTTTTATCGTCGATTCGCGGATCGCGGTAATCGATATCGTTTATCTGACCTTTGCCGCATTTTCCTATTTATTCTTGTTCCGCCTGATGCAGGATCCGCAGCCGAACCGACGGCTCTGCAACCTGCTTTTCATGGGGGTCGCGCTCGGTCTCTGTTTGGGATCGAAGCTGTACGTGCCGGGAATCGTCTTTCTCCTGACCGGCGGCTTTGCGCTGTTCGCCGTGATGCGCCCGGACGGTCCCGGCGCGCCCACGCTCGCGCCGGCTGTGCGCAACCGGCGGGCGCTAGGCGCCGCGTTTATCCTTGGTTCGCTCGGCGGAATTTTCTATCTGGCCTGCTTTATTCCGCATTACACGCTCGGATGGTGGGGCGGGATCAGCGACCTGTTCCACTACTACAAGGACGTGATGTGGTACGAAAAGAGCGTCGCCACGGCGACCCATCCGTACGCCTCGCCGTGGTGGAGCTGGCCGCTGATGCTGCGGCCGGTCGCGTACTGGCAGAACTTTCCCGCCCATGGAAACATCGTCGCGACCATCTGGGGCGCGGGGAATCCGGTGCTGTGGTGGGGCGTGATTCCGGCGATCACGATCGCGCTGATTCGCGTGCTCGAGCGGCCCGATATCGTCCGCGCGTTTGTCGTCGCCGGCTATTTCGCTTTTTGGGTTATCTGGATTCCGATCGGGCGGATATTGTTCCTCTATCATTACATGCCGTCGGTCTATTTCGGCTATCTGGCGCTGGCTGGAAGCATGACCGACTGCTGGCGCGGCGATGCGGAGTGGTGGGAAACGATCGCATTTTTGTTCGCGTTGTTCGCGCCGATCGTGATTGGGCTTGGCCATATCGCGTCGGTGATGGAGCCCGCGTTCATTCCGGTACGCTATCGGTTGCTGGCCGGCGTTCCGATTTGGATCGCGCTCGCGCTCGGATGGGCGGTCACGGCGCGCAATCGCAAAGCCTGCGGCCGGCTGACTTGTATCGCGTATTTGGGCTGCGCGGCGGCGGCGACTGTTTATTTCATGCCGGTATGGCTTGGCACGCCGATCACGCGCGCCGGCTACTACGCACGGATGTGGTTCCAGGGGCCGGGGCTGAGAAACTGGATTTGATTCGCGACAGAGTCATCCGCAACGCCGCCGCGATGGCGATTGTCGCCGCGGCGCTCGCTTGCGCCTGCGCCAGCGCGCGCGCCGGGTCGCGCAATCTCCTCGCCAACGGCGACTTCCGGCGCGGCTCCGGGGCCACCTGCGACGGCTGGCGCACCGATGCATGGATTCTCGATCCGACGGCCACCACTTACGCCTGGATCGCGCCGCAAAACGGCGAGCCGGCGGAACTCGAAATCGATACCCGCCGCGACAATGACGCGCGCTGGCTGCAAACCGTGCCGTTGGGACCGGGATGGTATTACGCGAGCGTCGAGGCGCGCACCGAGGACGCATCCCAATATTTCACCGGCGCGACGATTAGCGCGATGGAAGACGGGATCATGTCGCCCGATCTGCGCGAAACCACCGACTGGCGGCGAATCGGCTTTTATTTGAAGATCGGCCCGCACGGCGCAGACGTCGATTTCGCGCTGCGGCTCGGCGGCTATATGAATCTCACGCGCGGCAAGGCGTTTTTCCGCGCCGCGCGAATCGAACGGATCGCGGCGCCGCCGCCCGGCGCGACGCCCATCTACGACCTCGACGCGATTCGGCGCGCGGAAGTCACGGGTCCGATCGGACATGCGTGGTCGCTCGTCGCCACCTTCATGGGATTCGCGCTGATGGGCGTCTGGGGATGGAATATTTTCCGGCGCACGATTCCAACCCGGGCGGAGGCGTCCAGACGGCCCTGGCGCGCTAATCGGCGGAGGGTTTGAAGCTCGGACGATGTTCGAGCTTCGCCTGCTTCTCGATCTGTTTCAGCAGAGCCGCTTCGGCGACGCCGCGCGAAACGCATCGCTCGGCCGTCAACGGCCTGATCGGCACGTGCAATTGCGACGTATAGGCGGCCTGCACGGCTACCGTGCTGGCTTCGTCGCCGGCGGGCTTGACCGTGAAATTGTAAACTGCGGTCGCGTCGTCGTTGGGCTCGGCGTTGTATTTCGCCGCCACCGTGCGCAGCTTGCCGCAATCGGCCTGCTTGAGGCTGAATCCGCCGGGCGCCTCGCTCTCGATCACGCCGTTATTCGGGTCTTCGGCGATGATCCTGAAATCGTTGCGGGTAATCACGGAGTGGACGGCATTCCACGCCAGATCGAAGGGTATCGCTATTTGCGCCCGACGATCGGACGCGGGCGGCGGCGCGGCCGTCGGCGGATAGAAACATCCGCTTGCCGGCAGCGCGAAAACGAACGCCATGGCGATTCGGAATTTGCTCACGCAATCTCGAAGCATAGCAGAATAGGGCGTCAAAGCCGCGTTTTTGACCGTTCCTGAGCGCGCGGGCGACTCCCAACGCCTGCGCCCGATGTGCTAACCTCGCATTGATTCAGGGGCGCGGCCGGTGCGCGCTCCGGAGGCTTAAGCGATGTCCGGTCATTCCAAGTGGAGCTCAATCAAGCATAAGAAGGCGGCGCGCGACGCCAAGCGCGGCAAGGTCTTCACCAAGCTGATCAAGGAAATCACCATCGCCGCGCGGCTTGGGGGCGGCGACCCGGGAGCGAATCCGCGCCTGCGCACGGCGATTGCGGCCGCCAAGGCCCAATCGATGCCCAACGACAATATCGATCGCGCGATCAAAAAGGGCACCGGCGAGCTGGGCGGCGGCACGCTTGAAGAAATCACCTACGAAGGTTACGGGCCGGCCGGCGTCGCGATTATCGCAGACGTCTTCACCGATAACCGCAACCGCGTGGTCGCCGAACTGCGCCACATGTTCTCGCGGCACGGCGGGAACCTGGGCGAATCGGGATGCGTCGCGTGGATGTTCAAAAAGCGCGGCGTGATCGCGATCGACAAGGGCGCCGCCGACGAGGACAGGCTGCTCGAACTCGCGCTCGAGGCCGGCGCCGACGACGTCGTTAGCGAAGACGATGGCTTTCAGGTCCTGACCGGGACGGAGAGCTTCAGCGCCGTGCGCGACGCGATCGAAAAGGCGGGAATCCCGATCGCCAGCGCCGAGATCGCCAAGTTGCCCGAGAACACCGTCAAGGTATCGGGCAACGCCGCCGAGCAGGTGCTTAAGCTGATGGAGGAGCTCGAAGATCACGACGACGTGCAGGGCGTCGCGGCCAACTTCGAGATGGACACCGACGAGATGGCGCGGCTCTCCGCCGCATAAAATTTTCCGGAAACACGCCGGGCGGCCCGCGGCGAATGCAGGGCGGCGGCGGGGGATGAGGATGCGGGTGCTGGGAATCGATCCCGGAAATGCGGTTTGCGGATGGGGGTTGATCGAGCGCGCGGGCGCGCCGCGATTCCTGGCGGCGGGTACGATCCGGCCGCGCGCCGCGATGCGCGGCCCGGCCCGGCTCAAGGAAATTCACGACCGGCTGCTTGAACTGCTCGACCGCTATCGGCCCGATGCCGTCAGCCTCGAGCGCAGTTTCGCGGCGCTCAACGTGCATAGCGCGTTCAAGCTCGGCGAGGCGCGCGCGATGGCGATGCTGGCGGCGGCGGAGCGCGCTCTCGAACTGTTCGAATACAATCCGACCGACGTCAAGCTCACGATCGCCGGCTTCGGCCGCGCCGACAAGCGCCAGGTCAAAGACATGGTGCGCCGCACGCTCGGTCTCGATGAGCGCGTCGCGCTTGCCGACGACGCTTCGGACGCGCTCGCGATCGCGCTCTGCCACGCCTTTCGCGCCCGCGCGCCCCGGCCCGAACCGCCGCCCCGCGCGCGGCCGGTCCGGCGAGCGAAGGCGGCAACCGCGCCATGATCGCCTCGATCGCGGGCCGCGTGCGTAGCCGCGGGGCGGGCCGGATCGTGCTCGAAGCGGCCGGCGTCGGCTACGAAATTTTCGTGCCGCTGACGACCTATTACCGGGTTCCCGGCGTGGGCGCGGCGGCCGAGCTCGAGATTCGCCAGGTGGTGCGCGAAGACGCGATCACGCTGTACGGATTCGCGACGCCGGCGGAAAAGCAGGCGTTCGATCTGCTGCTCGGCGTGCAGCACGTCGGCCCGCGCCTGGCGCTCGCGATCCTGTCGGTGCTTCCGCCCGACGAGCTGGCGGGGGCGGTCGCCGACGGCGACGTCGATCGAATCGACGCGGCGCCCGGCGTCGGGCCGAAAGTCGCCGAGCGGGTGGTGCGCGAATTGCGCGACAAAATCGGCGACCTGGCGCTGCATGCCGCCGAACGTCCTGCGGCGGACCGCGCGACCGGCCACGCCAACGGAATCGCGGACGACGCGCTCTCGGCGCTGGTCAATCTGGGCTACAAGCCGGTCGAGGCGCGGCGCGCGCTCGACCGTGTCGCGTCCGCTTCGGCCGCTGACGGAATCGAAGGGCTGATCAGAAAAGCGCTGGCGGTGCTGCTCGGTGAAAAATAAACGTGCGAAAGAGAATGTCGCTCCGCCGTCAGAAGAAATCGCCGACGGCGACGGCGCCGAACGACTCGAAGCGGACGAAACGCGGCTCGCGGCGCCTCACGAAGACGAGGGCGAACGCGCTTTCGATCTCTCGCTGCGGCCGCGCACGCTGGGCGACTTCGTCGGCCAGGAGCGGCTCAAGCGCGTGCTCGGGATGTCGATCGAGGCGGCGCGCCAGCGCGGCGAAGTGCTCGACCATGTGCTGTTCTCCGGGCCGCCGGGGCTTGGCAAGACTTCGCTCGCGCATATTATCGCGCGCGAACTGGGCGTGAACCTGCGCGCGACTTCCGGTCCCGCGATCGAGCGGGCCGGCGACCTCGCCGCGATCGTCAACGATCTTGACGGCGGCGACGTGCTGTTTATCGACGAGATTCATCGCCTCGCCCGGCCGGTCGAGGAGGTGCTCTATCCGGCGATGGAGGATTTCGAGCTCAATATCGTCGTCGGCAAAGGTCCCGGAGCGCGCTCGATGCGGCTGGCGGTAAAGCCGTTCACGCTGGTCGGCGCGACCACGCGCTCGGGCCTGTTGAGCGCGCCGCTGCGCGATCGCTTCGGCCAGCATTACCATCTCGATTTCTACCGCCGCGAGGATTTGACCGAAATCGTGAGCCGCTCCGCGAGCCTGCTCAATGTGCGTCTGGCTGGCGACGGCGCCGACGAAATCGCCGGCCGCTCGCGCGGCACCCCGCGCATCGCGAACCGCCTGCTCAGGCGGGTGCGCGATTACGCGCAGGTCAACGGCGCCGCGGCGATCGCGCGCGAGGTCGCGCTGGGCGCGCTCGAGCTGCTCGAGATCGACGCCTGCGGCTTCGACCGGATGGATCGCGCGATTCTCGCGGCGATTATCGACAAGTTCGACGGCGGTCCGGTCGGCGTCGAAAGCCTTGCCGCCGCGGTCGGCGAAGAGGCCGACACGATCGGCGAAGTTTACGAACCCTACCTTTTGCAGGAGGGCTTCGTCGCGCGCACCGCGCGCGGCCGGGTCGCGACGCCGCGCGCCTACGCGCATCTGGGGCGCGTCCGGCGCGGCGCGCTGCTGTGAGGCGGCGCGCGGGTTTGGCGAATGATTCCCGCCCAAATACGATGTAATCTGGCCGCTTTACACAATTCACGAAACCGCCGATGAGCGCCGCGCAACCCACTGTTCGTTCAGCTTTCGATCTGACCGCGACCGAGTACGATCGCGCGCGCCGGCAGCTCGTCCCCTGCTTCGACGGATTCTATCGCGCCGCCGTCGCGGCGCTGGATTTTCCGCGCGAGGCGCCGCTCGACGCGCTCGATCTCGGCGCGGGAACCGGGTTGATGGCGGGGTTTGTCGCGGCGGCGTTTCCGGTCGCCCGGATTACGCTAATCGATCTCGCGCCGGCGATGCTGGCGCAGGCGCAAGCGCGGCTCGCGCCGGTAATCGATCGTATCCGGGTTATCGAGGCCGATTATGCCCAGGCGCCACTCGGCGGGCCTTTCGACGCGATCGTTTCGGCCCTGTCGATCCATCATCTGGAGGATTCGGACAAGCGCGGCCTGTTCGGACGAATTTTCGGCGCGCTCAAGCCGGGAGGAATTTTCGTAAACGCCGATCAGGTGGCCGGCGCGACGCCGGCGCTCGAAGGCCGCAACAAGGACGAATGGCTCGCGCGCGCCCGCGCGCTCGGCGTGATCGAGGACGACCTGGCCGGCGCGATCGACCGGATGAGATTCGATCGGCCTGCGACCGTCGCGGCGCAGTTGCGATGGCTTGCGGAAGCGGGCTTCGCGAGTGTGGATTGCGCGTTCAAGGACGGGATGTTCGCGGTATTTGGCGGATATAAGCCGGTTTAGACCGCAAGCAGTGGCCGCGCGGTTTCTCTAGCGGCAAATTATCATTTTATGCTAATTGCGTTGCGCAAGGGCCGGAAGCGCCGATTGCGGCTGGCGCGCCCGTTTCGACGGCGGTGCGATGAGCGTGCGAGTGCGATTGAAACGATGCTTTTTCGGCGCCGCCGGGCTGGCCGGCGCGATCGCATTGTTGCTTGCGAGCGCCTTTCCCGCCGGCGGTTTTGTGCGCAAGCCTCCGCCGCTGCCGCTGATCGTCTCTACGTCGATTACCGAATGCGGACGCATCACGCATCCGGGCTACTACGAAGTCGATAGTCCGCTGACGGCGGGTTCCGATCCGGCCGACTGTATCCAGATCAGCGCCGCGAACGTCTTGTTGAACCTGAACGGGCAAACGATTACCGGCGTCAAAGCCGGATCGGGCGTGCATGCGATGCGATCCGGGGCGCAGGCCTATATCGAAGGCGGGGGCGCGACGATCGCGGATTTTATGGACGGCGTCGAGATCGACGGAGTGGGCGCGAACGCTGAAAATTTCATCGCGTCCGACAATTTCGACGCAGGCGTGTTGCTGAACCATGCGCGCCTCGCGACGGTCTCGAATTTTGCCGTGAACATCACCAGCGGCGGCGCCGGATTGGACGGCGTGCGGTTGGACGGCGCCGCGCAAAATTCGATCGAGTCGTTCAGCGCAAGCCATCTAAACCGCTTCGGGGTCTGGCTGCTGGGATCAAGCCACAACTCGATTTCCGGTTTCACGATTACCTACAATGGAATAGCGGGAATCTACCTCGGATGCTCGATGACCGGACCGGACGGATCCTGCAAGCCGGCTTCGCCGAAAAGCATGTTCAACGCGGTTTTCAACGGCGTCTCGTCCGATAATTCGTCCGGACAGGCGGGCTACGGCGTCGCGGCCGATGTTGGCGATATCTCGAACCGCTTCTCGAATATAACGGCGAAGGAAAACGCCACCGACGACGTTTTCGACGCCAACGACGTCTGCGGCAAGAACGCGTGGTTCGCGCTCACGTTCGGGAGCTCCCAAGTCCCCGCCCCATGCACGGATTGAAACTCGCGCCGCTTTAGATTTGTTTGCGCATTAATCCGGCGAGCGCTAATAGTCGCGAAGCGTGAGGCGGCGGTTCCGGCCGCCGCCGCGAGTCGCGATGCGCGCGTCGCGCGCGAACTTTCCATGGAGGGCCGCGGATGTCTGACTATCGCTTGATTTCAGCCGATTCCCATTTCGTCGAGCCGCCCACTATGTGGGCCGAACGGATCGACCGGCGCTTTCGCGATCGCGCGCCGCATACGGTCAGAAACCTCAAGGGCCGCGAAGGCGAATTTTTCGTCTGCGAAAATATCACGCCGATGACGGTCGCGGGTTTTTTCGGCGCGGGCGTGCCGTCGGCGGAGTTGCCCGAGCATAACAAGCGCGGCTTCGACGCAGCGCCGAAAAGCGTCTGGGACGCGGCCTATCGAATCAAGGACCAGGATCGCGACGGGGTCGCGGCCGAAGTGATTTACACCTCGATGGGGATGCCGCTGTTCGGGCTCGACGACGCCGAATTGCGCGCGGCCTGCTTCCGCGCCTTCAACGATTGGGCGGCGGAATATTGCGGCTATGATATGAAGCGGCTCGTGCCGCTCGGCTTGATCACGCTCGAGGATGTTCCGCGGGCGGTCGCGGAACTGGAGCGGATCGCGAAGCTCGGGATGCGCGGCGCGATGATTTGGGCCGAGGCGCCCGCCGACCGTCCCTACGACCATCCGGATTACGAACCCTTCTGGGCCGCCGCCCAGGCCAACGATATGCCGCTCTCGCTGCATATCCTGACCGCGCGGCAGGGCACCGGCGCGAATCCGGGCGCGGGCCGCGGCTTTCTGCTCGCGCTCGCGAACCTGCATCACCAGATCGAACGTTCGCTGTCGGTTTTGGTTTATGGCGGCGTGCTCGAAAAATTTCCCGGCCTGCGGATCGTCTCGGCGGAAAACGACGTCGGCTGGATGCCGTATTTCATGTACCGGCTCGACACCGTGCAGAACCGGCTCGGCGCGGTCGGCGGGATGAAGCTGCCGATGCGCGCGAGCGACTATATCAAGCGGCAGGTTTACGCGACCTTTATCGCCGATCCGGTTTTCGTCGATTCGCTGGCGCGTTACGGGGCGGACAACGTGATGTGGTCGTCGGACTATCCGCACACCGCGGCGACATTTCCGCGTTCGCAGGAGATCGTGGCGAAGCGTTTCGGCGCGCTCCCCGACGAACAGCGGCGCAAGATCGTCCACGACACGGCGGCGCGCGTCTATCGCCTGGATTGAGTTGCGGCGCCGGCCGCCCACGACGCGGCCGGCGCGAATCACCCGCATGCTTCCGCCGGCTTCGCGCGTGCGAGCGCGGCGCGATCACCAGTGCAGTTCCTCGTACAGAAGATTGCCGGCGGCGAACCGTTCCCGCCCAAGGCCGCGAACTTCCGGATTGCGCAAGCGGCCGTTGACGATCAGTTCCGCGAGTTCCTGTCCCGCCGCATAGGACTGCATCACGCCGTGCGCGCTGAACGAGTGCGCTTCGAAGATGCGCGGCGCGGCGCGTCCGAGGATGCCGCTGCGGTCGGGCGTCATTTCATACAGGCCGGCCCATCCGGAGATGAATCGCAAGCGTTCGAAACAGCTCGCCCGCGCGTACATCCGCGGCCAGATTTCGCGCGTGAAAAATTCCTCGCCGTCGAATTTGAAGCTGTAACCGGGCGGTTCCGCGGGCGGCGAGTAGCCGGCGAGGATATGCGGCCCGTCGTTGTGAAAATAGACGCCCGAGGTATCGAAAATCATCCCGTAATTTTCGAGCGTGACCGAACGGCTGCCGATGACGCAGAGCTGGCGTCGAACGGCGGCGGTTGGACTGTCGAGGCCGATGAGCCTGAGGATGTTCGGCGCCCATGCGCCGGCGGCGATCGCGATCGCGCCGGCGCGGATTTCGAGCGACCGTCCGAAGGCGGGCGCGCCGTTGTCGTCTTGCGTGAGCAGCCGCGCGACCTGCGCGTCGGTCATCGCGGCGCCGGCCTGCCAGCCGAACAAGCGCGCTTCGCTCGCTCCGGCTTCAATTCCGTGAACAAAGACGCGGTCGATCAAACGGACGCGATACGCCCGCGCCTTTTCGCGATAGTGCGCCTTGAGCAGATTGGAATTGATCAGACCGTCGCCGGCGGAAAATGTCGCGCCCGCGATTCCGTCGAGCCGGTCGATTTCGGGAACCCGCGCGGCGACCGCGCGCGGCGTCAGCGCTTCGATCGGATGGTCGAGGTCGCGCTGGATCGGCATCATCCGCAGCGCCTCGGCCCATCGCGCGTCGTCGTACAGGATCAAATAACCCTTCTGGCGGAAGCCGATTTCGGCGCGAATCGATTCATAGTAGCGAATCGATTCGCGGCTGAGCGCGATATTGACCGGCTGCCACCAGGTCGCGCGGACCCCGCCCGCGTTGCGTTCGCTCGAACTCATCCGGCCGCTCAGATCGAGGTCGATCAAAGCGGCGCTCAAGCCGCGCTCGCCGAGCGCCATCGCGGCCGCGCTGCCGATTATGCCGGCGCCGATGATCGCGACGTCGAAATGGCCGCCCGCCCCGGCGTTGTCGGTTCGATGCTTCGCCATCACGCGATTGCCGCGCCGGCCGCGCCGCTATTCCCAGCGATTATTCCAGCGATCGAGAAAAACCACCTTGGCGACCGGTTCGCGCGTGACCGGCCCGAACCGGCCCGCCGGATAACCGATCGGAATGACCGCGAACGATTCCGCGTTATCGGGCATCCCGAGCGCCTCGTTGACCTCTTTTTCGTAGAGCAGATGGCGGGTGGTGAGCGTCGCGCCCAAACCGAGCGCGCGGGCGGCCAGCAGCATGTTCTGCACGGCGGGGTAGATCGACGCGCCCGACATTTTTTCGAGCCCGACTGATTTGGCGAAATCGCCGACCAGGCAGCATACGATCAGCACGGGCGCCTCGTGCAGATGGTTGGTCAGATATTCGACCGCGGCGAGCATCCGCAGTTTTTGCGCTTCGGTCTTGCCGGGCGGCGGCGGAGCTGCCCGGTAGCGCGGAAGCAGCTTGTCGAGGGCGCGGCGGTACGGGATCTGGATCTTGCGTTTGGTCTCCGGATCCTTGACCACCACAAAGCGCCAATGCTGAACATCGCCGCCCGAAGGCGCGCATAGCCCGGCCTCGATTATCCGGCGGACAAGCGCGTCCGGAACCGGATCGGGCTTCAGCCGGCGCATCGCGCGCATCGTATGGATCGCTTCGAACAGTCCGATTTCGTCGGCCATGGTTTTCGCTCCTCGATGATTATGCGCGGGCGGAAAGGCTTAAACCTGGATCAGCTCGATCACCGTGCCGTCCGGATCGGTACAACATACAAAGCCTTCCTCGCGTCCGTCCTTTCCGCCGAAGATCTGCGGCTCAGACCAGAATTCGACGCCCTTGGCCTTCAGTTCCTCATAATCCTTGCGCAACGTGCGCGTTCGCAGGGCGATACGGCACATCCCCGCATGCCAAAGATGCGGATAGGGCTTGCCGTCGGTGGGAGGATTTTTCCACTCGATCAAATCGAGGCGGGTCGCGCGCGGATTATCGCCGAGGATCATCAGCACCGCGCGTCCGCGGCAATCTGGAATGCGCAGGCCGACGCTGAGTTTTTCGTTGCCGCCTTCTTTGAGATCGCGAATCACCTTAAAGCCGAGCAACTGATAAAAAGCGAGCGAGCGCTCGAAATCGGTAACGTTGACATTGATATGAAAGATGCTTTCCAGCATGGCCGAGTCCTTCCGAAGGCCGTAAGCCGGCCGCGAGTTGGCGCGATCCGAACGCTACCAAGAACCACGCGCGGGCAACAAACGGCTTGGTATGGACGCGCTCGTTTACTGGAACGCGGCATCCGCCGATAATCATCTCGGCGCGATTCCGCGCCGGCTCCGGGAGTTACGATCGATGGCGACCGCAAAAACCGCGTTCCTGTTTGACGTTGACAATACGCTGATCGACAACGATCGCGTGCAGGCCGACCTGATGCGCCATCTGGAGCGCGATGTCGGCGCCGAATCCAACCGGGAGTATTGGAAAATTTTCGAGGAATTGCGGTCGGAGCTGGGGTATGCCGATTACCTCGGAGCGTTGCAGCGCTATCGCGTGCGCAATCCGCGCGACTTCCGCATCCTCGCGGTCAGCGATTTTCTTATCAACTATCCCTTCGCCAACCGGCTTTATCCCGCTTCGCTTGACGTAATCGAGGCATGCGGTGAAATCGGCGATCTCGCGATCGTCTCAGACGGCGACGTCGTTTTCCAGCCGCTGAAGGTCCGTCGGTCGGGGCTTTACGAGACCTTCAACGGCAACGTGCTCATTTATATCCACAAGGAACAGGAGCTCGACGATATCGCGGCGCGTTATCCGGCCGGCCATTACGTATTTATCGACGACAAGGTGCGGATTTTGACCGCCATAAAGAAAATTTGGGGCGCCAAGGTTACGACAGTTTTCCCCCGTCAGGGCCATTACGCGCTCGACCGCGACGAAGTCGCGAAATACCCCGCGCCCGACGTGACGATCGAACGAATCAACGACCTGCTCGCGCTGGATTTGCGGGCGCTTGCTCGCGGCTAGAAGCATATTGTGACGAAAGTCCGCGTCGCGGCCGGCGGGCGCGAGGGCGATGCGCCACAACGCCGCGGGACTTAAAAATCGCGACCATGGCGCACATGGCGCCGCACTAACGCAACCTCGTCCGAATTGCTGAAACTATTGACGACTGTCGCTCAGCCGCACCGCCGATGGATTCGGCGTATAATCGCGATCGGTGCGGCTATGAGAACGTCATTCGTTCCGGCGCTGATTCTGGCGGTCGCGATTGGCGCCGCCGGATGCGCGATTCAGCAGGCGACTCCGCCGCCGGCGCCGCCCGCGGTCGCTCTGGCGCATCCGCTGCCCTTCAAAGGCTGTCTGCTCTCGGGCGATCCGAATGAGCTTCCGCCCGCGGTTGCGATGTCTCTGACGAAAGATTCGCCGGTAACGTTCATCTATCGCGAAGAGTTATCCCACGACGATTATCACGAGCCGCTGGCCTTTACGGCGCTCGATCCGGTCACCTACGCTGGCGCGCCGGTGGGAGATATGGGAGTGACGGCGTTCGCCTCGCTCGCGATAACCGACGGCGAGCGCGTGCTCGGCGACTACACGGCCAAGGTGCGGGTGTCGAAGTCCTACACCATATACAACGAGCCGACCCACAAGGAGGTCGAAGCAGCGGCGCGCGCCGCCGTCCGCGACAAGATCGATCAGAAGCTTTATCGCGACGAGGCGCGGCTGGCGCAGGAGGTTGCGGCCGCAAATTCAAAGCGTCAGGCGCCGGTTCCCGATGCGTCGGAGAATGCGCCGGACGCGCGCACGGACGCCGGCAAATGATTCGCCGCGTTGCCGCGATCCTTGCCGTCGCGGGCATATTCGCCTCGGGATGTGCGATGCAGGGGGCGCCTTTCGAGAAAGCGGCCGCGCCGCCGGACAATGTCGTGATCTACGTATACCGGCCGTATCATTATGGTTCGTCGCTGTTGCGGCCGGCGGTGACCTGCGGTGGCGACAGCGCGCGAATCGGGCCGGGCGGCTATCACGCCTTCGTCGTGCCGGCGGATTCGGGCGAGATCGATTGCGGCGTGCAGGGCGCAGAATCGTCGGACGAGGTCGCGCTCGATCCGCACACCCGCGTCTATTACATCCGCGAAGAATTCGTATGGGGCCTGATGAGCGGCCATCCGCATCTGAATCCGGTCGACGCCGATAAAGCCAATTCGGAGATCCAGGCCTGCTGCGTCGATGACTCCGCTTCCGGCAAATCATAGTGCCCGTCGTGGGCGATGATTTGCTCCGCGAATCCACAGCCAAACGAATGCTCCGCGCTCGGGCTGAAGCCTCGAACGCGGAGCGAATAGGGCGAAACCGAAATCGAAAATTCCGGTTTAACGCACTAAATAGCCCAAGACGCCGGGATCGGAGATTGTGTCGCCATTCCCGTCCACCAGGTTTGAATTGGTGCTTACCAATACGAGACCGCCATTGCCCTGGTAGAGATTGAACGTCAGCGAGTTGCCGCTGTTGCTTATCGGAGTCCCGGAGCCACTGTACGTGCTGTAACAGGCATCATTTGCGCCGACGGTCGGGGTGAACGTGCCCATCTTGTTCTTGCTCACGAACGAGTAGGCGACATCCGCAGGGTCAGTCAGATGGCACGTTTCAGCAGATCCATAATAAGAATTGTCCGAATAGACGGGCGTGACATCGAGGGCCGATGCGCCGCCCTTGCGAGTCAGTTTCACGCTGCCCGCAAGGCTTTCGTGGCCGAATCTGCCGCTAGCATTAGTCGTCTGACCGGTTCCATTCAGGAGCATCTGGCCAGACGGACGCACGGGCGTGAGCCGCTTCATTTGACCGGCCATGGTTGGGCCAAAAATGACTTCCCCGTTGCTGGACGTGTTGACTGCTAGCAAAGTCGCTGACGTGCTGACCAAACGCGCCTGATTGGCGCCGGCGTAAAGAACGAAGGATATCGATTTGCCCGTTTCGATGGTGACAGCGTCGGAAGAATTTCCGTAGTTGTTGCCGGGGTAACACACGTCGTCGGCGGCAACCGTAAGCGTCATCGTTCCGATTCCAGTGCTTTTGGCGAAGCTGTAGGTCAAATCCGCTGGGTTCGTAAGCAGGCACGTGGGTCCGTCATTGTCTTCGTCGTCGTCCTGATAAGCCACGGTCAGATTGAGCGCAGTCGCGCCTCCTTTGCCGTCCAGTACGGCAAAGCCGGCCACGTCCATATGCCCATCGTCAAAAGGTTGATTGGTTTCCGTACCTCCTCCATGCGCAGTAATCGAATACCCGCCTTTTGCGAGCGTCGCGGCCCTTGCGGTTCCTACCGCAAAAACGCTTCCGAATAGTATCGCTCCCACAGTCGCCAAGAACTTTCCTGGTTTCATGTCCTTCTCCCCTCCTATTTTCAACAATCGCAATTGCGCAAATTTCGCTGGAGTTTGCACGCCTTTACCGGAGCCATTATCTTACGCCACGATTTTATTGTTTTTATAAGCAATGGCATGCTATACGGCGGGCTTCGTTCGTATGGTCCGGATTCGAATTTGCTCGTCATTCCAGTGCTCCGGATTGAATCAAGTTCCAAAACGATCCGACTGATATCTAACGTGAAATCTATATAAAATAATAAAAACTGACATTCAATAAAATTAACTTAAGTTAAACGGTGTGCGTTAATTTAACGATTCATTTCTAGTCAAAGCCGATTATGAAGAATAATCGCCTGAAAGCATCGAATAACGGCTATCATCATCTCTAAAACTTAATTAAGAATGACGGCACTAACATTTCTCTAACTGGCGATGGCGCCTTCGTCGTGCCGGTGGATTCGGGCGAGATCGATTGCGGCGTGCAGGGAGCGGAATCATCCGACGAGGTCGCGCTCGATCCGCGCACCCATGCCTATTACATCCGCGAAGAATTCGTATGGGGCCTGATGAGCGGCCATCCGCATCTGAATCCGGTCGACGCCGACAAGGCCAATTCGGAGATCCAGACCTGCTGCATCGATGAGACGCCCGCGAGCCACTCTTAGACCGGCGGTGCTATCAATTTTTGCGGAAATTTTTTGGTGGGCAGGGAGTGAATCGAACACTCGACACGAAGATTTTCAGTCTTCTGCTCTACCGACTGAGCTACCTGCCCACCGCGCCTGACGGCGTCTCGCGCCGGCCGTGGAGGTCCGCGCGAAACATTATTCGTACCGATCCGGCCGCGCCGTTGCAAGGCGGCCCTTCCGCCGCCGCGTGCGGAGCCACGAGGTTGGAGCTAGCGCATCGCGGCGATCCGCGCCTCGACGAAATCGATCACGCGCGCTTCCAGATTGACGCCGTTGAGGCGGTCGATCTCCTGGATTCCAGTCGGACTGGTGACGTTCACCTCGGTCAGGTAGTCGCCGATGATGTCGAGGCCGACGAAATAGAGACCGTCGCGTTCCAGCCGCGGCCGCAGCATCCGGCAAATCTCCCGATCGCGCGGCGTGATATCGGCCTTCACGCAATTCCCGCCGACATGGATATTGCCGCGATTTTCGTCGTCGCGCGGCACCCTCAGAGTGCATCCGAGCGGCTCGCCGCCCAGCACGATCAGCCGCTTGTCGCCGTTGCGAATCTCGGGAATATAGCGCTGGCCCATGATCGGCCGGCTTTCAAAGTGCGTGACGGCTTCCAGAATCGCGTTCAGGTTCCGGTCGCCCATCCGCGCCAGAAAGATGCTTTCGCCGCCGTGCCCGTCGAGCGGCTTGACGATCATTTCGCCGCCCTGATCGGTCATGAAACGCTTCAGCCGCGCGATCTCGTAGGTGACGATCGTGGGCGGAATCGCGCCGGGAAAATTCAGGGCGTAGAGCTTTTCGTTCGCCTCGCGCAGGCCGGCCGGTTCATTGAGCACGAAGGTGCGCGAACGATCGGCGAGGCTCAGGATCATCGTGGCGTAGAGATAGGGCGCGTCGGCGGGCGGGTCCTTGCGCATGAAGATCGCGTCGAATGCCTCCAGCGGATATTGCGCGCCGTTGTCGAGAAAACGGTGATGCGGCGCTGTGCGCGCCACCTCGCAGCGGCGGGCGAAGGCGAAGCCGCGATGGCCCTCGGCATGCAAGCCCTTCAAGCCGAGATGGTAAAGCTCGTGCCCGCGCGCCAGCGCTTCGAGCATGAAAACGAAGGTCGTGTCCTTGTCGGGCAGCACGGCCTCCAGCGGATCCATCACAAACGCGAACCTGTATCCCACGGCTCAACTTCCTTGTTCGATTTCGCCGAGCGCATCCGCGGCGATCGCGGCCGCCGCCAGCGCCGCGGTCTCGCTGCGCATCCGGTTCGGTCCGAGGCCTGCGGCGACAAACCCGGCCGCGCGCATCGCGGCCGTTTCCTCGTCGTCAAAGCCGCCCTCAGGGCCGCAGGCGATCAAAAGCGCGCGCGGCTTGCGGTGCCGGATCAACGCGCCGAGCGGAGCCGCGCCGGCCTCGCAGGCCACGGCGAAGGTATCTTTTGCCATCGCGGCCACGGCCGCGGCAACCGTCGCGGGCGGCAGGATTTCCATCGGCGACCGGCCAAGGCTCTGCTTGGCCGCCGCGCTTGCCAGCCGCCGCCATCGTTCGGTTCGCGTGGATCCGGGGTCGCGGACGACCGAGCGCGCGCACGTGAGCGGCCTGAGCGCGCGCACGCCGAGTTCCGCCGCCTTTTCGATCAGGAAATCCATCCGCGGCCCCTTGATAATCGCCGCCGCGAGCGTAATCGGGCAATCTTCGCCGGCGGCGGGCGCGGCGCCGGTTATTTCAACCACCGCGGCGTCGCGTTCAATCCGCGCGATGCGCCCGGCATACTCGCGGCCAACGCCGTCCCAAAGCGCGACTTCGGCGCCGCGGCCGAGCCGCATCACGTCGCGCAGGTGATGCAATTCCGCGCCGCGCACGCGCACGATATCGCCGTCGAAATCGGCGGCATCGATCGCGAAACGGGGCGCGCGCTTCATCGGCCCATCACCAGCGTCGTCCATCCCCGCTCCGTGCGTCGGCTGAGGCATCGCAGCGCCGGACGATAGGCGGCGATTACGCGCCGCGCCTCGCGCTCGAGAATTCCGGAGAGCGCCAGGCGGCCTTCGGGGGCGAGCAGTTTGATCAGCCGCGGCGCCATCTCGATCAGCGTGCCGGAAAGTATGTTGGCGGTGATCAGATCGAAATGATGGCGCAGCGAGGAGAGCGGCACGATCGAGAAGCGCACGTCCCGCCCGACGCCGTTGAGGTCGGCGTTCTCGCGCGCATTCTCCAGCGCGATCGGGTCGATGTCGATCGCGACCACATCTTCGGCGCCCAGCAAACGCATCGCGATCGCCAATATGCCCGAACCCGTGCCGACGTCGAGCGCGCGGGCGAAGCTGCGCTTGCGCCACAGCCCGTCGAGCGCGCGCAGCATTCCGGCGGTCGTCGCGTGATGGCCGGTGCCGAAGCCTTGCGCGGGTTGAATAATGATGCGGACGAAGCCCTCGCGATGAACGCGGTTCCACGGCGGCACGATCAGGAAGCGGCCGACCGTGAACGGCTCGAAACGATCCATCCACGCGGTCGCCCAGCCGGGGTCGGAAATCGCTTCGGTCTCGAACCGCGCGTCCGGCGCGATCGCGCCGGCGGCCGCGAGCGCGGCGCGCAGGCGCGCGGCGCCGCGCGCGGAAAGACGATCGAAATAGCATTTGAGCAGAGCGCGGCGCGGCGCGCGTTTGGTCGCGTCCGCGCGGCGCGGCGCGGCGGCGGTTTCGCATCCGAGTCCGCCATGCGCGACGACGATCGCGGCCGCCTCGTCGGCGCGCGCCGCGGGCAGTTCAAAGGTCAGGCGGACGAAGCGGGCGCGCGCGCGGATGCGCGGGGCGGGCCGTTCCGGACGCTTCAGCGTTTGCGCTTGGCTCATCGTGGCGCCGCTGCGCGCCCAATCATTCCGGCGCGCGCGTTGCGTCATCTAGGATAGGCGATATGCGCAGGTCATTGCATCACGCCATCCATTTGACCGTTCGGCGTTTGCAGTCGGCCGGCGGGTGGATTTCCTGTTGAAGGAAAGCGCGGCGGTTAATTGCCACAGGCGCAGGGGCGTGATTTCATCGGGATCGAAGATTGATGTATCAGTTCGCAAAGCGGTCCCGCGGGCCGCGTGGCCGTGGCGGAGGCGGTGAGGGCGCGAGTGCTTAACATTGCGCATCGCGGCGCGAGCGGCCGATTCCCTGAAAATACGCTGGCGGCGTTCGGCGCGGCGATCGCGGCCGGGGCGCGGATGTGCGAGCTGGACGTGCAGCTTTCGCGCGACGGCGCGCTGGTCGTGATGCATGACGATACCGTTGACCGCACCACAGACGGCTGCGGCGCGGTGCGCGACTTGACGCTGGCGGAACTGAAGCGGCTCGACGCCGGCGTGCGCTTTGGCGCGGGCTTCGCGGGCGAACGGATTCCGACGCTCGGCGAGGTGCTGGATTTTGCCGGCGAACGCTGCGCGCTCAATATCGAAATCAAGGCCGGCGGCGTGGAACCGGCGTTGTGCGCGGCGCTCCGCGCCCATCGCGCGCTGGGGACCGCGCTGGTTTCGAGTTTCGATTGGCCGGCGCTCGAAGTGATGCGCCATCTGGAGCCGCGCGCGCGGCTCGCGCCGCTCGCCAGCCAATGGCCGGCGCGGCTGCTCGGAGCGGCCACCGAGATGGGCGCGGCGGCGATCAATCCGCGCGCCGATCTCGTCACCGAAGACTTGTGTATTGCCGCGCACGAACGCAACCTGAGCGTTTACGTCTGGACCGTTGACGACGCCGGCGAGATGCGCCGGATGATCGCGTTCGGCGTGGACGGCGTCATGACCAACTACCCGGAGCGGCTGCAGGCGTTGATCGGAGATTGGGAATGACGCGCGAGGGCGGCGACAAAATCGAAGAGGTGCGCGCCCGCGCCGATCTCGTCGAGATCATCGGCGCGCACGTGCGGCTCAAGCGGGCGGGGCGCAACTTCGTCGGCCTCTGCCCGTTCCACAACGAAAAAACGCCCTCGTTTTCGGTCAATCCCGAACGCGGGTTTTTCCATTGTTTCGGATGCGGCGCCGGCGGCTCGGCGTTCGACTTCGTGATGCGGATCGAGGGGCTCAATTTCGGCGAGGCGCTGCGCTCGCTCGCGCGGCGTTACGGCGTCGAGCTGCCCGAGCGCGGAGCCGGCGGCGGCGTTGCGGCGGGCGAACGCGAAGCGCTGGCGGCGGCGAATCAGGTCGCGGCGGATTTCTTCGCCCATGTGCTGTGGAAAACGCATGACGGCGCGATGGCGCGCGACTACCTGAAGTCGCGCGGCGTCACGGTCGAAACGGCGCGCGCGTTCAGTCTCGGCTTCGCGCCGGCGCGGCCGGCGAATCTCGCGGCCGTGATGGCGAAACGCGGGATGCTCGACGCGGCAGTGCGCGCCGGACTGGTGCGGCGCGACGGCGCGAAGCCGCCGCACGACATGTTCCGCGCGCGGCTGATTTTTCCGATTCGCGACGTCGCCGGGCGCACACTGGCGTTCGGCGGCCGCGTGCTCGATCAGCGCCTGCCGAAATATATCAATTCGCCGGAATCGCCGATCTACTCCAAAGCGCGCACGCTCTACGGATTGTTCGAGGCGCGCCAGGCAATCGGTCAGGCCGACCGCACGATCGTTGTCGAAGGCTACCTCGACGCGATCATCCTCTGGCAGGCCGGGTTCAAAGAGACCGTCGCGAGCCTCGGCACCGCGCTCACGGTCGAGCAACTGCGCCTGGCGGCGCGCTACAGCAAGAACGTGATCGCCTGCTTCGACGGTGACGCCGCCGGCCGCAAGGCGTCGCTGCGCGCGCTTGAAATTTTCCTTGCGGCTGGGCTGCTCGGGCGCGGCGCGTTTCTTCCGGCGGGGCACGATCCGGACACGCTCGTGCGCGATCGGGGCGCGCCAGCCTTCGCCGAATTGATCGACGGCGCCGAACTGCTGGCCGATTATTTTCTGCGCGAGCAGGCCGCCGCCGCGGGCGGCTCGATGGCGGCGCGGGCGCAAGCCGCGGCGCGGGTCGCCGAGGTGCTGCGGATGGCGGCGAATCCGTTCGAGTTCGACCTGCTGGCGCGCAAAGCGGCCGGAATGCTGGGCGTGAGCGAGGATTTGCTGCGGCGCGAGGCGCGCCGCGCGTCCGCACCGGGCGCTTCCAGCCGCGGTGCGGCGCTGAAGCCAGCCGAGCCGGCGAATCGCGCCGATGCGATCGCGCAGGCCGAGCTGGGCCTGTTGGCGATCGCGATGGCCTATCCGGATCTGCGCGAAGAGATTGCCAGCGCGGCGCGGCCGGCGGAGTTTCGCGACGCGCTGCTGGGAGCGCTGCTTGAGGAAGCCGCGCTTTCGGAAGAATCTAAAGCATCGCTTGAAGTTTCGATTATGGCCGCGCTCGACGAGGCGCAGCGCGATCGGCTGAGCGCGATGATGGTCGGACCGATGCCGGCGGACGCCGAGAGCGCGCGCCGATTCGTTGCCGAATACGCGAGCGCGCTGGAGCGCGGCCGGCGCCGCCGCGAAGTGGAGCAGTTGCGGCGGGCTGCGGCGCAAGCGGGCGGCGCGGACGCGGCGGCGGCGGCGCAGGAGCTGATTGCCCTGCGCCGGCAGGCCCATCATGGCGGCTGAGCCAGCGCCGGCCGCGGATCGCGCCTTCGAGATCATAAGAAGCACTTAAACTGGACCGCCAAAGTTGATAAGATTGGTTCTCACGCGGATGCGCTCGTTCGGGCCCATAGCTCAGCACGGTTCAGAGCTGCCGGCTCATAACCGGCTGGTCCCAGGTTCAAATCCTGGTGGGCCCATACCTTTAGTCAATCGCAACCAATCGTGGCCGGAGACGGCCGCAGCGCGCGGCGGATCAACCGCTGACGCTTCGGCGCGCCCGCGCGGCGCCGAAGCGGAGCGCGTTTCCAGCGGAGGATGCTTTGCGTGAAGAGATAGCCCGGCTGATGAGCTTGCAGGCCATCGATCGCGAACTGCGTGAGCTCGAACAGACCCTGTCGTCGATCGCCGGAAAAGTCGATTCCCTGCGCCAGGAGACCGAATCCTATCGCGCCGAACTAACCCGCCTGAGCGAAGAAGAGCAGCACAGCGCGCTTGAACGCCGCCGCCTCGAAAAAGAATTCGCCGAGGGCGAAGCGCGCGTGCGCAACAAGCGGATGCGCATGAACCAGGTGCGCAGCGACAAGGAGTCGCTGGCGGTCAGCCACGAGCTCGACGCGCTGCGCGAAAATAATCAGCGGCTTGAAAGCGAACTGCTGGCGCTGATGGAATCGGCGGATCCGCGCGCGGCGCGGCTCCAAGAACTGGGCGCGCTGATCGAGGCGAAAGCCGCCGAACTGTCGGCCGCCGAAAAGGATATCGCCGCGCAGGTCGAGGACCTGAAGGTGTCGATCGCCAAGCAAAAGGTCGATCGCGACCTCATGTCGCGCGATATCGCGCCGCCGCTGTTGCAGCGCTACGAGATGATCTTCAGCCGCCGCGGCGGGCTGGCCGTTTCGGAGGCGCGCGAAGGCGCCTGTCAGGGCTGCCGGATGAAGCTGCCGCCGCAGCTCTTCAACGAAATCCAGAAGCATCTGCAGATTCATTTCTGCCCGAACTGCCAGCGGATTCTCTACTTCGACGCTGCGGCCCGCGAATAGCGCGCGGCGTCGGCCGTGGCTTCCTGCTACAATCGCGGAGGCCGGAGCGGGCCGGGCGACCGCCTCGCGCAAGCGGGGAGGAAAGTCCGGGCTCCACAGGGCAGGGTGGCCGCTAACGGCGGCGCGGAGCGATCCGCGGAAAGTGGCACAGAAAACATACCGCCCGCATGGGTAAGGGTGAAAAGGCGGGGTAAGAGCCCACCGGCGCGCGAGCGATCGCGCGCGCACGCCAAACCCCACCCGGTGCAAGACCAAATAGGAGGGAGAGCGGCCCGCTCTTAATCCCTCGGGTATGGTCGCTGGAGCCGCCGAGCAATCGCGCGGCGCAGACGAATGGTCGCCGCCCGCAAGGGCACAGAACCCGGCTTACAGGCCCGCTCCGGCTTCGTGAAAATCTGGAATCGCGGCTACGCGCGGCGCGCGCCGCTGCCGGCGAAACGCTTACGGCCGGGCGCGCCGCCATCGGCCGTCGCGATCATCGCGTCGGCGAGAAAGCGGCGGCCCGAACCGCTCTCCGCGAGGATCGCGGCGATTCTGCCAAGCCCGCCAAGGTCGCGCACTCCCGCCTCAAGCTCCGGTGCCAGCGTCAGTTCGACCCGCGCGGGCAGGGTCCGGGCGAAGGCGCTGGCGCGTTCGATTATCGCGCGTTGATCCGCGCGGTAATCTTCAAGATAAGCGGCAAGCTCCGCGACGCGGCCGTTGCCCGCGCCCTCCGGACCGAGCGCCGCGCGCAGCTTTGCGATTTTCCGCAGATGCGGCGGCTCGCGCCGCGGCGCTTCGGCCAGCGCCCGATACGTCCGTTCGTCGAGAAAACGATTGATCACGACAGCGCGCAGGCGAAAGCCTTCGCGCGCCATCCGCTCGACCAGCGCGCGGGCCTCGATCAGCCGGTCGGCTTCGGGAGTGGTCACGAGCACGAAATTCGTCGCCGGCTCATGGAGCATCCCTTCGACCTTGCGGAACTGATCGCCGATCGAGCCGGCGGCGCCGGCGAGCGCCGCGAAGAATTCGCCGATCGCGGCGAGCGCGCCAGCGCCGGCGAAGCGTTCGAGCTGGCCCGCGACGAACCGCGCGGCGCGGCTCGCCAGTCCGAGCAGACCGCGGTCGGCCGCGGCGGACGGCGCAACCAGCCATCGCACGCCCTGGGAATCCAGCAATCGCACGATATGAGCGGGGGCCTCGAGGAACTCGAAGGCGTGCGCGGCGGGCGGCGTATCGACGACTTCGAGGTCGAAACGTCCGCTGGCGTGGAGGTCGTAAAGTTGTTCCAGCGCGGCGTAGGCTTCGGCGCCCGCGAATTGTTCGGTCAGTGAGCGGTAGAACGAGTTTTCGAGCACCCGGCGGCGCGTCTCAGGCGATTTGACGAAGCGCTCGATCAGGCCGTCCCAGGCGCCTTTCACGTCTAAGACCATCGCGGAGAGCCGCAGGTCCGACGCAAGACCGGCGCGGCGCAGGCGGCGCGCGTCGAGCCGGGTCGGGCGCGCGCTCAGCCGTTCCAGGCCCAGCGCGTCGCGCAGCCGCCGGGCGGGATCGACGGTGATCACGCCGGTGTCGAGGCCAGCTTCGGCGGCGGCCAGGGCGAGCGCCGCGGCGATGGTGGTCTTGCCGACGCCGCCCGTGCCGAGCATCACGAGCGTCGCGCCCTTGTTGAGGAGATGCTTCACGAAATCCGTCCGCGCGCAACGATAGCATCGCGCGCCGCCTCGCGCATTCGGGGTTTCCCGCGATTTTCTTGTGGAAAACCGGGTCGCCGCGGGTTACGGCGCGCCGGCTTTGCAAGTAAAATGATAATTGGGCCGGGCGCCAATGTTATTGCCTGTATTACTTGCCGCAAACCTGATTCTGACCGCCGTCGTGGTGATGCTGGTGTTCGCCTTCCGGTCGCGCGCCGGAGCCGATCCGTTGGTCGCCGCAGAAAGGATAGAAGCTCGGATTGGCAAGGTTGAGGAGGTGCTGCTCGGACGCTTTGCCGACGCTCGGGCGGATATGGCGCAGCGGCTTGAAAATGCCAAGGGCGACCTCAGGCAGGAAATCGCCGATCGGCTGGCGAGCGCGTTTGGCGAGATGCGCGAGGCGGTCGAGGCGCAACTTCGGCAGGGACGAACAGAACAATCAACGACGCTGAGCGAAGCGCTGGGGCGGCTCGAGACGCGCGTCGGCGATTTGCGGCTCGCGACCGAAGAGCGGCTCGAAGGTTTCGCGGACAAGCAGGCTGTATCGCTTGGCGAGGCGCGGCGCGAGTTGAGCGACGCGCTCGCGACGAACGAAAAATCTTTGCGGGAGCAGTTGATATCGTTGTCCGAGCGGACTGAAAAAAGCCTCGACACGATTCGCGTTGTGGTCGATGGCAAACTCGCTGAAATCAGCGGTCAAGTCTCGGCGAAGCTCGAAGAAAATATCAAAGAGGGGTTCAAGCAATTCGAGAAGGTGCAGGAGCATCTGAAGGCGGCGGAGGAGCAGCTACGCAACGTCAATACGATCGGCGCCTCGATCAATGATTTGAACAATCTGCTCAAACTGCCGCATCTGCGCGGTCGTTTCGGCGAGGCGAGTTTGGCGCGGTTGCTCGAAGATTTCCTGCCGGCGCATATGTACGAATTGCAGGCGGCGGCGGGCGAAAACGGACAGGGGCGGGCCGACGCGATTATCAAGTTTCCGGAACGCAACCTTCCAATCGACGCGAAATTTCCTCG
Organism: Deltaproteobacteria bacterium; assembly: GCA_021799495.1. Taxonomy (GTDB): domain Bacteria; phylum Desulfobacterota; class Binatia; order Binatales; family Binataceae; genus JADMIL01. The sequence goes on from JAJZAI010000017.1 coordinate 34,444, forward strand.
CGAGCAAGTGTTGCCGCTCTTCGAAAGCTCCGATCCGGCGCAACTGGCCGCCGCGCGCGAGCAGTTCGTCCGCGTGATCAAAGAGCAAGCGCGCCGCATCGCCGGCTATATCCATCCTGAGAACGGCACTACCGACATGGCGTTGATGTACCTGCCGAGCGAAACGCTCTATATGGAGGCGGTGCTGAACGGCGAACTCAGCGAATGGCTCAACAGTCAGAAAATTTTTCCGGTTTCGCCCAATACGCTGATCGTTACGCTTCAATCAATCCAGATGGTTTTCAAGATGTACGAGTTCGCCAAGAATTTTGAAAACGCGACGCAGGAACTGGCGAAGGCGCAGAAGTTGTTCGGTCAGTTCGAGCACAAGTTCGATGATATCGGCAAGTCGCTCGACAAGGCGCAAAACGCATACGGCACCGCGCGGCGCCATCTCGGAACCTATCGCCGGCGCGTCACAGACCTGACCGGCGAGCAGGTTCCGGAACTTGAAGCGGCCGCTGGCGGCGAAGAGAATTGACGCCCGACGCTATTCCGTTTCCACGTTCGAAGGGGTGGGCGGTTTGAGCTGGCTGCGCTCGCGGCCCTCGGCGATCCACGCTTCGACTTCGCGCCGTTCGTGGACCAGGAAATTCGCGACCGCGCGCTTCAGGCCCGGATGCGCGACGTAGTGCAGGCTGCGCGTGAAGGCCGGATCGAAACCGCGCAGCCATTTGTATTCTCCGCCGGCGCCCGGCTCGAAGCGCGCGTTGCCGCGCGCGATGCAGTGCTCGATCGCGGCGTAATAGCAGACATTGAAGTGCAGGAAGCGCACTTCCTCGAAGGAGCCCCAGTAGCGGCCGTAGAGGACGCCCGCTTTTTCGACGTTGAAGGTGCCGGCGATCAATTCGCCGCCGCGGTAGGCGCAAACGAAACACAGATGGCGGCGAAAGTTCTCGCGCATCAGGTCAAAAAACTGGCGCGTCAAATACTGCCGGCCCCAGTACAGCTTTTCGATCGTCGAGAGGTAGATTTTGAACATCGCGGCGAAGGCGGCGTCGGGAATTTCGCCGTCGCGGAGCGCGCGGATTTCGACGCCCTGCCCCGCCAGCGCCGCCCGTTCGTGGCGCACGGCGTACCGGCGCTTGCTTTTGAGCTGCGCAAGGTAATCGTCGAACGATTCATAGCCGCCGTTTTGCCAGTGGTACTGATAGCCGAGACGTTCCATGAAGCCGATTTCGCCGAGCGCCTGGGCTTCATCCGGCGCGCAGAAATTGACATGGACGGACGAGAGCCGGTTGTCGTCGCAGAGCTTGATCAAGGCGCGGCCGAGCGCGCGCACGATCGCCGGCCGATCGGCGCCCGGCGCGGCCAGAAAGCGCCGACCGGTATGGGGCGTGAAGGGAACGCCCGCGAGCAATTTTGGATAATACTTCAGGCCGGACCGTTCGGCCGCGTCGGCCCATCCGTGATCGAAGACAAATTCGCCCTGGCTGTGGCTCTTTAGATAAAGCGGGCAGGCGCCGGTGATACGCCGTTGCGGGCCGAGCCGCAAAACCAGATGGCAAGGCGCCCATCCGGTGGCGCGCGCCGCGCTCTTCGACTCTTCCATCGCCGCGAGCCAATCCCAGTCGAGAAAGGGCGAGTCGTCAGGCGCGAGCAGGGCGTTCCAGTCTTCGCGAGGGATATCGGTCAGGCGGTCGTGGACCGAAATTTCGACTTCGTTCGCCGCCGGCGATTTGGCTTTGTCGTTTTTGGACGTCATTTCGCGGACGCATCGGCGCCGGAGCAATCGAGCTTAGTCGGCGCGCCGCGCTGAGCAAAGCGCGCAGTTCGCGCGCCGGTTCCGGCGATCATCGCGGCGGCAGCAACCGCTTTTCACGCATCCGCGCGAACCACTTGTGGAACATGTCCTCGGTGTCGACGCAGTCGTGAAAGCCGTACTGGCGGGCCTTGATCGTACTGACGATCACGGGCGCGGCGTCGGCGCCGAAGGCGAAGATCGAGTCGGCGAATTCAAACGATTCACCGACGAACGCATTTATGTCCGCGGGCGCCGCAAGGCGGTATTTCGCGACGATCGCCGCCCACTCGGCGGCCCGTTTCGGCATCTCGACCTGCAACCGCATCGGGATGTCCGGCCCGGGCCGCATGCCGAGTGCGTCGGCGATGGCGGGCCACACATCTTTCCAAACGAAGACGTCGCCGTTGGCGATATTGAAGATTTCATTGGCGCATCGCGGTTCCGTCGCCGCCCATTCCATCGCGCGCGCCAGCAAATCGGCGTCAACAGCTTCGAAGACGAACGGCTTGCCGCCGGGGAAGGCCAGCGGCCGCCCGGCTTCCTTCAGCAACGCTCCATAGACGCCGAGCGCCGGAATCACGTTGAGGTTGCCGCCGATCGCCTCTCCGACAACGAGTTGCGGACGCAGGATCGTCCAGTTCCAGCGCTGGCGGGCCTGTTTGGCGCGCAAGTAGTCCTCTTGCAGCCAGTAGAAATTTTCGTGCTGATGGCGCGGGTTGCGCTCGCGCGCCGGAATCGGGATCGGGCCGAGATGGGCGCCGTAGGCTTTCGTCCCCTGCAGCAGCGTGACGTGGCGCAGGTTTTTGGCGGCGGCGCTGAGCGGCTCGAACAGGTTCCGCAGCATCGTGCGGTTGGTTTCCATCTGGTCGCGATCGCGCCATCCCTGAATCAGGTTGGGTTTTTCGTAGAGCGCGGCGTAAGCGAGATGCGTCACGTCGTCCATCGCGCCGAAAACTTCGGCGCAGCGGGCGGCGTCGGTCAAATCAACCGAGATAAAGCGCGCGTTCGGCACGTCGGAGGGAATACGACGCGAAACGCCGATTACCTCCCAATTCGGCAGCGAAGAAAAATGGCGCACAGCGGCGTAACCGACGAGGCCGGTCGCGCCAGCGACGAGAATCTTGTTGCGGGCCATCGCGAGATACCTCGCGGCGAATCGTAGAACGGAGCCGCGGCGAGTGAAAGCCGAAGCGGTGCGCGGCGCGGGTTGCCGGAATTCGCGCCAGATTCGAATCCGCCAGATTGCCGTGCCTGACGGATGCGTTTTCTGATAAAATGGAGCCAGCGACCGAAAGCGAGCGGCGATCGGATGGATGACGACGCGAAAATCCTGAACCTTGAAGCGCGCAAGCGCGACGGCGCGGGTTCGAACGGCGGCGGCGATCAGGGCGGGATCGTCACCGAGCGGCGCACGCGCGAGCAAACGCGCACGAAGCGTCCGCCGCTCTACAAATGTATCCTGCTCAACGACGATTACACGCCGATGGAGTTCGTCGTCGAAATTCTGAAGTCGATATTCCACAAGGCGCACGCCGAAGCGACGCGCATCATGCTGCATGTGCATCAGAACGGCATGGGCGTGGCGGGAGTTTATCCGTACGAAATCGCCGAGACGAAAATCAAGAGCGTTGAAGAGCTGGCGCGCGAAAACCAGTTTCCGCTCAAGTGCGTGATGGAGAAGGAATGAATCGCGCCGTCCGGCGCGCGTCCGGCAAGCCGGCGCGGGCGGAACGGACGCGACCAATGAGGCCGCGATGCCATCCTCAGGCGTGATGATCAGCCGCGAACTGCAGATAACGCTGCAGCTTGCGATGACCGAGGCGCTCAACCGGCGCCACGAATACGTATGCCTGGAGCATCTGCTGTACGCGATGCTGCATGACGTGACGACGAGCAACGTGCTCAAGCACTGCGGCGCCAACCTTGAGGCGCTGCGCAAGCAGTTGCAGGCGTATCTCGACGGCGAACTGGAGCGGCTGCCGCGCGGCGAGAACCTGCAGCCGCATTACGCTTCCGGCGTGCAGCGCGCGCTGCAGCGGGCGGCGATGCACGCGCAATCGGCGGGCAAAACCGAAATCAACGGGTCGCAGGTGCTGGTCGCGATGTTCCATGAGACCGAATCGCATGCGATCCGCCTGCTGGAGGAGCAGGGCGTCACCCGATTCGACGCGATCAATTTCATCTCGCACGGCGTTTCGAAAGCGGGCGCGGACGAGGATCGCGAAGCGCGCGGCGCGGCCGAAGAGGAAGATCACGATCACGACGGCGACGCCGAAGCCGACGCGGACGGCGAAGAAGGCGCGCCCAGGGTGTCGCCGGCGAAGGCGCTCAAGACCTACGCGGTCAATCTCAACGCGCGGGCGCGCGAGGGCAAGATCGATCCGCTGATCGGGCGCGAGCGCGAAATCGAGCGCGCGATCCACGTCCTGCTGCGGCGGCGCAAGAACAATCCGGTGTTCGTGGGCGAAGCGGGGGTGGGCAAAACCGCACTGGCCGAAGGGCTGGCGCTGGCGATTCACGAGGGGCGCGTGCCGCCCGCGCTGAAAGAGGTGGAGATTTTCGCGCTCGACATGGGCGCGCTGCTGGCCGGCACCCGGTTTCGGGGAGATTTCGAGCAGCGGCTCAAAGCGGTCATCAAGGCCGCGAGCGGCAATCCGCGGATCGTGCTGTTTATCGACGAAATCCACACGATCGTGGGCGCGGGATCGGCGTCGGGTTCGACGATGGACGCGTCGAACCTGCTCAAGCCGGCGCTGGCGTCGGGCGACTTGCGCTGTATCGGCTCGACGACCTACCAGGAATACAAGCGCTCGTTCGATCGCGACAAGGCGCTGGCGCGGCGTTTTCAGCGGATCGACGTGCAGGAGCCGACGCGCGAAGAAGCCGTGCAGATCCTGAACGGCCTCAAGGCGCAGTACGAAAAGCATCATAATGTGCGCTACACCGCGCCCGCGATTCGCGCGGCGGTGGAGCTTTCGGCGCGCTATATCAACGATCGCTATTTGCCGGACAAGGCGATCGACGTGATGGACGAGGCGGGCGTCGCCGGCCATCTGCGCGCCAAACGCGGCGAAACGATCACGGTCGGCGCGCGCGACGCGGAACGCACGGTCGCGCGGATGGCGAAAATTCCCGAGCGGACGGTGTCGTCGTCCGATCGCTCGCGCCTGCAAAATCTTGAAATCGACCTCAAAGATGCGGTTTTCGGACAGGACGCGGCGCTCGCGGCCGTATGCCGGGCGATCAAGCTCGCGCGCTCGGGACTGGCGCATCCCGACCGGCCGGTCGGCGCGTTTTTGTTCGCCGGACCGACGGGGGTGGGCAAGACCGAGGTCGCGCGCCAGCTCGCGAAGACGATGGGCGTCGAGTTCATCCGCTTCGACATGAGCGAGTATATGGAGCGGCATACGGTGTCGCGGCTGATCGGCGCGCCGCCGGGATATGTCGGATTCGATCAGGGCGGATTGTTGACCGATGCGATCAACAAGACGCCGCATTGCGTGCTGCTGCTGGATGAAATCGAAAAGGCGCATCCGGACCTGTTCAATATCCTGCTGCAGGTGATGGACCACGCCACCTTGACCGATAACAACGGGCGCAAGGCGGACTTCCGCAACGTGGTAATCGTGATGACCACCAACGCGGGCGCGCAGGAGTTGTCGCGCGCGATGATCGGCTTCGGCACGGACGTGGCGACGGGATCGCCGCGGGCGGTGATCGAGCGGATGTTCGCGCCGGAATTCCGCAACCGGCTCTCCGCGATAATCGAGTTCGCGCCGCTGCCGCCGCCAGTGATCGAGCGCGTGGTGGACAAATTCGTCGGCGAGCTGGCGGAGCGCTTGGCCGCCAATCGCGTGACGATCGAGGTTTCGCCGGCGGCGCGCAAATGGCTGGCGGAGAAGGGTTACGACACGCGCTTCGGCGCCCGCCCGCTGCATCGGCTGATCGAAAACGAAATCGCGCGGCCGCTCGCGGACGAATTGCTGTTCGGACGGCTGGCGAAGGGCGGCAAGGTCAAGGTCGATCTCGACGGCGACAAGCTGACGTTCGATTACCAAGACGCCGCCGCGTCGGCGCCCGTGGTTTCCGCGTGAAGCCGACGCCACGACGGCCGATCGCGGGCGCGAATCAGGTCAATTGTCGCGGCGCAGGACGGTGTTGCGCAGCCAGCGCGCGTCGTCGCGATCGGGATAGTCAATAGTGTAATGGAGTCCGCGCGATTCCTTGCGCGTCATCGCGCAGCGCACGACCAATTCCGCGACGATCGCCAGATTGCGCAGCTCGATCAGGTCGGAATCGAGCAGATGATCCCAATAGTAACTGTGAATCTCCTCGCGCAGCATCTGGATGCGCCGTAAGGCGCGTTCGAGGCGGCGATCGCTGCGCACGATGCCGACGTAGTTCCACATCAGGCGGCGGATTTCGTCCCAGCTTTGCGTGATCAGCACGCGCTGTTCGCTCTGGATCGCGGCGCCGGGGTTCCATTCGGGAAACGCGGGCGGCGCGCCTTCGTCGTGCGCGAGACGCGCGCGCGCGTCGGCGAACGCCCGCCGGCCCATCACGGCCGCTTCGAGCAGCGAGTTGGAGGCGAGGCGGTTGGCGCCATGCAGGCCCGTCATCGCGACCTCGCCGGCGGCATAGAGCCGCGCGATCGGAGTGCGCGCGCTGAGATCGGTCATTACGCCGCCGCACATGTAATGGGCCGCCGGGACCACCGGAATCGGAGCGGCGGTCAAATCGAAACCGTAGCTGAGACAGCGCTGGTAGATGTTCGGAAAACGCGTGCGGATGTAGGCGGCGTCGCGATGGCTGATGTCGAGATAGACGCAGTCCAAGCCGAGGCGTTTCATCTCCGAATCGATCGCGCGGGCGACAATATCGCGCGGCGCGAGTTCGGCGTCGGGATGATACCGCTTCATGAACGACGCGCCATCGGGCAGCCGCAGAATCGCGCCTTCGCCGCGCAGCGCCTCGGAAATCAGAAACGATTTGGCGGCGGGATGATACAGGCAGGTCGGATGGAACTGGTAGAACTCCATGTTGGCGATCGGCGCGCCCGCGCGATAGGCGATCGCGACGCCGTCGCCCGAGGCGATGTCGGGATTGGTCGTGTAAAGATAGACTTTGCCGGCGCCGCCGGTCGCGAGCAGGGTCGTGCGGGCGACGATTTTTCGGACCGACCGCGACGCCTTATCGAGCGCGTAGGCGCCCCAGCATTGGGCGGCGCCGCCGTTGGCGCCGCGCTCGACGAGAAGATCGACAGCGACATGATTTTCAAGCACGCGGAGATTCGCGCGGCTGCGTGCGGTCTCGCCCAGCGCGCGCATGATCTCGCGCCCGGTCAGGTCCTGCGCGTGGAGCACCCGGCGATGGCTGTGGCCGCCCTCGCGGCCAAGGTCGTACTCGTCCTCGCCGCCGCCCTCGATGCGCGTGAAGTTGGCGCCAAGCGCGATCAGATCGCGGACCGCCTCCGGCCCGTCGCGCACGATCGCTTCAACGGCGGCGCGGTCGCATAATCCGGCGCCGGCACGAAGCGTGTCTTCGATATGCGATTCGAAGGTGTCGTCCACGCTCCAGACGCTGGCGATTCCGCCCTGCGCATAGGCGGTGTTGGCTTCGTCGCTGGCGGCCTTGGTCAGGACGGTCACCGTTCCGGTCTCGGCGGCCTTGATCGCGAAAATGAGGCCGGCGATGCCGCCGCCGATGACGAGGAAATCAGTGTCGATGCTGGAATTACCCATGATTTGAAAGGGCGGACCGGGCGTGGGTAAACGGGAAAGCCGAATCTTTCGCGCTGGCGGCGCCTGCTGAGTATCCCGCCTGACGTGACGGTATTTTAACGCGCCCGTCACAGTCAAACGATAGAATCGGCGAACCGCGCCAGGGCGCGTTCAGGTTTCGTATTTGCTCGAACCCGGCCCATCGCCTACAGTCGAAGCAGGACCATTGACGCGCCGTTTGCGGACCGATCCCGATCTGTTGGGGGATGAGTCATCGGCATGACCTTCACCACGCCCAATCTTTTGACTTTCGCGCGGATGGCCGCGGCGCCGCTGCTGGTCTATCTGCTGACGTTGCCGCAGCCGCTGCCGTCGCTCGCCGCGGCCGGGGTGTTTTTCCTCGCGACGGTGACGGACTTCCTCGACGGCTATATCGCGCGCAGTTATGGATCGGGCAGCGATTTGGGCAAAATTCTCGACCCGCTGGCGGACAAGCTGCTGGTGGCGGCGGCGCTAATCATGCTTGCGGCGATTCCGCGCGAGCCGCGGGTGCCGGCATGGATCGTCGTGGTGATGGTGTCGCGGGAAATAATGGTGACCGGACTGCGCGCGGTCGCGGCGAGCCGCAGCCGGATTCTGGCGGCGGAAGAGCTTGGAAAGTACAAGATGGCGCTGCAATCGGTGGCGATCCACGGGTTGCTGATTCATTACGTCTGGCTCCATGTCGATTTTTTCGCGGCCGGGATGTTTGTGCTGTGGATTGCGATGATCGTCACCGTGTGGTCGGGAGTCGACTACTTTTACCGGCAATGGGACGTGATCGCGCCGCGGTCGCGGCCGTCGCTGGCGCGGCGCGCGGCGATGTGACCGGCGCGCACGAATGGCGCGGATAAAGCGCGAAATTCCGGTGTCGTTGACAAAGCCGGAAGATTGCGGCAGCGTGATTGGTCCGGGCGGGTGTAGCTCAGTTGGTAGAGCGCGTGCTTGCCAAGCACGAGGTCGTCGGTTCGAAACCGATCACCCGCTCCATTAAGCTCCGGAAGCTCCGGCACATCGCTAGTTTCGCCGACGGTAGTTGCGCCGCCGCGCGCTCCGTATCTGGCGAATCTCGGGACAATCCCGATAAATTGCGGCATTTCCATCGCGCGCCGTGTTATCTTGCGGCTGTAACTTGACGCTCGCCGCGACGGCGGCCACGGCCAGGGCGAAAGCCGGCAGCGGCCGCATCACGGAGTTGGCGTTCGCGCGGCGCGGCGGAAAGGCTAACCGGATTGCCCGACGATCCAAAAGACGGCGTCGATACGCCTGATTTACGGCCCGCGGCGGCGATCGCGAGCCTGCTTGAGACCGAACGCGAAGCCGAACAAATCGTCGCGCAAGCTCGAAAAGAAGCTGCCGGGATTGTCGCGGACGCCAAGGCGCGCGCGCAAGGAATCCTGGCCGCGAGTCCGGCGAATCAAAACGACGCACCGGCAGAGCGCGCGCGCGAGGCCGCGCGGAAACAGATCGCGGCGCTGCAGGACGCGGAGCGCAGGCATAGCGAATGGATGCGCGCGACCGCCGCGCCGCGTCTGGACGAAGCGGCGCGCGCGATTCTCGAACTCCTGTTTGGCGTCTCGTGATTCGGCGGGCTGTTCGATACGCCGGTCCGAGCGCATTGGCCCGCACGCTGTGCGGCGACCTCCTCGGCGCGCGCGAGTATTCGTTGCTCCTGAACGCGGCGGACGTCGGCGAGCTGCTGGCCGCGCTGCGCACGACTTCATACGCCGCGGCGGTCAACGAAACAGGCCGAAGGTTCGATTACGCGATTCGCGATCGCTGGCGCGAAAACGTCGAAAAGATAGCGGCGCGCGCGCCCGGCGTGGCGCGAGAGTTGTGCCTGGCCTATCTGGCCAGGCTTGAACTTGAAGCGGTAAAGACGCTGCTGCGCGGAATCGTCGCCGGAGTGGAGCGGCGGCGGCTGCTCGCGATGCTGCCGCCGCTGCCTTCCGCGTCGTCGATACCGCTCGGTGCGATCGGCGCGGCCGCGGATTTTGAGCAGGCGGCGGCGGCGTTGAAGGACACGCCGTATCATGAGGCGATCGTCGCAGGAATCGAGGCGTCCGCCGCGCAATCTTCCGCGCGCGCGACGAGATTGTTTCCCGCAAGCGAAACGGCGCTCGATCGGCAATATTTCGCGCGTCTGATAACGGCGGCCGGCCGATTCTCGGGTGGTGAGCGAGTGATGATTGAGCGGATGGTTGGAATGATGGCCGACGCCGAGAACCTGCTTGCCGTCGAGCGGCTGAAAAAAATCTTTCAGCTTTCGCCCGCAGACGCCGCGCTGTTTCTGATCCCTTTTGGCGCGCGGCTGGACGCGTCGCGGCGGCGGGCGCTGCTGGCATGGAACGGCGAGCGGCCGGCGCCATACGGGCGCGATACGGGCGCGAGTCCAGCTGCGCTCAGGGTTGTGCTGATGCGGGCTTTGAATGCAGAAGCGCGGCGGCTGCTGTTCACGATTCCGTTCCACGCTGGGCTGCTGTTCGCATTCGCGATCATGTCCGACCATGAGGCCGCCGACTTGATCGCGATCCACGAAGCCAGGCGATGGGGCCTCGCGCGCAATGATGTTTTCGACCGCCTTATTCGCGTACCCGCGCACGAAGCTATTGGTGAGCCCGGTGTTTAAGCCTGTCGAACTGGTCAGGGTCGATATTTTCGTTCTGAAGACGCACGTATCGCGCGTGACCTGGGCGCTCGCCCGGCTCCGGCTGGTTCATCTGGTGGACGTCCACGCGTCGGCGCCGCGCGACCTAATCGCGGCGGGCGATTCCGCTCATTCGGAGCAAGCCGAACGCCGGTACGCGGAGATCGCCGACCGCGCCCGACGCCTGATGGAAGCGCAGGCGCTCGGCTACGATCCGCTGGCGCTGGACGTGGAAATCGTTTCGGACGAAGAGGAGTCGGTCGCGCTCGGGCGGCAATTGGAGAACTATGAACGCACGCTGACCGAGCTTGCCGATCGCTGCCGGAACCTTGAGAAAAGCGCCGCGCAAACGTCGCGGATGGCTGAATTCTTGCGGCTTGTGGCCGCGGCGCGAATCGATTTATCCGAACTCGCGAAGTCCGGACGCTTGACGGTCAAAGGCGGGATTTTGCCGGCCGAAGAAGCCGCGACCTTCCAGAACAAACTCTCGGCGATGCCGAATCTGTTTCAGCGGATCGGCGAAATCGACGGCGCCGCGGCGATTATCGCGGCGACTCTCGCCTCTGAGGGCGAGCGGATGGCGGAGGCGCTTCGCGAGGCGCGGTTCGAGGAGATAGCGATCCCGAGCCAGCGGATTTCCGATGCGGCTGCGGAGGCGAGCCGTCGCGACGCTGAGATGGCTGCGGAACTGCGCATGGTGCGCGAGACGCTGCGCCGCGCCGCCGCGCAAGCGAATCGACCGATCGCGGCGATCAGGCGCAAGGCCGAGATCGGAGGCGGCCTGATCCGCGCGAGCCGCGGCTTCGCGGCCGTCGGCCATACGATGGTCATTTCCGGATGGGCGCCGAAGGAGCGGCTCGACGAGGTCAGGCGGGTGGTGCGGGAAGAGGCCGCCGGTGCGGCGTACGTCGAGGTCGCCGACCCCTCCGAGCTGCGGCGCGCCGGGCGGAGTTTTTCGGCGATACCGGTGCTGTTCAATAATCCCCTGCTGTTGAAGCCGTTCGAGAAAATCACCGCCGCCTACGGAATTCCGCAATATCGGGAGGTCGAACCGACGGCGTTTCTGGCCGTGAGTTTCCTGATCATGTTCGGCGTCATGTTCGGAGACGCCGGGCAGGGCGCCGTGCTGGCGATTTTCGGTTATGCGTTGTTTCGCACTTCCTATCGCTACACCGATGTCGGCGTCCTGCTGATCGAGTGCGGCGCGGCTTCTGCGATCTTCGGCCTGCTTTACGGAAGCGTTTTTGGCTCCGAGCGGGTGATTCGGCCAATATGGTTCAATCCGATGCGCAATGTATCCACGTCGATCGAGGTGGCGCTTTTCTTCGGCGCGGCGCTAATCAGCGTTGGGTTGGTATTGAACATCGTCAACGGTCTGCGCGCGGGCGACATTTCCGCGGCGATTTTCGGCGAACGCGGCCTGATGGGCGCGTTCATGTATTGGGTATGCCTGGCGATAGCGACCAAATATATTTTGACCGGGAAAGCCGGATTGGCGGGAGCCGCCTTGTTGTTTTTGCTTGGAATACCCGCGATCACGATTCTGCTGCGCCGGCCGGTCGAGGAATTTTTCCGGCGACGGCGCGCCCAGCAGCCGCCTCCGTGGAAGCGCGCGCCGGCGATTTTTCTGGAATCGCTGATGGAGCTGTGCGATACGTTTCTATCCTATCTCGCGAATACCGTTTCCTTTATCCGGCTTGCGGCGTTTTCGCTGGCGCATATCGGATTATTCGCCGCGGTGTTCGCGCTCGCCGACAGCCTGTCGCGGATGAGCGGCGGCGGGATATTTTACTGGCTGATGTTAATCGCGGGGAACGCGGCGATTATCGTGCTTGAAGGAATGGTCGCTTCGATCCAGGCGATTCGGCTCGAGTACTATGAAATTTTCAGCAAATTCTTCAAAGGCGGCGGGGAAGCGTTCCGGCCGCTCGAGGTGTAGCGAGGAGGCACAATGAACCGGATCCGAATCGGCGTCAGGCTTGCCGCTATTTCAGCGGCCGTAACGCTCGCTTCGATGCTTCTCCCGATCGTTCTGTTCGCGCAGGAAGGTTCCGCGCATGGCGCGCCGATTGCGCCTGAAGTGATGAAATGGGGGTTAATCGCGGCGGCCGCGTCCGTGAGCGCAAGCACGATCGCCGGCGGAATCGCTGTCGGGATGGTGGGCGCCGCGGCCATGGGCGTGATTGGCGAGCGTCCGGAAGTCGCGCCGCGCGCGCTGGTGTTCGTCGGACTCGCCGAAGGCATCGCAATTTACGGATTGATTGTTTCGGTCATGATCCTGGGAAAAATCTGATGACGCCTTTTGTCCTGGGCGAGGAGGAAGTGGTGCTCGGGTTCGCCCTGATCGGAATTCGCGGCTCCACGCCGGCCAATCGCGAAGAGGCGCTTCGTGAACTGGACGCGGCGCGTGCGCGGACGGCCCAGGCGATGCTTTTCGTCACCGAGGCCGTCGCCGATTTGATCCGATCGGAAATTCGCGATGCGATGCTGGGCGGAACCGTCATTCAGATAATTCCGGGCGTGCGGCCCGCCCGCGCCGTTGCTGAAGATTCGCAGGCGGCGTTGCTGGCGGCCCTGGGAATCAAACTCTGACCAAAAATGCCCGAGACCGACGCCAAAGTTGGAAGTCTTGCCGGCGCGATCCTTGCGCAGGCCGTCGCCGAGGCGAAACAGATAATCGGCGCCGCGCGGGCGGAGGCGGAGCGAACGATCGCCGAAGCGAGCGAACAGGCGTCGCGGCAAAGCGAAGCGGCGCTTCTGGACGCGGAGGAGAACGCAAAGCGCGCAGGCGTTGTCGAAATAGCGGCGGCCAGCCTCGATTGCCGGCGGAAGCTCCTGCAAGCGCGCGAGGAATTGATCGACCGCGTTTTCGACAAGGTGAAAGAGCGCCTTGCGACGATACGTAACTCCGATGAGTACTGGAAAATCCTGCTCGACCTCATTCGCGAGGGCTGCCGCGCGATCGGGAAATCCAATTTGATTGTTGAAACCGCGGCCGCGGATCGCGAAGCGGCGATCAGGGCGGTCGCCGCGGCCGCGACTGAAAACATCTCAATCGAGGTTCAGGCGAACGATGAAATCAACCTCGGCGGCTGCGTCGTTTTGGATTCCGATCGGCGCGTAATTTTCGACAATACGTTCGAGGCGATTCTCGCGCGCCATCGCGCGCGCCTGCGCAAGCAGGTGGCCGAGGCGTTGTGGGGCAGGGAAGTCCGCTGGAACGATTTATGAACGATGCGAGCGCCACAGACGCGGCCGAACGCCGTCCCGAAACGGTTGGCCGGGCGGTATGGATCAGCGGGCCGGTCGTTCGCGCCGACCTGACGGCGAACGTTTTCATGGGCGAGCAGATGGAGGTCGGCGCCAGTCGCTTGATCGGCGAGATAATCGGAATTTCGGGGAAACAAGCGCTAATCCAGGTTTATGAGGAAACTGACGGAATGCAGCCCGGCGAACCGGTTTATGGGACCGGTCTCGCGATGTACATCGAGCTTGGTCCCGGCCTGATTGGCGGCGTCTTCGACGGCGTTCAGCGTCCTCTGAATATCCTGCAGCGCAAGGGTCCGTTTGTGGAAAAAGGCGCCAAAGCCGATCCTCTCGACCCGGCCCGCCGATGGCGGTTTATTCCTGACGCAAAGCCGCCGGCGCGGATCCGCGGCGGTGAGGTGCTGGGCGTCGTGCCTGAAACGCCGGTGGTCGAGCATCGCGTGCTTGCTCCGCCGGATTGTAGCGGAGAGCTCGTCGCCGTTGCGCCCGAAGGCGATTATGCGGCCGGAGATCCGATCGCGACGATTCGTACCGACGGCCGTGAATTCACGGTGGCGATGGCGCAACGGTGGCCCGTGAAGCAAGCCCGCCCCTACCAGGAGCATCTCAGGCCGATTGTGCCGCTGATCACCGGCCAGCGCATATTCGACCTGTTTTTTCCGCTTGCAAAAGGCGGCTCGGCGGCGATTCCGGGCGGCTTCGGCACCGGCAAAACCGTCACACAGCATCAACTTTCCAAATGGGCGGAGGCGGACGTAATCGTTTACGTCGGATGCGGCGAGCGCGGGAATGAAATGGCCGAGGTGCTGATGGATTTTCCGAAGCTGGCCGATCCCCGCACCGGACGGCCGTTGATGGAAAAGACTGTGCTGATCGGAAACACCTCGAACATGCCGGTGGCGGCGCGCGAGGCGAGCATCTATACGGGAATCACGATTGCGGAATACTACCGCGATATGGGACATCACGTCGCGCTGATGGCGGACTCGACCTCGCGATGGGCGGAGGCGTTGCGTGAAGTCTCCGGACGTCTCGAGGAAATGCCGGCTGAAGAGGGTTTTCCCGCCTATCTCGCGACGCGCCTGGCGCAGTTTTATGAGCGAGCCGGCCGGGTGCGGACATTATCGGGACGCGAAGGTTCGGTTACGATCATCGGCGCGGTGTCGCCCGCCGGAGGCGATTTTTCGGAGCCGGTCACGCAGCATACCAAGCGCTTCACGCGATGCTTCTGGGCGCTCGACAAAGATCTCGCCGCGGCGCGTTACTTCCCGGCGATCAACTATCTCGAAAGCTACAGCGGTTATCTCGATGATGTTGCGGAGTGGTGGCGCGATCGCCACGACCCGCAATGGCGGGAGCTACGCGAGCAGGCGATGCGGTTGCTGCAAGAGGACGATCGGCTCCAGCGCATCGTCCGGCTGGTCGGAGAAGACGCGTTGCCCGACGAGCAACGGCTGATTATCGAGGGTTCGAGATTGTTGCAGGAGGGATGCCTGCAACAGAACGCGAACGATCCGGTCGATACTTTTTGCCGCCCTGAAAAACAGCTTGGACTGCTCAAGGCGATCCTGCATTTCGTCGTGCGGGCGAAAGAAATTATCAAGCGGGGCGCGCCGATCCATCGTATCCGCGAGATGCCCGCGCGCGAAAGCATCGTCAGGGCGAAGGATAAAATTCCCAACGACAAGCCGGAATTGCTGGACGATCTGATGGCCGGGATCGATCGCGAAATGGATGCGCTATACGCGGAATTCCAGAAAGTCAGATGAGGAGCGAGAGCGGCAAAATCTATCGCGGATTGACGGGCGTTTCCGGAGCGCTGGTTTTTCTTCGCGGAGACGGCGGCGTGGCCTACGGGGAAATGGTGGAAATAGTTGGCGATGACGGCCGCATCCGCGCGGGCCGGGTGTTGATCGCCAGCCGCGAGACGCTCGCGATCGAAGTTTATCAGGGAACCGACGGAATATCCCCGACGGGAGCGCGGATTCGATGCCTGGGACGGCCGCTGGAGACGCCGGTCGCGGCCGAGATGCTGGGGCGCACCTTCGACAGTTTTGGCCGCGCGCTCGACGGCGGACCGGATCCGCTCGCTGACGATTGGCGCAACGTTAACGGCGCGGCCATCAATCCCGCCGTCAGGGCTTATCCGCGTGATTTCCTGCAGACCGGAATTTCCGCAATCGACGGGCTGAACACTCTCGTTCGCGGACAAAAACTGCCGATTTTTTCGGGCAGCGGACTGCCGCATAACCAGCTTGCCGCGCAAATCGTGCGGCAGGCGCAAGCGCCCGGCGAAAGCGAAGGATTCGCGGTGATCTTCGCGATTATCGGCGCGAGCCGCGACGTCGCCGACCTCTTTCGGCGCAGCGTGGAGGAAAGCGGAGCGCTGCCGCGGGTCGCGATGTTCGTGAACTTCGCGGACGATCCGGCGGTCGAAAGGCTGGTGACTCCCCGGTCCGCGCTGTCCCTCGCCGAGTATCTGGCGTTCGATTGCGGAATGCACGTGCTGGTCGTGATGACTGACATCACGCAATATTGCGAGGCGCTGCGGGAGGTCGCGTCGGCGAAAGGCGAGGTGCCGAGCCGCAAGGGCTATCCAGGCTATCTGTACAGCGATTTGGCGTCGCTGTTCGAGCGCGCCGGCAGAATTCAGAATAAAGCCGGCTCGATTACGCAGGTGCCGATCCTGACGATGCCCAACGACGATATCACCCATCCTATTCCCGACCTGAGCGGCTACATAACCGAAGGTCAAATAGTCCTCGAACGCGACCTCGATCGCGCGGGAATTTATCCGCCGATCAACGTTTTGCCCTCGCTCTCGCGATTGATGAGCGACGGAATCGGCGAAGACCGGACACGCCCGGATCATGCGCATCTGTCGAGCCAGCTCTACAGCGCCTATGCGTACGCGCGGCGAATCAGGATGCTCGCCGCGATCGTCGGCGAAGAGGAGTTGGCCGGGCGCGATCGCAAATATCTCGATTTTGGACGGCGATTCGAGAGAGAATTTATCGCGCAGGCGATCGATGAGAATCGCACGATTGAACAGACGCTCGATCGCGGATGGCTGATGCTGCGCGAGCTTCCGGCGGCTGATTTGACCAGGGTAAGCGCCGAGGAAATCTCGCGGCATCTGAAATAATTATGCAACGTTTGCCGCTTCCGACGACCAAAACGAATCTCTTGCGCGTGAAAGAAGATTTGGCGCTGGCGCGGGAAGGACGGCAGCTTCTTGACGAAAAGCGTGACGTCATACTCCGCGAATTGTTCAGTCATATGGACGAAATGCGCCAAACGCGCAGGGAAGCGGCCGAGCTGCTCGCGCAGGCCTATCGCGCCCTTGCCGACGCATGTATCGCGCTGGGCCGCGATCAGGTCGCGCGCGCGGCTCTGGCGGCGCCCGCGCCGCCCGAGGTCGTGATGCACGAACGCAGCCTGTTTGGCGTGGTGTTGCCGCTGCTGAATTGGAATGTGGCCGGGACGGAACGGCTTTGGAGCTTGTTCGGCACGTCGATCGAACTCGATCTGGCGCGGCGAAATTTTCTCGCCGCGGCGCGCCGGCTGGTGCAGCTTGCGGAGCTTGAAGTGGCTTTTCAGCGGCTCGCGGTCGAGCTGCGCAAAACCCAGAAACGGGTCAACGCGCTGCAGAACTTGTTGATCCCGCAATATCGCGAGACCGCGGCGTACATGGAGGGAAGCCTCGAGGAGCGAGAACGCGAGGATATGTTTCAGCTCAAGCGGATGCGGGAACGGCAAAGCGGAGGATCAGGATGGAAACCTTCCGCCGCATAATGGTGGCGACCGATGGGTCCGATGTTTCGCTCAAGGCCGCGCGCACCGCCGTGACGCTCGCCATGCGTCTGGGAGCGGACCTGCTGGTGGCCCACGTCGTTGATGAGGAAGTGGTGAAGGAGATTTCCCGCGCGCTTGCCAAGGATGAAAAGGACGCGCGGCAAATCATGTGCGAGAAGGCCGAGAGATATCTCACTGAAGTCAAAAATATCGCGAATCAAAGTTCCGTCGCCGCGGAGGGTCGGATTGAATACGGCGCGCCTCACGAGGTCTTGCTGAGAATTGCGGAGAGGGAGAACCGGGACCTTCTGGTGATGGGCAAAACGGGACGGCGCGGACTCCGCCGCGCGTTGGCGGGAAGCGTCACGCGGCGCGTCATTGATTTGGCCGAAATTCCGATTTTGGTGGTTAAATAGCTGGCGGCGCGAAGGCGCGTGCGCTGGATGCGGCGAGTCGAGCCGTTAACGGCCGGCCCTTATTGACAGCGGAAAGGCCGTCGATAAAACTGCGCAAAGCTCGTGCCGTGCGACGCGGAGACGACGGTTTATCCGCTGTGCGCCGCTCTCTGTGATGTAAACCATTGATGAAGAAATTTATTGGCGCGGTTGCGCTGATCATGGTTGGCTTCGCGATCGCGCTTGGCCT
This sequence comes from Deltaproteobacteria bacterium, assembly GCA_021799495.1. Taxonomy (GTDB): domain Bacteria; phylum Desulfobacterota; class Binatia; order Binatales; family Binataceae; genus JADMIL01. The sequence continues at coordinate 52,340 of JAJZAI010000017.1, forward strand.
TGCCGACGTCGGCATACGGATCGCCAACCACTGGTATCCGTATTTTTACTGCTACGATCAATTCCGCGGATGGGGACTCGAACCTGGCGCGCACGGATGGTATCGGCGCGAGGGGTCTTCCTGGGTTCGGATCAATCGCGACGGATTTCGCGGTCCCGATTACCCAAAGGCGAAACCGCCCGGCACGGTGCGGATCGCCGTTATCGGAGATTCATACGTGGAGGCGATTCAGGTCGCGGAAGATCAGACCTTCACGTCGGTGATTGGCCAACGCTTGAAGGACTGTCCCGCGCTGGCGGGCAAGAAGATCGAGGCGATGAATTTTGGCGTCGATGGATACGGCACGGCGCAGGAGTTGATCACGCTGCGGCGGAAGGTATGGAATTATTCGCCCGACATCGTGGTGCTCGCGATATTTCTGGGCAACGACATTCGTAACAATTCGCCGGTGCTCGAAGGAGATTTGTGCCGGCCCTTTTACGATTACGTAAACGGTTCGCTTGCGCTGACCGGACCGTTTGTCGATTCTACTTCGTTCAAGCTATGGTGCATGGCGCGGTTCGATTACCGGGACCTGCGGTTGCTCGATCTGTTCACGAATTCCTGGGACATTCTGCTTCACGGTTCTTCCACGCCCACCGCGGCGCATCCGGTGGAACGAGCGATTAATTACAGCATTTACGCTCCGCCGAACGAGGAATCATGGCGGAACGCGTGGTCGGTCACCGAAGCCATGATTGACGAGGCCAATCGCGAGGTCGCGCGGCATCACGCGATGTTTCTCGCGGTGACCGAGGACACCGGCATCCAGGTTTGGCCGAATCCTGCGGTTCGGCGCGCGTTCGAGAAGAAGCTGGGGACGAGCGATCTTTTTTATCCGGACCGGCGCATCGCGGCGCTCGGCCAGCGCGACGGATTCGCGGTCCTGACGCTGGCCGAGCCGTTGCAGAAATTCGCCGATGAGCACCATGTGTTTCTACACGGATTCAAAAACACGCCGATGGGTTTCGGCCATTGGAATGCCGCCGGCCATGCTCAAGCCGGGCGCCTGATCGCTGAAAAGCTTTGCCAGATGATTGCTTCGGGAGATTGTCCCGGCTGCGCAGCCGCCGCGAGTCATGATGCGGCCGCGAGCGCTTCCACGCCGAGCACTTCGCGATAAAGCTCCAGCGTTCGCCGCGCCATCAGGGCGACGCTGAACTCCTCTTCGGTGCGGCGTTTTCCCGCCGCTCCGTACTTTGCCGCCAGCTCCTTGTCCGCGAACAGGCGATTGATAGCGTCAGCGAGCGCGCTTGAATCACCCGGCGGAACGGTAATACCCGTCACGCCGTCGAGCGAAACAAAGGGGACGCCGGAATCGATTCTGGTATTCACGACCGGCTTGCCGCACGCCATCGCTTCCAGTTGCGCGATGCCGAAGGCTTCGCTGCGTTCCGTCGAAGGCATCACGAAAACGTCCGCGGCATGAAAATAAGCGGCGACTTCCTCCTGCGAGACCCGGCCCAAAAATGTAATTCGATCGGCCGCGCCCAAAGCCAGCGCGGCGCGCTCCAGCTTCTGCCGCAGCGGTCCCTCGCCGACCATCAGCAAACGCCCGTCAATCCGCGGCATCGCGCGAATCAGATATTCGAAGCCCTTGTAATAAACCAGCCGGCCGACCGCGAGCGCGATGTTCGGCCCGTAGCGGGCGCGAATTTTAGCGACGGTTTCGGCGTCGCGCGGCCTGAGCGTGTCGGGATGGACGCCAAACGGAATCACCTTGCACCGGGAACGATTGCGCGAAAGCACGGGAGAGCTTTCGACGTAGTTGGGCGACGTCGCGATGATCATCGCAGCGCGCCCAAGCAGCGCGTCTTCGATCGGTTGCGCCAGGCGCGCGAGCGCACGCTGGCGCACTATGTCGCTGTGCCAGGTGATTACCAGGCGCGACCGGTCGCCGCTCAAAAGGTATGACAAAGAGGCCAGCGGGTTCGGCAAATGAAGATGAACGATGTCCGCGTTCGCACGGCGAATCTCGCGCGCCAGCGCCGGGCAAACCGGCATCGACCGCAGCCGGAACCATCGCGGCAGCCGCCGAACTGGAACGCCGTCGATCTCCGACTCCATCCGCTGCCGCGTCTCGTTGGCGACAAGGGCGCTTACGCCGATCGATTTGCGCAGCTCGCCGCATAGCGTCTGCAGATGGCTCTCCATTCCGCCACGATACGGCGGATAGTATTTCCCGACATGAAGCACCCGCGGCGCGCCGTGGCCGCCGCTCGCCTCACTCGATTCCGGCGGATGCGAGAACGTGAATGCGAGCGGTTTTTTTCCGCTCACGCTGAAGATTTTAGGCCTGAAGTCGTTCAATTTAATTCACTCTGATGGATCCCGCGCGGCGCCAATCCAAGCTGACGGCGTCCGGATTACGCGAGCATTTCGCGATAGAGCGCCGCGTACCGCCGCGCCGTCGCGTTCCACGTGAAACCTGCCGCGCGCGCCAAGGCCGCCGCCCGCCGGTCGGCCGCGATCGCCGCGCCGCGTTCGCCCAGCATCCGCAGCGCGGCGGCCGTCCAGGCTTCGATGTCGCCGACAGGAGCGTATTCGGCGGCGTCCCCGCCCACTTCGCGCAGCGCCGCGATAGCGCTCGCCAATACCGGCGCACCGCACGCCATCGCTTCCAGCACGGGCAGTCCGAAGCCCTCGTTTTCCGACGGCGCCATCACGATCGCGGCGCGGCGGTACAGCGCGGCAAGCGTCGCCCGTTCGACAAACGGCGCCTGCACGATCGCGCTCCCGACGCCGAGCGCGCGCGCCAACTCGTTCTGGGCCTTGGTGAACGGACCGCCGGCTCGAATCAGGCGCGCGGCCGGAACCTCGCGCCGAACAGCCGCGAAAACCTTGAGCAGCACGTCGATGCGTTTGCGCGGAATCGTGCTGCTGACGTGCAATATTTCTATTGACTCGGAGGTCTTCGATCCGGCGATAAAGGACGCCGCGCGATCGGCGCGTGCGTCCGGGTTCGGCGAAAATTCGGCCGCGACGCCGATCGGGATAACGCGTGAGCTGTCAGGACGGCACAGCCGGTGGCGCAAGATCTCTGAATGCGTCGCCTTGCTGTCACATCCGATTTTGGCCGCGGCGCGAAATCCGTTCAGGATGCGCCGCGTCATCATCCGAAAACCGATCGATCGCCGCATCCGCGCGGGCTCCAGCACTGACTGAAACGCGTCGAGATCATGGCATGTAACGACTGTGCGGAGCGGAGCGAGAGTTTGGGTGAGATGAGCGTAGCTGTGATCCGCCACATGATAGAGATCGAATCGGCTTTTGATCGTATGCAGAAAGCGCGGGTAGTCGAAAAACCGATTTATTACGCGGTCGGCGTTGAAGAGTTTTCGCGCGAGCCGCTTTTTTCCCACGCCGCGTTTTGAAAAGCGCAATACCATCGGCGGACGGATCAATTCAGGTTCGAATTCGTCCGCGGCTGCGACTCTGAGGCATGACGTTATCATTTCGGCGACCAGGTCCATGCTCGGCCATCCCTCTTCGAGATAGTCGGCGACGATCGCGACGCGGCGGGCGCGCCCGTTGCGCGCCTGAAAACCGTTCAGGCTGGATTGATCCGGCTCTCGCGGCATGCGGAATCTCCGAGGTTTGCGAAAACCGCGTCGAGCGCCCGCAAATGCGCGGCCATCGAGTAACCCAGCGCGATCGCCCGCGCCGCCTTGCGCATCCGCGAATAGCGTTCGCTGTCAGCCAGACATTTCACGATCGCCTTGGCGAGCGATTCCGGGCCGGGAGGGTCGGCTGGCGCAAGATGGCCGTTGACGCCGTCGTCAAGCCATTCCGGGATGCCGCCGACCGCGAACGCGCAAGCCGGAACTTCGAAAATTCCCGCTTCGAGTCCGATCATCCCGAATGGTTCGGGCCAGATGCTTGGCGTCACGACGAGGTCGGTTGCGCGCAACCGCGCGGCGAGAGCGTCGGAATCGAGCCAGCCTTCAAAGTTGATTTTCAGCCTCGATTCGCGCGCCATCGCCGATCGCGCCAAAAATTCCAGTCGTGGCCGATCCTGGCCGTCGCCGACCATCGCGAGCGTGAGCGGACGATCGAGCAAGGCGGCCGCGCGCGCCGCCGCGCCGATCAGCAGATGGCCCCCTTTCACCCGCTCCATGCGTCCGGCGAAAAGCAGTCGAGAAGGTACGACGCGCGGATTGTCGCAGGCCGCCTTCCGTTCAATTTGTCGTTCGGCGATGGGATAGCTGGCGTAGAAGACCGTCTCCGCTGCGAATCCATGATTGAGCAATTCCGCGCGCATGTGGCGGGAGGCCGTGAGCACGGCGCGATAGCGCCTGATGGCCGCAAGGTTCGCCGCGGCGCGCCGGTAATCGGAAAGCATCGTCGATGGATTCAAACCGCCGCATCGCAGCGGAAAAAATCGCGGTAGACATCCGGGTCCGAAGCGCCGTGCGCAGGGTTGTTCGACCGGCGCCGCGAATCGCTTGAAGCCGCTGATGCACGTCGCGCGGTAGTCGTGCACGAAGTACGCCGCCGGCGCGATTTCCGCCGCCGCCGCCAGATCGCCGGAACTCGCGAGACCGTGCGCGAAAATCACATCGGGACGCCATCGGCGGACTTCATCGATCGCCCGGCTTGAGCCGTGCGCGTTTGTTGACCAGCGCGGGATGCCGGTTTCCGCGGCGATTTCGGGCCTTTCGTATGGTTGATCGTAATCGAACAGCAGCGCGATATCGTCGCTGCGCGCCGAAAGCGCGTGCAGCAAGCGATCAAGGTAACTTTCAATGCCGCCGACCACGCGCGCGTTCGAGTTGAGTATCGCGATACGCATCAAAACGCTCGCAGCGCCGCGATCGTGTGCCGCGCATCGAACCTGTCGCGATAAAGCGCGGTCGCCGCCTGTCCCATCCGCTCGCGCCGGTCGTGGTCGTCCAGCAGCGCGCCAGCCGCGGCCCCAGGCGCGTCAATGTCCGCGACTGGCGTCATTTCCAGCGCCCGGCTCTCGTTCCATAGCGGTTCCGTCAAGGCGCCGGCCGTCGTCACGATGGCGCGGCCGTGCGCGAGCGCGGCAATCAGGCTCCCACGCCGCGTCGTCGCGCCATCCGGATACGGCTGCATCATCAGATCGCACGCCGAAATCGCGCACGACGCCTCCGCGGCGCCGAGTACGCCCGTCGCGGCAATCCTTTCCGCAAATTCGGGATATTTCGCGACGAAAGCGGCGCGCCATTTCGCTCCGTCTCCGCCGATCATCAGAGCCGATAACCCCGCGCGGCTGCTCAAGAGGAACGGCATGACGCGATCGAGCGCGCTTCCGATTTCGCCGCCGCAAGTTCCGAAATGGCCCGCGATCAAGCTTTCGCCATGCGCGTACCGGCGGCGCGCATCCGCGATTTTGTCGCGGTTCTCGCACACGTCGATGTTGCTCGGCACCGGCGTCCAGATGATTTCTCCATCCGCCCGCATCCAGGGTTTGAGATGCGGCTCCCACGCCGGCGTGGCGATAAATACGCGCCGCGCCGCTCCGGCCGCCAATCGCGCCATCGCCGAGGTCGCCGCGGCGAGCGCCCGGTAGCGCAGCGGATGGCCACGAAGAAACGGGAAAAAAGCCTCGTGAAACATCACGTCGATTGTCGCGCCGCGCGCCGCCTGGCGCCGCAGCCAGGCGCAAAACGGCAAATTCATCGCCTTCATGCCGAACGCATGAGGCGCGTACTGAACCAGAATTCGCGTGCCGTCGGCGGCCGGCAATTCGCGGCTCATCCGGGCCAGTGCGCGCGGTCCGAAATGTCCAGGCAGGCGGCGCACCGTCACGCCTTCGTCATCCGGCGCGGCTCCGCCATTTTCCGGCGTCCACACTTCGGCCTCATCGCCGGCCGCCGCCAGTCCTTTCGCCACGATGCGCGTATAATCCCCGACGCCGCCGCACGCTGGCGGATACTCGCCCGTGATGATTCGCCAAACGATCGGATGCTCCGCCGACGCCGCGTTCATGTTCCGTTCCGGCCGTCCGCGGCCATCGCGTAAATCCGCAGGCATCGTTCAACCACGCGCGGCCAGGTGAATTTATCGAGCACGCGCCGCCGCCCCGCGGCGCCCATCGCCGCGGCTTCCTCGGGATGCGATCGGAGCCATGCGATTCGCTCGCCCAGCGCGCTCGGATCGTTGGGCGGCACGACGAAGCCGGTCTCGCCGTCAGCGACGATTTCGGGCAGGCTCGCGACGCTGGTGCATATCGCGGGCGCGCCGCAGGCCATGCCTTCCAGCAGGGTTTGCCCGAGCAGCTCCGGCGCGCGCGATTCGTTGCCGTAGCGGTCGCGATAGACGCTCGGCAGGACGACGCACAGCGCGCGCCGGTAGGCCGCGATCAGTCCGGCGTCGTCAAGGTCGCGATGAAAGACCACGCGCTTGCCGGCCGCGAGCCGGCGCAGGTCGGTCAAATAGGCTTCATCCGCAACCCGGCCCGCGATCCAGACTTCGTCATCGCCATTGGCCGCTTCGATCAGGCAATCGACGCCCTTGTGCGGCAGGATGCGCCCCGCGTACATCGCGGCGCGGCCGCGTGCGACCGCAGAGTCTGGCGCGAATTTTTCCGCATCGACGCCGCCGAAGATGACGTGCGCGAAAGGTTCGCCCTCGTGCCCGCTCAGCCGCCGGCTGAAATCGCTGATATGCAAATGGCCGTGGAACCAGCGGTCGGTTCGCATCCATGCCGAGATATCCCATCCGCCGCCGCCGAGGTCGGAAACGAAAACCCGCCGCCCCGCAATCCGCGACGCCAGCGCCGCGACGCTCGCCGCGAGCAGATAACGCTGATGGCAGTGGACGACGTCGGCGCCGCGCAAAGCGGCGAGCATCCCGAGCGCGATCGGATTCGCGCGCTCGCCGCGCACATGCCATGGATTGCCGATCACGCGGATTTCCAGATTGCCGATCCGGTCGCGGCGGTCGCGCGGTCCGAACGCGATCAGGACGGTTTCGGCTTCGTCGGCCATATGGCGCGCGAGTTCCAGGGCGTAGCGTTCGCCCCCGCCCCATACGCCGTCTTCGCCGAAAGTGGCCGGCGTTATATGCGCCACCCGCATCGGAACCGCTTCGCCACGCAAGCTACTTCACGACTTCGAGGTCCACGCTCAGAAACCATGCCGGAAAGAGCCACGCCCAGCGCTGTTCGTATGCGCGCGGAAACTGATTCGCCATGCGCCAAACCAGTTTGTTCGCCATGGTTGGATGGAAAACAATTTGCGCGCGCCGTTTGCGATATCGACGATCGGTATAAAATCCGAATTCATCGTCGCCGGTGAAATAATCGAAGCTGAAATAACTCAAATGTTGGCGATGGGTCGGATCGACGTAAGAGTTCGCCGAGGAAAAATGCGGCGTCGTGATATGCAATATGGAGCCGTTGGCCGATATCCGATGGATCTCGTTCATCGTCGCGACCAGATCGGCGCAATGCTCGATCACGTCGTAGGCGTGGATTTCCGTGAACTGATTTTCGGCGAACGGCCATGGCAACGAATCGAGATCGTGAACCACGTCCGGATTCACGTCCGCCGCCCGATCGACGTTCACCGCGCCGTCGATACGCTTGCGCCCGCACCCGAGATTAAGGATTTTCGCGGTCAAGTTCCGGTTTAATAATCGAGGACAGCCGTTTCAGGTTGTGCGCGTTGAAGATGCGGGAAATGAAATATGGCTTCAGCAGAAACTGCGGACGATAGGCGATCAACCGGCCAAACGTGCGGAACGAATTTCCGTATTCGCCATGGTCGATTTCTCGCAGGGCTTTGGCGAGCAATCCATGAGCAATGTAAGTTCGCGTTGATCTGATGATTCGCTTTGCTCTGCGGCCGTATCGTTTTCTGACCAGCCTCTCGAATATCGCCGCGTTCGGCCCATATTTATCCGCGAAATCCGCGATATCGGGATCATGATAAGTAACGAGCGCATCCGCGACGTACTCGAACGGTCCGTATTCGCGTGCGAGCAACCATAAGTACGGATCTTCTCCGCCGCAGCGGGTAAATTCCTCACAGAATCCGCCGCATGAATCGAAAACCGACCTCCTCATCACCACCATGGTTGGTACGATCTTCCATCGCGCATCAATTATTTCATCGAAATCGGGACCGCGACCTTCTGCCGAGGCGGTCGCGCGTACTACTCGTCCGTCGATAGTGGTTAGGTAATCCGAGAAAGCGAGGACGGCGTGAGGATTGTTTTCTAATGCCGGTACAACTTTGAAAAGCTTTCCGGGCAGCCACGTATCGTCGGCATCCAGAAATGCCAAATATTTTCCGTGAGCAAGCGCCGCTCCGGCGTTGCGCGCAGCGGAGACGCCTCCGTTCTTCTGATGAATCACACGGATGTTGTCGCCGTAGCGAGATAGTACTTCCGCAGTATTATCGGTTGAACCGTCGTTCACGACGATAATTTCCTGACCCTCGAAGTCCTGTGACAACGCGCTGTCTATCGCTCGCGCCACAGTTGGCGCACCGTTGTACACGGGGATGATTGTTGAAACCCAAACAAACGATCCCGTTTCCGCACTAACGATCATTGAATCGACCAATTTGCGTCGCAAAAGATCGGACCGAGCGTCGCCCCTGGCAAACGACCCGTCCCAGTCAAATCCGCGGCCAAAACATCAAACGAAATTGCGCCAAAGATAACATCGAAGTCCGCTCCGGCGTCACCCAGCCATAAATCGATTGAATAGGTTCCCGGAATTAGCATCAATCGTTCGATCCGGCAGACGATCGTTGCTTCCGCGCGCGGTGCGCAGTCGGCAAGCTGCGAACAAAAGCGATCGCTGGCGCAAAAGACCGGCGCGCCATAGCTGGTTTTGATCACCGAGCCGAGCACGGGGCGCAGCGGGCGCGACGCGCGATAGGAGACGCGAATCTCCATCGGATCGCCGAGCCGTATCGCGCCGGCCGCCGGTCCCGCACCATTGCCTAGTTCGACCCGCGTCATCGTCGGCGTGTCGCCGTGCCGGCGTCCCGGATGGGCCGTCAGATCGGCCGCTCCCGAGTCCGGCGGAGCGCCTTCCGCCACATAACGCCCCATCACGGTCAGCGGATCGCCGTTCGCCGCGAGCGCGCCGCCACTCAGCATCAGGCAGCGCTTGCAGAGCGCCTCGACCGCGGCCATGTTATGGCTTACGAACAGCACCGTCCTGCCGCCGTGCGCCACCTCGCCCATCTTGCCGAGACATTTCTTCTGAAACGAGACGTCGCCGACCGCCAGCACTTCATCAACCAGCAGGATTTCCGGCTCCAGATGCGCCGCGACGGCGAACGCGAGCCGCACGTACATTCCGCTCGAATACCGCTTGACGGGAGTGTCGATGAAATCGCCGATTTCGGCGAAGGCGACAATCTCGTCGAATTTGCGGATGATTTCCGCCCGGCGCATCCCCATGATCGCGCCGCTCAAGAAAATATTCTCGCGGCCGGTTAGTTCGGAGTGGAATCCGGTGCCGACCTCGAGCAGGCTGCCGACCCGCCCGTGCAGCTCGATGCGGCCGGCGGTCGGCTCGGTGATGCGCGAAAGAATTTTCAGCAGGGTCGATTTGCCCGCGCCATTGCGGCCGATCACGCCCACAACCTCGCCGGACTCAACTTCGAAACTCACATCTTTGAGCGCCCAGAAATGATCGCTGCTCCGATTATCCGTGCCGCCGCCGAGCCGCCGCAGCGCCCGAATCGGCGCGAGCGCCGCTCTGGCGACCGCCTCGCGAATTGTCACGAGATTTTCGCGGCGGCCAATCGCGTAGCGTTTGCCCAGTTTTTCGACGCGGATTATTGGATGGGCGCCGCCCCGTGCCTCAGTGGAATTATCCAAATCAGTATTTTGCATGCAGACCGTAGAAATATCTGTTTGAAACAAGAACAATTGTCTCCAGAGATTTGAACTTTATTCAACGCAATGGTTCCGATTGGCACACCCGAGAGCGGTGATACGACGCGGCGTCCGGTGTTTATCCGAGTCACAGTGAATCCTAAGAGCATCGTGGAGCTACCTCCGGCGAACCAACAAAAGATTAGTGATCCCCCGATCGAATGCCGATCCACAATTGACGTCACCTGTCGGTTGGAAACCGAAATGCATCAGCGTTTTCAGAAGCGTCTGCGAAGAGCTCCCGTTAGCTCTGAGCCAATAGCCGTTGAACTCGCATAAAATTGCGCCAATCCGGCCCGACGCTAGCGCTCGAGAAGCTCCGGCGACTACTCTCGGTTCCCATCCCTCGACATCGATTTTCAATAAATCGACGTGGCGTATCCGCCAGTCGTCGAGGCAATCATCGAGGCTCCGAACTTCCACGGTCGTCATCGGTGAAAGACCGCCGTGCGCAACCATAGTCGGAGTGTCGTTGCTAGAGTCAGGCGATTGATAGATTCCCTCCTTACCGGATTTTTCTCCCAAGCCAAAATTAAATGCGCGGGCCGTCAGATGATTTTTGACGATCATGTCTTTGAGTCGCGCGAACGGACGCGGCGCAGGCTCGACCGCTATTACATTGCCATCAAAACCAACCTTTGAAGAGGCTAGCGCGGTGTAATAACCGACATTTGCACCTACGTCGATTACCGTCATACCGGGGGAAAGGAAGCTAGCGACGACACGGGTCTCAAATGGCTCAAATGTTCCGAGATAAATAGAGCGCTGAATTAGATCCTTGAGGTCTAATTCCATTTGGCATCCGAAAACCTTCGCTGTTCTTGTTCCGTGGCGAGGAATTATCTTGTTGAGGAGCCTAAATTTTCCTTTAAACCAGAATGGGCGAAAGGCGGATATAGCCCAATCGATTGATGAACCAGCTGCGGCACTATTCGGCATAAAGACTAGCAGGCTGTTGACGAAAGCGTTTGATTACTCAGTTTCATAGTTCTCGGCGGTGCGGCGGCGGCGGGTTCAGAGTTGCGGTTCGGCTGCCTTCGCCGACAGCGGTCGCGAACGGAGGTCCGCGG
>JAJZAI010000062.1 GCA_021799495.1 Deltaproteobacteria bacterium
GCATGTGCTCGCGTTCGAGTTCTTCGAGCGTCATGCCTGAGGCCGCGAGCGGCGGCGCGCTCGCGGGCGCGGCGCCGTGGAGTTTTTCCGGCAGGTCGTGGGCGTGGATTACGTCGGTCTCGGCCAGAATCGCGGCGCGCTCGACGGTGTTCTCCAGTTCACGGACATTGCCCGGCCATGCGTAGCCGAGCAGCACGCGCATCGCGCCCTTGGAAAAACGCATCGTTCCGCGCCCGAGCGATTTTTCGTACTTGCGCAGGAAATGATTGGCGAGCAGCGGAATATCGTCGGCGCGCTCGCGCAGCGGCGGCAGGGTGATCGTGATCACGTTGACGCGGTAGAGCAGCTCCTCGCGGAAGCGCCCCTCGCGCGACTCTTTTTCGAGGTCCTTGTTGGTCGCGCAGAGCACGCGCACGTCGAAGCTCACCGGATCGTTGGAGCCGAGCGGGTAGCATTCGCGTTCCTGCAGCGCGCGCAGCAGCTTGACCTGGAGGGCGAGCGGCATGTCGCCGATTTCGTCGAAAAAAATCGTTCCCTTGTCGGCCGCCTTGAGTAGCCCCGTTTTATCCTGCATGGCGCCCGTGAAGGCGCCGCGGCGGTAGCCGAACAGTTCGCTTTCGAGCAGGTTTTCGGGCAGCGCGCCGCAGTTGATCGGCAAAAAGCGCTTGTTGGCGCGCTCCGAGGAGAAATGGATCGCGCGCGCGACCAGTTCCTTGCCGGTGCCCGATTCGCCGGTGATCAGCACGCTGGAATCGGTGCGCGCGACTTTTTCCATCACGCGGAACACCCGCTCCATCGCGTCGCAATTCCCGATGATGCTCTCGAAGCGGTACTTCTCGCGCAGCTCGCGGCGCAGGAAGCGGTTCTCGCGGAAGGCCGCCTTGTATTCCAGCGCCTTGCGCACGACGGCCTTCAGATGGTCGTTGGCGAAAGGCTTGGTGATGTAATCGTAGGCGCCCTGGCGCAGCGCCTCGACGGCGGATTCGACGCTCGCGTAGGCGGTCACGATGATGCCCATCACTTCGGGATCGAGTTCGTGGATTTTGCCGAGCAATTCGAGGCCGTTGCCGCCGCCGCTCAGATTCAGATCGATAATCGCGAGGTCGATTTTTTCACGCTCGAAGATCGCGAGCGCGGCGCCGGCGGCGCCGGCCTCGAAGATTTCGTAACCCTCGCGCCGCAGCAACTGCGCGATAATCGAACGCATCAGGTCTTCGTCTTCGACCAGCAGGACGCGAAAATTTTCGGGTTGTTCGCGATCCCATCCGGGCTCAGCCGGCGGCGTTTCGAGATTCATTGGGGCCTCCCCGCGTCCAGACTGAAGGGGCGGACGGCCGCCGCCGGCAGGCAGATCGAAAACGTGGCGCCCTTGCCGACCGCGCTTTCGACTTTGATCGTGCCGTGATTGTTGACCACGATGCGCTGGCAGAGCGAAAGGCCGAGCCCGGCGCCCGCGCCGGCCGGCTTGGTGGTGAAGAAGGGATCGAACACGCGTTCGAGGTTTTCGGCCGGAATCCCCACGCCGTTGTCCGACACGCGCATCATGACCCGCCCCGCCGGCTCCGCCGGGGCGCCTGGATGGTTTGAAGTCGAAACCCGAATCACGCCCGCGCCGTCGCGCAGCGCGTCGGCGGCGTTGAACAACAGATTAAGCAGCACCTGCTGCACGCCGTTGGCGTCGGCCATCGCAGGCTTGAGGTCCGGCGCAAGATCGCGCTCGATGCGGATCGCCGAAAAACGTTTGTTATAGGCGATCAGACGCAAGGTTTCATCGATCAGATCGTTGAGGTTGATCGCCTTGCGCTCGCCCGGCGCGGGCCGCGCAAAATTGAGCAGTTCCTTGAGCGTGCGCGAAATCCGCGTGATCTGCTCGAGTATCGTATGCATCGTGCGGCGCCGTTCGAGATTGGTCTCGTCGGGCACCAGCGATTGCACCAGCGAAGAAATCGACGCGAGCGGATTGTTGACCTCGTGGGCGACGCCGCTGGCGAAGGTGCCGGCCGCCGCGAGCCGTTCGGCCTTGAGCAGCGTATCGAGCATCTCATGCCGCTGCGACACGTCATGCAGGATCATCTGCAGGAACTTGCCGCTGCCGGCGGTGATCAGCGCCGAATTGATATCGAAGTAGCGGCCGCGCAAGGGTATATCGAGCGTCTGGTCGGAGCCGTTTTTGCGCACTTGCGCGATATGCTTGTAGATGAGCGGCTGCATCTCGGGCGGCGTCAGATCGGTAAGGCGCGTGCCGATCAGCGGCGTGTCGCGTTCGTAGGGCAGAATCCGATGGAGTTCGAGCGCGGCGGAATTCGCGCTCAGCACTTCGAGCGTGCCCGGATCGATTTCGTACATCGGGTCGGGCGCGTGGTCGATCGAGTTGCGATATTTTTCTTCGGAGGCGCGCAGGGCGTTTTCGCGCGACTCGATATAGAACTGCGCCACCATCAGGCGCCGTTCGTCGATCGCGGCGACCACCGCGTCGCGGATCTGCTCGCCGCGCCGTCCGCGCGTCCCGCGCCGAACGTGCAGCAAAATAACCTGCTTGAGCGCGATATGGAAAACGTTGAACTCCGACGGCTTGGCCCGCGCCAGCATTCCTTCCTGGCAATGGCGGCGCAGATGAATGTAGGTGCGCAGATCGTCGGGGTCGCGCAGATGCGCGAGGAAGCGCACCAGCGCGTTCGCCAGGGTCGGCCGATGCAGCGCGTGCAGTTCGTCGAAGACCTGTTCGACCGAATGCGCCCACTCCTCGACGATCGCGTCGAAATTCCGTTCGACGATTTCGGCCGCCTTGCGCCGGATTTCCAGGGTCTCGGCGTCGCGCCCGTAAGCGGCGCCGAAAAGCCGCGTCACCATCATTTCGATCGAATCGAGCATCGCGCGAATCGACGCAAATTCTTCCGGCGTGGCGATAATCGGCTGGTCGGTTGCCTCGCGCGTCGGCGCGGCGGACCGGCGTCGCGCCCGGCTTTTCGCCGGAAACAATCGTCGCCGCGGCGGATTCGATGTTTCGATATTTTCCATTAGCGATTTTGCTGTGGCCGGCTGGTGAACGCTTATTTTTATCGGACAAACGGCACGCTGTTTATAACCAGCCGTTCTTTGCATTTTGCAAAAATTTTGCGTTGGCCGCAAGTGGCGTGTAGCGCGGAGATCTTTACCCATATCGTGAACGCGCCATCCCATTTGCGCGCGCCAAGCGGATTTCGACAGGCCAAATCGGTCTAAAATTGCCTCTTTGTGGTTGGCACGGCTCTGGCACAAGCAGTACAGCATGGGATCCGGAAAGAACCTCGATGCGAAATTGGCCGTCGAGGGGCGATATCTGCGGTACGCGGGCGGCCGGGTGATCGTCTCCGCCGCGCGGATTCCGGGCCTGCCTGAGCCGCTCGACTTCAACGCCAAGCTTGCGCTGAGCCAGCAGATGCGCGAGTTGCGGAATGCGGGCGTCAATACGGTGGTCTTTGACCGTCACGCGTCGGATTCGGCGATCGGAATCGCGGGCTACGCGGGATTGTACGCTTTCGTCGAAATCGCCGTGGCCGCCGACGGCGGCGAATCGGCGAGTTCGCGCGAGGCGAAGGCGATCGCAAGCATAGTGCGCCAGATGCGCGGGATGCGATCGCTGGCGGGTTATCTGGTGAGCCTCGCGCCCGCGGCTGACGACGGCGCCGCGCCGGACGATCTTTCCGAACGATTGCTCGACGCGGTAATCGCAAGATTGCGCGCCGCCGATCATGATCGACTGATCGCGGCGCGAATCGCGAACCGCGCCGCCGCGGCGCCGTTCGCCGCGGATTTTCTCGCCGCGCCGCTTGCGTCGCGAACGATCTCCGAAATTCGCGGCGAACTTTCCCGGCTCGAAGAGGCCGCTGGCGCTCGTCCGATTATCGTCGAGCTTGCGTCCGCGGATCCGCGAACGGCGGACTTGGCCGCGCGCGCGGTCGCGCTCGGCGCCGCCGGCGTGATGATGCCGCACGCGGCGCCGTCCGATTTCGCGGCGGTTACGCGACAGCTCGCGCCGCCGGCCGGCGACGTGGCGCAATCAGGCGGGCCGACGCCGAACCTGGCGGCGGATCGCGTGCATGCCCGCGCGGTGGCGACAGTCAATGCGCGCGGTGCGAACCGCGCGCGCGATTCGCGATGGCGTCGGCGGATTTTCGCGATCGCCCGAACCGCGGCGATCGGAATCGCGGATGCGGCGGCGCAAGCGCTCGCGCGCGTGCGGCTCCAGTCCGGCCGCGCGCCGGCCGCGCGGCCGATCCAACCGGCGGCGCATTGACGCGGAGCTTCGTGCGGCGCCGATCGAATCAGCGCACAAATCAATTTAGCGTTCGAATGGCGGCGGGCGTCGGGCTAAAATCGACCAACCCGTTCGGTTCGATCGCTGATGTTTATCGCAAGCGGCATAGGTGCGGCGCCGCGGCGGCGCCGTCTTACGCGCTGGTGCGCGGCGCTCTTTCCGTTCGCGTCCATCGTCTTTCCGATTTTCCATGCGGCGCGCGCGTGGGCCGCGACGCTCGCCGATCTGTCGCCATCGCGCGATTACAAAATCGCGGCGGTCGCGGTTGACGGCGCGCACGCCGTAAGCGCGGGCGACGTGCTGGCGGTCATGCAAACCCGGCCGCGCCCGGCGTATCAAATCTGGAAGCGCCGGCCCGAATTCGATCCCGAGACCTTCAGCGGCGATCTCGACCGGATTCGCCGGCTTTACCATTCGCGCGGCTACTATGAAGCGGAAGTCCGCTACGATTTGCGCGTCAACGGCCGCGCCGTAACGGCAAAGATCGAGATTCGCGAGGGGCGGGCGGTCAAGGTCGCGGGAATCGACGTGGCTGTGACGCCCGCCGGCGCGCCCGCTCCGGCGCGGCTCGATTCCAGATTCAGGCTGGATTTGCGGCGCGGCGAAATTTTCGAGCAGGCGAAGTATCAGGCGGCGGCGCGCCAGTTGACGCGACTGTACCTGAGCCGCGGCTATCCATGGGTCAGCGTGCGCCGCCATGCGCAGGTTTTCGTCGCCGACAACGAAGCGCGCGTCCGGTACGAGATATATCCTGGCGTCAAGGCCATCTTTGGCCGGACCACGGTGGCCGGGACGAACGCCGTCGCGCCCACTATCGTCCTGCGCGAGCTCGATTACCGGCGCGGCGAAACCTTCGACAGCCGCAAAATCGCGGTCTCGCGCGCGCGCCTCGTGGCGCTCAATCTTTTCGGATCGATCGCTTTCGAGCCCGAACGCGATCCGGCGAATCCGGGCGTCGTGCCGATCGAGATCAAGGTCACCGGCCAGCGCACCCGCATGATCAGCGGTTCGGTCGGCTACAACACCGAGACGCTGTTCAACGCCGGCGTCGATTGGCAGGACTACAATTTCTTCGGCGGCGCGCGGCGCGCCGATTTCGCCGCGCTTTATTCGAGCGTCGTCAGCACGCTGGACGCGCGCGTCACGCAGCCGTGGTTTCCAACCCGCAACACCAACCTCGTGCTCGAGGCGCGCCAGGACCAGGAGGTTTACCAGACCTATACTTTGTACGCCACGCGCTTCGTCCCGCGCCTGACGTGGAGTCCGTCGCCGTCATTCACGGCGTTCGCCGGATGGCGGCTCGAGTACATGAAATTCAATTCGGTCGCGCCCTCGACGATCGCCGCGATCGGCGGTTATCGCGGGCAGGGAATCCTTTCCGGTCCCAACGCCGGCCTGGTTTACAACGACACGGAAGACCCGCTCAATCCGCAGCGCGGCACGATCTTCACTCTGCTTGGCAACGTCGCGCTCCATCAGTTCGGATCGAACTACCAGTACTGGCGCGCCTCCGCGGAACTTCGCCGCTACCGCCGCATCGGATGGAACACGGTGCTCGCGACGCGCCTGAAGCTGGGTTTCGAGAACACGCTCGGCACGATCGGCGACATTCCCCTTTCCGAGCGTTTTTATTCCGGCGGCGAGGGCAGCGTGCGCGGCTACGGCCTCAGGCGCATCGGCCCGCTCAGCGCGGCCAACGATCCGTTGGGCGGCCTCAGCCTGTATGAAACCTCGATCGAACTGCGCCATCAGGTGATGTCGAAGATTATTGGTTCGATTTTTCTCGATTGCGGCCAAGTCTCGACGCGGCCGTACGATCTGCGCGTCGATGCGCCACAGTGCGGTTACGGGCCCGGCGTGAGCCTGGTCACGCCGGTGGGGCCGGCGACGATCGATCTCGGCTTTCCGACGCAAAAGCCGCCCGGCGACTCCTTTTGGCAAGTGTATTTCAGCATCGGACAGTATTTTTAGGCGATGGGCCGGGCGATCCGATACTTGAAGCGCGCCGTGGCCGCGCTGGCGATTCTGATCGCGCTCCTGTGCGCGGCGGCGGTCGTGTTTATGCGGACGCCGGCGTTCGGGCGTATCGCGCGCGCGCAGGCCAACGCGTGGCTCGCCGCCAACATGCGCGGCGCGATCGCGATCGGCGGCATCGCGCCGTCGTGGAGCGGCGCGATCGTCATTGACGACATCTCCGTCGCCAACGCCGCCGGCTCGATCTTGCGGATTCCGCGCGCCACCATCGGCTATGCGCTGGTTCCGCTGCTCTGGCGCGAGATTCGCCTTGAAGTGGAGATCGAACGGCCGGAAATAAACCTCGCGCGCGACGCTTCCGGCGAATGGAATATCGTCGATGCGTTCGCGCCGCGAACGCCGGCGCCAGCCGCGCGGTCCGCGCCCAGTACGTTTACCGTCAGCATCGAGCGAATCGCGATTTCAGGCGGCGCGCTGGCGCTTACGATGCCCGGCCTGTGCCGCGCCGGATGCCAGGCGCGGCTCGCGGAGATTCGCGGAACGCTCGACCTTCCGCCGTCGGGACTGCGACTGGCGTTGACGGAAATCTCGCTGGGAATCGAGGCGCCCGGATTGCCGCGGGCGACGATCGGCGGCGCGCTGACGCTGCGCGACCGCGATGGCCGGCTCGATCTCGACGCGCAGTCGATAACCATCGCGACAGCGCATTCCGCGCTGGATGTGGACGGGAAATATCGCGCAGGCGCGCCGTTTCGCGTTGACGCGGAGCTGCGCCTGAAGCGGCTCGCGGCGGCCGACCTCGCGGCGCTGGTCCCGCGCTCTCCGCTGCGCGACGATCTGGCCGGAGCGATTTCAATCAAAGGCGCCGCCAACGCGCTCGAACTTGCCGGCGGTTTGCGCGCCGGCCGCGCTTCGCTCGATTTTTCCGGCACGGCCGACCTGACGGTTAAAGCGCCGTCC
This sequence comes from Deltaproteobacteria bacterium, assembly GCA_021799495.1. Classification (GTDB taxonomy): domain Bacteria; phylum Desulfobacterota; class Binatia; order Binatales; family Binataceae; genus JADMIL01. Next base: position 7,232 of record JAJZAI010000062.1, read on the forward strand.
TTCACCGCTGCGGCGAAACTCGCGTCGCTGGATTTGACGCGGCTCGATCTCGCGCGCGCCGGCGCCGCCGCGGCAGGCATCAGCGGAACCGTTCAGGCCGCGCTCACGGCGCGCGGCGCGGGCGATGATTTCGACGCGTTCATCGCGACGGTCGATTTATCCGGTTCGCGGCTTCGCTGGGGCGAAATCCGCAACGGAAATCTCAAATTGAACGGCGGCCTGAAACGCGGACGCGCGCGGATTGCGCTTTCGTTCGACGATGCGCGTGGCGGGAAAATTATCCTCGACGGCGACGGCCTCGTCAGCGCCTCGCCGTCGTACAATCTAACGCTGGCCGCCGAACGGCTGAATCTTGCCGGACTGCTTCGCTCCGCCCCGCCTACCAATCTCAACGCGCGGCTCAAAATAAACGGAGCCGGCCTCGCTCCCGAGAAAATCAACGCGCGTGTCACGTTCGCCGTGCGTCCTTCGCGGCTCGGCGCCGCCGCGATCGATTCGGTCTCTGGCGCTGTGCAAATTGGCAACGGCCGCGCGATGATTTCCGCAGTTCGCGTCGCGAGCGCGGGCGTCACGCTCGCGCTTGATGGCGTGGTCGGAATCGCGCGCGGCGCGGCGACCAGGGTCGGCTTCCAAATCGACGCACCCTCGCTCAAGCCATGGTTGGCGATGGCGGGAATCGCCGGCGCCGGCACGCTGCGGATGCGCGGCGTCGCCTCGGGCTACCTGGCGCGCGCGCACACTGCAGGGTTTGCGCTGGACGGTTCAGCGAACCTTACGGGCATCGCCGCGAGCGGAGTCAAAATCGCGTCGGGAGCGATGAAATTCACACTTGGCGGCGTTGGCGCGGCCGCTATTCCGGCCGGCGCGGCCGAGATAAATCTCAGCGGCATCGAGGCGCGCGGTCTGAAGCTCCGCGATCTCGTGGCGGGCGCGCGCGTCTCCGCGGGACGGCCTCAATCCGCCGCCGCGACGCTTCTCGTGCATGACAACGCGCGCCGGACCTACGCCGCGGCGGCGAACTTCTCGATCGCGAACGGACGGATCGCGGGCCGTCTCGAAAGCCTCTCGCTCGAATTGCCGGGCGGCGCGTGGCGGCTCGCCAGACCGGCAAGCTTTTCGCGCGACGCGCACGAAATCACGGTCGGCGGCTTCGCGCTCGCCCACGGCGCTAGCGAAATCGCGCTCGACGCGGCGGTCAGCGCCGGCAGGTCGCAGAAATTCGATCTTCGACTTTCGGGAATCGGCCTCGCTGCGCTGGCTCCTCTGTTCCAGTCAAAAGCCGCGCCGGATGGAACGCTCGACGCGACGATCGCGGTCGCCGGAACCGCGAGTACGCCGGCGATCGCGCTGCGCGCCGCCGTGGCCGCGCTGGCGTTCAACGGTCAACGCGTCGGCGACGTGAAGTTGAAGAGCGATTATCAGGGCGTTGCGATGACGCTCGACGCGACGTTGGCGCAGGACGCGGCGCATGTTTTGCGCGTGCAGGGCGACGTTCCGCTCGCGCTTGGGTTCGCGCGCGGAATCGAAATCCGGCTCGAGCCGCATGCCGATCTGCGGATCGCCACGACGGGAATTCGGCTCGCGCCGTTTCTGGCGGCGGCGCCCGGCCAGATTCGCAACGGACGCGGCTTGCTGGTCGCGAATCTCGAAGCGCGGGGCGCGCTCACACGGCCGCAGGTCACCGGCACGCTCGGAATCGATTCCGGCGCGGCCGAAATCAGGCCGCTCGGGGTCAAAGTCGAGGCTTTGACGGTCAACTTGCGTATGGCGCCGGATTCCGTGACGGTCGAGCGTTTTGCGGCGCGCGCCGGTGGCGGAACGATCAACGGCGGCGGCGCGATTGCGCTCAACGACTACGCGCCCGGCAAATTTGCCCTGCGGCTCAGCGCGCATCGATGGCCCGCGATCGCTACGCGGCAGTACTCGGCGACCATCGACGCCGCGATCGTCGCCGCCGGATCGCTCGACACGCCGCGCGTCAGCGGACGAGTGGACGTGACCGCGGCGACGATCCGTCCGGATTTGGCGTTTCTCGACCAGTCGCAGCCGCTCGCGCGCGATCCGACGATCGAGGTAATCGAGCCCGGCGCCAAAACGCCCGCGGGCGCGCAACAAGGCTCTGCGGCCGCACGCGAAGCGCCGCCGAAACCCAACGGGCCGATAAGTAATATGGCGATCGATCTGCGCATCGTCGTGCATCGCAACGCATGGATTCGCCATCCGGACGCCGAGGCGGAACTCGACGGCGCCTTGACCGTCCGCAAGCATCCGGGCGGTCCGATCGCGATTGCCGGCGAAATCCATACGATGCGCGGATGGATTGTCTTTCAGGGCCGGCGGCTCGATCTCGAATACGGCAGGTTCATCTTCACCGGCGGCGGAAAGATCGATCCGACGCTCGACCTCGACGCGCGCATGACGCTCTCGAATTACATCGTGGACGTTCTGGTGACGGGCGTGGCCAGCAAGCCGGCGCTGAAATTGCGCAGCGTTCCGGAACTGCCGCAGACCGATATCCTGTCGCTGATCCTGTTCGGCCGCACCTCGGCCAGCCTTGGCCAGTCCCAGCAATCGAATCTGCAACAGCAGGCGGCCACGATGGCGGCGGGCGCGGCGGCTTCGACGATCGGGCAGTCGGTCGCCAGTTCGCTCGGATTGCAATCGGCCGGGATTACAGTCGGCAGCGGCGGCGTCGGTTTCGGCAAGTACGTGACGAAAAATACCTACGTTTCGGCGTCGCAGAACCTGAGCGGGGGACCGCAGGCGCGCAAAGCTTCGGTTCAGTACTACTTCATGCGCTGGCTGTCGATTAAGACTTCGATGCTCGCGGATGGATCGAGCGAGATTTTTCTGAATATCTCGAAACAATACTGACGCGCGCCGGCGATCGGCGCTTGACGGCGATCGGGAAGGACGGAAAATTGAGCGAAATCCGCAATCACAACCACGAGGAGCGCGGGATGGGCACTGCGGAACTTCGCGAACGAATTGAGCGTCTCTCGCACCGCGAACCGTTGCGCACGCTGCGTGCCGCGATCGCCGGTTTCAACCGCCACAATGGCGCCCTGTGGGCGTCGGCGCTCACTTATACCACCAGCCTGGCGCTGGTGCCGATGCTCGCGCTGGCGTTCTCGGTGCTGGCGGGAGTGGGCGGCGAAAATCGAATCCGGTCGCTGGTCGCGCGTTATCTGGCGATGAACTCGCCGGAAGTCGCCGACGAGATCATGAAGTTCGTGAGCAACGTGAGCGCCCGCTCGCTCGGAGAAATAGGCGGCGCCACGCTGCTGGTGACGACCGTGCTCACGCTCGGCGCGATCGAAAACGCCCTTAATACAATTTTCAACGTCGCGCGCGGCCGCACCTGGTTGCGCAAATTCTCCGACTATCTGAGCGTCACCTTCACCGTGCCGTTGCTGGTCGTGGCGGCGGCGCCGATGCGCTCGCATCTGTTGCGCGCGCTGCCGCATCTGCCGGGAGCGGCGTGGGCGGCTTCGACCATGTCGATTTGGGTCGCCTTTACATTTCTCTATCTGTTTTTCCCCAACACCCGCGTGCGTCCCGGATGTGCCGCGATCGGCGGGTTGGCGGCCGCCGTCGCGCTGCAGGTGGGACAATGGGGATACGTAAGGTTCCAAGTCGGCGCGGCGAATTATCATGCGATATATGGCGCGCTCGCCGCGGCGCCGATACTGCTGACGTGGATTTATGTCGCGTGGCTAATCGTTCTGTTCGGCGCCGAGCTTACGGCGGCGGCGCAGACCCCGGACGCGCTGATCGCAATCGATGAAGAAACGCCGGGATTCGCGCGTGTGGCCGCGCTTGCGATCCTGATCCGCGCGGCGCGCCGGATGAGCGGTTCGGCCGCGGCCTGCCGATCGACGTTGACCGAAATCGCGGCCGATCTTGGAGTCGGCGAGCAGGCTTTGCGACCGCTGCTCGAACGGCTCAAGCGCGGCGGCATACTCGTGGAAGCGGCCGGAGGGATTGACGGAAATCCGCCCGAAATCCTGCTCGCCCGCGATTCGTCGGCGATCACCGTCGCGCAGGCGCTCGCGCCGCTGAATCCGCCGCCCGCGGATGACGAACGGCTGGCGGCGGCGCTGGCCGGAATCGAGACTGCGGAGCGATCCTTCACCGGGCGAATCACGCTCGCGGAATTGGCGAACGGAACCTCCGACCCGGCGTCGAAATCTCCCGCCGGCGCTTGAAGCGCGCGATTGCCAGGTTCAGCGCGCGAGAATCGCATGCAACGATCGCAAATCGTCGCGAATCGCGGCGAGTTCGCGTTTCAGCGCGGGCGGAGTTCCATTGCCGGTGGGTTTTTCGTTGTGGATGGGAGCCGGCGATGGCGCGGGCGGTGGTTTCGATCCTGCGCGCAAATTCTCGATTCCCGTTTCGCGAATATATTTTTTGGCGCCCGCGATCGTGAAGCCTTCGCTGTGCAGCAGGCGCTTGATGATCTTCAGAGCTTCCAGCGTTTCTTTATCGTAATGGCGATGGCGCGAGCGGGCGTGACGCGGCCGTAAAAACGGGAATTGCGTCTCCCAGAAGCGCAGCACGTATGCTTCGACGCCGATCAGCCGAGCCGCTTCGCCGATCTTAACCAAGCCGTCGCCGGTCTCGGCCGGCGGTTTCGCGACGGCCCGGGTCTTGGGCCGCGCCGTGGCCGATTTTGATCGCTGGCGCGTCATCGCGGCGTTTACTTGCCGCCGTCGACCCGACCCTTGAGCGTCTGGCTCGGCTTGAAGGACAGGACGACGCGGGAATCGATCACAATCTCGGCGCCGGTTTGCGGATTCCGTCCGCGGCGCGCCCGCTTGTGGTTCACCGTGAAGCTGCCGAATCCGGAAATCTTGACCTTTTCACCCCGGCGCAAGCTGTCCTTGATTATAGCAAAAACCGTCTCAACCGCATCGACGGCGGCTTTTTTCGGACAGCCGACCCGCTCATGAACCAACTCCACGAGCTCCGCTTTAGTCAATCCGTGCGGCGTAGGTTCCCCCAAGAGCCGCTCTTGCGAGCGCGTTATTGCCGCAATTCGGCGCCCAGGCGGCGCCGGGCTTCCTCCACCAATGCGGCGTGAGTCCGATTAACTTCCTCGTCCGTCAGCGTTCGGTCAGTGCCGCGATAGCGGCATGCCAGCGCCACGCTCTTTTTCCCCGGCGGCACTGGCGCGCCTTCATAAACATCGAATATCTCGACATTTTCGAGCATCGGCGCGTTCAATTCCGCAATCGTCCCAAGCACCCGGGCAGCCGGAAAGTCACGATCCAATATCAACGCCAAATCGCGCCTTACAGCCGGGAATTTGGGCGGTGTGACTAACGGTTGGCGTGTTTCAGACTCATATGCGAGGAGTTTTCGATAGTCAAGTTCAAAAAGTTCACACGGGTCGCTTAATTCGAGCCGATGCGCTTCCTCGGGGTGCAGCTCGCCGATCAGGCCAATCACAGACCCGTCAAGTTTGACGACCGCCGCACGCCCCGGATGAAAATAAGGCGTTAAATCGTGCGCCGGTTCGTATGCGACGCGGCGATCAAGTCCAAGCGCGCGCAGACACGCCTCGACCATGCCCTTTGCGGTCCAGAAATTAGCCTTGATCGTGGACTGGCCGATCGCGCCGAGCGCGTAATCGCCATAGCTGACGCCGGCCAGCCGCTCGCCCTCGCCGGCCATGCCGCCGCGCATCCCGAATACGCGACCCAGCTCGAAAGCGTGAAACGCCGCCGCTTCGCGATTCAAATTGAAGCGCAGCGCGGCCAGCAATCCCGGCAACAGGCTGCGGCGCATCTCGGACAGCTCGGCCGACAGCGGATTCGTCACGCGCACCGCGTCGCCAATCTCGAAGCCGGGATACCGTTCGTTGTCGGCCGGCGCGATGAAGGCGATCGTTTTCGCTTCGACCATGCCGCTCCCGACCATCACGTTGCGCAGACGCCGCGCGAAGCCGCGTTCGGGGCTCGGCGGATTCACCGTCGCCAGCCGCGCCGGCACGGTCGCCGGAATTTCGGCGAGTCCGGCGAGCCGCGCGACTTCCTCGGCCAGGTCGGCGGTTTCGTTCAGGTCGGGACGAAAGGGCGGGGCCGTAACCCGCAGCCGATTACGTCCCGCCGCGCCCACGATCGCGCCGACCGCCGTGAGCCGGCGGCGCACCTCGGTGGGCGCCACTTCGACGCCGAGGATCGACGTTAGCGCCGGCAGCTCGAGCGTGATTTCACGCGCCGGCGCCGGATTAGGCTCGACGTCGATAATCGGTCCTGCGACCCGTCCGCCGGCGGTTTCGCGAATCAATTCCGCCGCGCGCGCCAGCGCCCGCACCTGTCCCGAGCGATCGACGCCGCGCTCGAAGCGGTAACTCGCCTCGCTGCGCAGACCCAGGCGCCGCGCGGTGCGCGCCACCGTCATCGGCTCAAAATAGGCGCTTTCAAGAACGATTCGCGTGGTGGCGTCGCCGACTTCCGACATGCGTCCGCCCATCACGCCCGCGACCGCGAGCGCGCCGGATCGATCGGCGATCACAAGGTCGGCCGGATCGAGCATCCGCGCCGCGCCGTCGAGGGTTTCGATTTTTCCGTCGCCCCCTGCGCGCCGCACGATTATCGCGCCGTCCACAATCCGGCCGGCGTCGAAGGCGTGCAGCGGTTGCCCCAGTTCGAGCATCACGTAGTTGGTGACGTCGACCACGTTGCTTACCGCGCGCATCCCGCACAGTTCGAGGCGGCGGCGAATCCTGACCGGCGACGGACCCGGCGCGATGCCGTCCATCGCAAGACCGGCGTAGCGTGGACAGAGATCGGCCGCTTCAATCTGGACGCTCAGCGGAACCGCCGCCGCTTTGGGCGGGCGCGGCGGACGTATCCGCGGCGGCTTCATCCGCAAATCGAACAGCGCCGCGATTTCGCGCGCGAGGCCGAGGATCGACAGGCAATCGCCGCGGTTCGGCGTAATCGCGATATCGAGCACCGTGTCGGCCATCGCGAGATAGCCGGCGAGGTCCGCGCCGGCCGGCGCGTCGGCGGGCAGTTCCAGGATGCCGGTATGCTCTTTCGACAGGCCGAGTTCGAGCTCCGAGCAGAGCATCCCGTGCGATTCGACGCCGCGAATGGTCGCGGCTGTGAGCGGCTCGGCGTCTTCCAGCCGGCCTGTGCCCTGGCCGTGAGCGCCGGCCGCCAGCCGCGCGCCGACTTTGGCCAGTGCCGCGGTCATTCCGGCGCGGACATTGGGCGCGCCGCAGACCACGCGAAAATGGCCCGCGGGACCGGCGTCAACCTCGCACAAGCTCAGACGGTCGGCGTTGGGATGGCGTTCGACGCCGAGCACTTTGGCGACGAACACGCCGTCGAACAGCGGCGCGATCCGCTCAATGTTTTCGACTTCCAGCCCGGCCAGCGTGAGCCGCCGCGCCAGATCTTCAAGGTCCGCTACGAGCGTTACGAAATCGCCAAGCCAGCTCAGCGGCAGTTTCATAGCGCGCCCTCGCTGGCGGAACGGAACTGTTCGAGGAAGCGCAGGTCGTTTTCGAAAAAGAGCCGCAAATCATCGACGCCGAGCCGGAGCAGCGAGGTGCGCTCGACGCCCATCCCGAACGCGAAGCCCTGATATTCCTTGGGATCGTAGCCGACCGCGCGCAGCACGTTCGGATGGATCATCCCGGAGCCGAGAATTTCGGTCCATCCGCTCTGCTTGCACACGCGGCATCCCGCGCCCTTGCAGAGCAGGCAACTGATATCGACCTCGGCGCTGGGTTCGGTGAAAGGGAAAAAACTCGCGCGGAAGCGCACCCCCGTGTCGGAGCCGAAAAAAGCCCGCAGGAATTCCGTCAGCACGCCCTTCAGATGCGCCATCGTGACGGCGCCTGCGCGATCGACCATGAAGCCTTCGATCTGGCTGAACATCGGCGAGGCGCGCACGCTCAGCTCGTCGCGCCGGTAGCAGTTGCCGGGGCAGACGACGGCCAGGGGAGGCCGGCGGCGCTCCATCACGCGGATCTGGCCGTTCGACGTATGCGTCCGAAGCAGCATCCCGCCCGGCAGGAAAAACGTGTCCTGCATCTCGCGCGCCGGATGGTCGGCGGGAAAGTTGAGCGCGCCGAAATTGTGGAAGTCGTCTTCGACGTCCTGCGTGTCGATGATCTCGAAGCCCATCGCCGCGAAAATATCGAGCATCCGCTCGCGGCTGAGCGTCACCGGATGGAGCGAGCCGCGCGCGATTCGCGCGCCCGGCAGCGTCACGTCGAGCGCGGCGGCGTTGAGCGATCGCGCCATCGCCTCGCGCTTGCGGATTTCGACCAGCGCCGCGATTCGCGCTTCGAGCTGGTCTTTGATTTCGTTGACCAGCCGGCCGATCGCCGGACGCTCCTCGGGCGGAGCCTCGCGCATCCGGCGCATGATTCCCGTAAGCTCGCCGGAGCGGCCCAGCACGCGCACGCGCACCGCCTCGATTTGGGCGTCGCCGGCGTCGTCGCCGAGTTCGGCGAGCGCGCGCTCGCGAATCTCTTCGAGTTGTTCTCTCATCAGGCTATTCCGGAACCATTGGCCGAGGCTCAGGACCGTCAAACGCAGAGACCATGCGGAAATCCGCATGGTCCATAGATGGCGCGCGCCCGCACGATGCGCGCGCGGCGCGCCTACGCGGCTTGCGCCGCGCCCAGCGCCTGCTTGGCCGCGTTCGCCAGTTCCGCGAACAGGGCCTCGCGTTCGATCGCGAGCGCCGCAAGCTGCTTGCGGTCGAGCTCGATGCCGGCCTTCTTGAGACCGTCCATAAAGCGGCTGTAGCTCAGCCCGTGCTCGCGCACGAGCGCGTTGATCCGCGTGATCCAGAGCGCGCGGAATTCGCGCTTCTTCTGCTTGCGATCGCGATAGGCGTAGGTCAGCCCCTTTTCAAGGGTGCTGCGCGCCTGCCGGTAGAGCTTGCGCCCGCCGACGAAACCGGAGGCGAGCTTGAGTTGCCGCTTATGGCGGCGGCGGGTTTTGGGACCGCCCTTTGCGCGTGGCATCGGAGAACAATCCTTCCTTCAAATAGTCGCTGGACGCGGCCGTTCGGGCGCGTTCCCCAGTCTAAAGATATGGCAGCAGGCGATGCACCATCGCGTTGTCGATCGCGTTGAGCGTTCCGGCGCGGCGCAGGCGGCGCTTGCGCGCGCGGCTCTTGCTGGAGAGCAGATGGCGCAGATTGGTGCGCTTGTGCTTGGCCTGCCCGGTCTTGCTGAACGAAAAGCGCTTGGCGGCGCTGCGCGAACTTTTGATCTTCGGCATAACAATTAAGCGTTCCGCTGAAATTTCTAACGCGGCGTGAGCAGAATCGACATATTCCGTCCTTCCATCCGGCCCGCTCCTTCGGGCTGCGCGATGTCGCGCACCTGTTCGACGATACGGTCGAGCAGGGCGCGGCCCAGTTCCGGATGGGTTATCTGCCGGCCGCGAAACGAAATCGAAAGCTTAACACGCTGGCCCTCGCCAACAAAGCGCCTGATATGGGCGACTTTGAAATCGACGTCGTGCTTGTCGGTCAGCGCGCCCATCTTGACTTCCTTGACCGCGCTGGCGGACGCGTGGTGCTTGGAGTCGTGCGCCTTTTTTTTCTGCGCGTAACGGTATTTGTCGAAATCGGTGATGCGGCATACCGGCGGATTCGCGGTCGACGCCACTTCGACGAGGTCGAGCCCGCGGCTCTCGGCGACGCGCAGCGCCTCGCGAATGTTCATCACGCCGACCTGAGAGCCGT
>JAJZAI010000018.1 GCA_021799495.1 Deltaproteobacteria bacterium
ATCGTGACCGAGGCCGAAGTCGCGCGCGTGGCCGTGTTCCTGGTAAGCGATCTTTCGGCTGGCGTCACCGGCCAGACGATTAACGTCGATGCCGGCAGCATCATGAATTGACCCGGCCAGCGGCGGCGCGGTGGAAGCCGCGGTCAGCGCGAGATGTCGTGATCGCGCACCGTCGCGTCGTAGCCCGCGTCCGCGAGCCGGGCGCGCAATTCGCGCGCGAGGACGGGCGAGCGATGGCGCCCGCCGGTGCATCCGAGGCCGATCGTCAGATAGCTCTTGCCCTCCCGCCGGTAGAGCGGCAGCAGAAATTCAAGCAGCTCGCCGGCGCGCGCCACGAAGCTTTGCGCCTCCGCGCGCGCCATCACATAGTCGCGCACCGGCTCGTCGAGACCGCTCATCGGTTTCAGTTCGGGCACAAAGAACGGGTTCGGAATAAAGCGCACGTCGAACATCAAATCGAGCCCGACCGGGTGGCCGTATTTGTAGCCGAACGAAACCAGCGCGATCGCCATCCCCGGCCGTTCGGCGGAGCTCGTCACGGCCGCGGTCATGACCTCGCGCAATTCGTGAACGGTCAAGGTCGTGGTGTCGATGATGCGATTGGCGCGCTCGCGGATTTCGGCGAGCGCGAGCCGCTCGCGGCGGATGCTGTCGGCGACGCTGAGGCCGCTTTCCGCCAGCGGATGGGGCCGGCGGGTTTCCGAGTAGCGCCGCGCGAGGACTTCATCCGAGGCGTCGAGGAAGATGATTTCGGGGCGATTGCCGGCCTGTTCGAGTTCGGCGAGCGCCTGCGGCCACTGCGGGAAAAAGATGCGCTCGCGAGCGTCGATGCCCAGCGCCACGTTGGCGATCGGCGGCGCGTGTTCGGCGGCGATCCGCGCGACCGTCGGCGCCAGCGCGACCGGCAGATTATCGACGCAGTAGAAGCCCAGGTCCTCCAGCACGCGCATCGCGGAGACGCGCCCGGAGCCCGAGACGCCGGTGACGATAATCACTCGCGTCGCCGCGCCGCCCGCTTCTTGCGATTCCATCGCCCGAATTCCGTCCGCGCGCCGGTCAGGCGGCGATTGCGCGATTCCCGCGGACGCCGGCGTTCAATAGCGTCCGTCCTCCTCGACGATCAGCCGATAAATATCGCCGGCTCCGTCGGCCGCGAGCAATTTGTCGCGAAAGGCGTTGTCCTTGAACAGGCGCGAAACCCGCGCCAGCGCTTTCAGGTGCAGGCTGGTGGAATCTTCGGGCGCGATCAGCACGAAAAAAAGCCGCGTCGGTCCGCCGTCGAGGGATTCGAAATTGACGCCGGCGCGATGCCGGCCGAACGCGCCGAGGATTTTGGTGACGCCGCGCACCTTGCCGTGCGGGATGGCGATGCCGTCTCCGATCGCGGTCGAACCGAGCCGTTCGCGTTCCGCGAGCACGGCCGCGATTTCGGCTGCTTTCATCGCCGGATGATGGGCGGCGAAGCATTGCGCCAATTCATTCAGGATCTCGGGCTTGGTGGTTCCCTGAAGGTCCGGCAGCACCATTTCGGAGCCGAGGATTTCGGTGATTTTCATCGCATCAGGCGCGTTCGCCGCCGGAAGGCCGCCCGGATTGGGAGGCGCTGAGAATTTCGCCGGCGGACGGCGCGCGCACTTTCTTGGTTTTGGATTTTCCCAGATGGCTTTTGAGCTGACGGCCAACCTTGTCCGCAAGCAAATCGATGACCGCGTAAAGATCTTTGGTCTCTTCCGCCGCGGTCACCGCCAAACGACCGGATTTAAGCGTAACTTCTCCGTGCTGGCGATATTTGTCAACCGTCAGGATCAGATGCGCTTCGGACGGACGCTTCAGCAGCTTGCCGACATGCGCGAACTTCCGTTCGGCGTAGGTCCGCAGCGCGTCCGAGGAATCGACGTGGCGGAAAGTCACCGTCAACGCCGGCGGCGGCAGCGCGGCCTTGCGGGCGGTCGCCCGGACTTTGCGTTCGGCGGCGCGGCTGCGCTTGCCTGTGGTGGTTTTGCGTTCCATGTCAATTAACGCCCCTTCCTCCACCCGAGCGCCGTCACGCCAGCCGTTTGCGGCGGCTTGACGGCAGGATTCCCAGCGCCTGGCGGTATTTGGCCACGGTCCGGCGCGCGATATTGATTTGATCCTTGCGCAGGATTTCGGCGATCGACTGATCGGATAGCGGTTCGCTCGAACCTTCGCCGGCGACCAGCGTGCGAATCTTTTCCTTGACCGTTTCGGCGCTTACGTCTTCGCCGTCGGCCGCCTTCACGCCCGAAGTGAAGAAAAACTTGAGCTCGAAGATGCCCTGCGGCGTATGCGCGTATTTGTTCGCCGTGGCGCGGCTGATGGTGGATTCGTGCATGCCGATATCCTCGGCCACGTCCTTGAGCACCAGCGGCTTGAGCTGGCTGACGCCGTGCTCGAAGAAGGCGCGCTGGAATTTAACGATCGAGTTGGCGACTTTGAAGATGGTCTGCTGGCGCTGGTAGATCGACTTCACCAGCCATCGCGCCGAGCGCATCCGCTCCTGCAGATACTCGCGCGTTTCCGCGCCGGCGCCTTCGTCGTTCATCACGCGCTGATAGTAATTCGCGAGCCTGAGCCTCGGCACCGCGCTTTCGTTGAGCGTGACCATGAAATCGTCGCCGACTTTCTGGATATAGACGTCGGGGACGATATAGGCCGGCTCCTGCCCGGCGTAATCGCGCCCCGGCTTGGGTTCGAGCAGCGAGATGACCTTGGCGGCAGCGCCGACCGACTCAAGCGGGATGCCGAGGGCGCGCCCGATTTCGTTGTAGCGATGCTTCTCGAGCAGATCCAGATGATTCAGCACGATGCGCGCGGCGACCGACTCCTCCATCCCGAGATTGGCGAGCTGGGCGTACAGGCATTCGCGCAGATCGCGCGCGCCGACGCCCGGCGGATCCAGCCGCTGAATCCGCTTGAGCACCCGCCCGACCTGTTCGGCGCCGCATTCGAGTTGCGCGGCCAATTCCTCGACCGGAGTTTCCAGATAACCGTCGTCGTTGAGGTTGTAGATGATGGTGGCGCCGACGCGCTGATCGGCCGCATCTAGGTTCGACAGCCGGAGCTGCCACATCAGATGGTCTTCGAGCGAAGTCCTGCGGGTGAGGGTGTTTTCGAGCGTGTTGCGGCGATCGTCGTCGGGATCGCCGGATTCGCCGCCCTGCCAGTTGTTGGAATAGTTTTCCAGGTACTCGCGCCAATCGAGCTTGTCGAGGCGGCCCAGCTCGCGCAGCTCGACGGCCGCGTCGGGCGCTTCGGTGGCGACGGTTTCGACCGGCCGATCGCCGCTCTCCGGCTCCCAATCCGATTCGCCGTTGGCGAGCGCGGCCGGTTCGTCGGGTTCGGCCGCGAGCGGCTCGCCGTCCGCGGGCGCGGCCTCGAGCGGCTCGTCGGTTTCGCGGTTCGCCGCGGCTTCGGACACGCTATGGTCGAGCGGCTCGAGCATCGGATTCGAGTCAAGCTCGTTTTGCACCACCGCTTCGAGTTCGGGCAGGGACAGTTGCAGGATTTTGATCGCCTGCTGCAACTGCGGCGTCATCACGAGCTGCTGGCGCAGCCGCAAATCCTGTCCAAGTTTTACTTCAAGCGCCATTCACTTATCGCCGGCGGGGTCGGCTGCGGTTGCGGAGCCTGTGTCAGCGGTCGCGCCCGCGCCGGACTGGCCGCCGCTATTATCCTGACTTTTCGCCTCGCGAGGGAAGATCACCGCCTTCGGATGTTCCACTTCGCTCTTGCCGGTTTGCAGAAACACGGTGATCATCGTGCCCGCTATCTGATCGCGCCCGTCGTGCACCACCGGGCTGCCCGTCAGCACCATCGTATGCTTGCTCTCGTCGAGCACGGCATGGTCGCCGGTGGCCCATCGCTGCCCCTGGCTCATACGCACGTCGCCATCCGCGACCATCTCCTGAACCTGATGGAAATCCTTGCCGTATTTGACCTGAAGCGTATTGCTGGTGAGTTCGCTGCCCGACTGCACGGCGTGGACATGGCCGGTGAAGAAGACGGTGTTGTTCTTGTAATCGAGATTGAGCTGGTCCGAATTGATATTGATCGGGCCGTGATTCGATTTGCCCCCGAATTCTCCGAACGGCGAATCGACCGCGTCGCCGGACTGGTCCGAAGGTTCTTTCTCCTTGGCGGCGTTTGGCGCGGCGGATGCCGAACGGACGGGAGCCGCCGCACTCTTCGGCTTTGGCGCGGACGGTACCGCAGGAAGCCGATTTGCGGGCGCGGCGCCGCCAGCGGCGCCATCCGTGTTATCGGGCACGCTGACCTCGCCGGTCGGCGGAGGCTGTTCGAGCGCGCGCGCCGGCGCCTGGCACCATCCCGGCGCCGCCAGAGCGACGACGGAGGCGGCCACGATCGCGGCGACGGCGGACGCTCTCTTACGACACTTTGGCATGTGCGTTCTTCTTGGCCGGCACGATTTCGGTGCTTACCTGCTTGAGCAATTGAAACACTTCGGTCTTGGGATGGCCGGTCAGGCCGATGCCCTTCACGGTGAGGCCTTCGCCGACGATCGTGACCAGCCCGGCGGCGGTCAATTGATCCGAATCGGGCGTGAAAATCGCGCTGTCGGTGGTCAGCACGAAGTCGCCGTAATGGACCACCACGCCGCCGCTCATTGCGGCCTGCCGCACATGCTCGCCGTCGAGCTTGATCTCCGCATGAGGCGCCGTGAGGATCAATTCTTTTCCATCTTTGGCGACCATCTGGAGATTCGCATTGTCCAGCCTGATGCCGGTTTTATCGATCGAGTAGTTGGCGTTCACCGCTTTGAGGACCCATTCATTTTGCGCGCCCTTGAGTTCAGTCCAATGAAAATTGCGCTCGTGCGCCACCGAATCCGGCCGCATCCCCGCCGGCTGCAGGATTTTCTGATCGGGTCTGCGATGGCGAACGACGATCACGGTGAAAATCAGGATAGCGGCCAATGCGACGCTTCCTGCCATCGCGAGCGCCTTGGCGATACGCCTGGGACTCATCGGCTTGCCTTAACCAACTAACGCTATCAAGGGCGCGCTCATTGGTAAACTGGCTGCGCTTCCGGAACCGCTAGATCGATTAACAGAAACGCCATGGCTGGGCCGTTTTGCGCGCGCCAACCGGCTCGCAACTTCGTTCATCGATACTAAAGCTAATCACCGCGGCGTCGGTAGAGCCAGTCGAAGGTTGCGGTCCGGCGCGGACCAAAACGGTGGATCAGGCGGGTTCGCGGACGATCGCGTCGATTCGCTGGAGCTCGGTCAGCAGCGCGGCCAGCTCGTCCAATGGATAGGAGTTTGGCCCGTCGCTGAGCGCGCGATCGGGGTCCTCGTGGACTTCCATGAAAACGGCGTCGATTCCGACCGCCGTCGCGGCGCGCGCCAGCGGCGCGACGAACTGGCGCTGGCCGCTCGATTTGTCGCCGCCCGCGCCCGGTAGCTGCACGGAATGAGTCGCGTCGAAGCAGACCGGGTAGCCGAACTCGCGCATGATCGCGAGCGACCGCATATCCGAAACCAGATTGTTATAACCGAAGGAAAAACCACGTTCGGTAAGCACCAGCCGCCGGCATCCCGCGGCTTCCGCTTTCGCCACTACCGATTTCATCTCCCACGGCGCCAGAAACTGTCCTTTTTTGAGATTGACGATCCGGCCGGTCCGCGCCGCCGCCATCACGAGGTCGGTTTGGCGCGAGAGCAGGGCGGGAATCTGCAGGACGTCGGCCACCTCGGCGGCGTCCGCGGCCTGCGCCGGTTCGTGAATATCGGTCAGGACCGGCATCCCGGTCTCGCGTTTCACCCGCGCGAGGATTTTCAGGCCCGCTGCCAGTCCCGGCCCGCGAAACGACGCGACGCTGGTCCGATTCGCCTTGTCGAACGACGATTTGAAAACGAACGGCACGCCGGTCTGCCGCGAGATTTTCGCGATTCGCTCCGCGTGCCTCAGGCAGGCGTCGGCGCTTTCGATTACGCACGGCCCGGCGATCGCGACCAGATGCGCCCCGCCGAAGACCACGCCGCCACCGGCGTCAACTTCCACGACCCGGTTCACGCCGTGCGCAGCTCCCGGACATTCGAGCGTTCCGGCGCCGCGGCCGCGCGCCGTTGAACGGCGGCGCGCAGCAGTCCGCGGAACAGCGGATGGCAATCGAGCGGCCGCGACTTCAACTCCGGATGGAACTGGCATCCGAGGAACCACGGATGCTTCGGCAGTTCCATGATTTCGACCAGCGCATCGTCGGGCGACGTACCCGACGATTTGAAGCCCGCCTTTTCCAACGCGGCGCGATACTGATTGTTGACTTCGTAGCGATGGCGGTGGCGTTCGGAGATGCGGTTGCGCCGGTAAAGCGAAAAGGCCAGCGAGCCGCGCTTGATCGCGCACGGATACGCGCCCAGCCGCATCGTGCCGCCCTTGTTCGCGACGCCCCTCTGATGTTCCATCATGTCGATGACGGCGTCCGGCGTCTTGTCGTCGAACTCGCGCGAATTCGCCTTTTTCAGGCCGAGCACGTTGCGCGCGTATTCGATCACCATCACCTGCAGGCCGAGGCAGATGCCCAAAATCGGCACGCCATTTTCGCGCGCGTAACGGACCGCGCGGATTTTGCCCTCGATGCCGCGTTCGCCGAAGCCGCCCGGAATAATTATAGCGTGCGCGCCCGCCAGCCGCTTCGACGGTTCGCCCTTTTCCAGTTCCTCGGCGTCGACGTAATCGATCTCGACGCGCGCCTCGTTGGCGATTGCGCCATGGGCGATCGCCTCGTGCAGGCTCTTGTAGGAATCGACGAGGTTGACGTATTTGCCGACGACCGCGATGTTGACGGTCGTCTTCGGATTTTCCGCCGTCTTCACCAGCCGCCGCCATTTGGCCAGATTCGGCTCTCCGGTCCAGATATTCAGCTTTTCGACCACCCGCTGATCGAAGCCTTCTTCATGGAACTTGAGCGGAACTTCGTAGATCGTGCGGACATCGACCGCCGCGATCACGCAATTCTCCTCGACGTTGCAGAAATGCGCGATTTTGGCCTTGAACTTCTGTTCGAGCGGCCGGTCGCATCGGCATAGCAGGATATCCGGCTGAATCCCGAGGCCGGTCAGTTCTTTTACGCTGTGTTGCGTCGGCTTGGTCTTCAATTCGCCGGCGGCGGGAATAAACGGCACCAGCGTCAAATGGACGTAAAGCACGTTTTCGCGCCCGAAGTCCCATCGGAACTGCCGCACCGCCTCAAGAAAGGGCAGGCTCTCGATATCGCCGACCGTGCCGCCAACCTCCACGATGCATAAATCGCTGCCTTCGGCCGCCAGCCGGATGCGCCGCTTGATCTCGTCGGTGATATGCGGAATCACCTGCACCGTCGCGCCCAGATAGTCGCCGTGGCGCTCCTTCTGGATTACCGCGTCATAAATCTGGCCGGTCGTGCAATTGTTCCGCCGGCTCATCGTGGTCTGCACGAAGCGCTCGTAATGGCCCAGGTCTAGGTCGGTCTCGGCGCCGTCGTCGGTGACGAAAACCTCGCCGTGCTGCAACGGACTCATCGTGCCCGGATCGATATTGATGTACGGGTCCATCTTGAGCAGCGTGACTTTCAGCCCGCGCGCTTCGAGCAGCGCCCCGAGCGACGCCGCCGCAAGCCCTTTGCCGAGCGACGAGACCACGCCGCCGCTCACGAAGATGAATTTGGTCTTGCCTCGCTCCACCATCCTGCCTCCGGGCTATCGCGCGTCGCGCGCGGCCGCCTCCGCCAGCTCCAAATCCTCGGGCGTGTCCACTTCCAGCGACGGCGCCGCCGACTCGACCACCCGAATCCGATAGCCGTGCTCAAGCGCCCGCAGTTGTTCCAGCTTTTCGATTCCTTCCAGAATTCCTGGCTCAAGCGCCGCGAACCGCAGCAGAAAATCGCGTCGGTAGCCGTAAACTCCAATATGCCGCTGGGCCGCGGCCGGAAATTCGCCGCCGTCGCGCGGCCAAGGAATCGAGCCGCGCGAAAAATAGAGCGCGTCGCCATTCTTTCCGCAGACCACCTTGACCTTGTTCGGATTGCGCCATTCGGCGAGATCCGCAATCGGCGCCGCCAGCGTCGCCATCGCGAGGTCCGCGTCGGCCGCCATCGCCGCGCTCAGCGCGTCGAGGTCGGCGGGCGCGATAAACGGCTGATCGCCCTGCACGTTCAGATAGACGTCCGCCGGGATTCGCCGGGCGACTTCCGCGATTCGATCGGTGCCGCTCTGATGCGCCGGCGAGGTCATTTCGGCTTCGCCGCCCGCCGCACGCACCGCCTGCGCGATCCGCTCGTCGTCGGTGGCGACGATTACTCGCGCCAGCGATTTCGCGCGGCGCGCCTGCCGCATCACGCGCACGATCATCGGCACGCCCCCAATCTCGCGGAGCGCTTTGCCGGGCAGCCGCGTCGAGTCGTATCGCGCCGGAATTATTGCGATCGCCGGCACCGGATCACGTACCTTTTAGCGATGTGATGGAAAAGGACCGCGGGCGCACGATCAACGGTACCCGCCGCCGCTCGCGGTTGTCAATTCATCGCGAATTTTTCGGCGCGCCAGCGGAGAAAAATCTCCACAAGCCGCCGCGCATCGGCGATCGCGCCTGGGCGCTCTCGCGGAAGCGCGAAGTTTCCCGTAACCTTGCGGCGGCAGGAGCGATGACCGCGAAGTTTTATCTGGCCGCGATCGCCGTCGGCGTGGCGCTGGCGCTCGGATGGCTGCTTTGGCTGATGGCCGCGCGCGCCTATTTGCGCGCCGCCAAGTCCACGCCCGGAGCGATACTGGCGATTATCCAGGTCGCGGTCGTACTCGCCCTGATGCTGGCCGGCTATCGCGCCACGGATTGGACGATTCCGCGCTTCGGCTTCGATCCGGCGACGGCGCCCGGCGCCGCGATGACGTTCCGGCGCGTCTGGATTCTTACGCTTGGCGCCGGGATGGTCGCGTGCATCCAGATTTTTCTCGATATCCGCAGGATGGCGGCGCCGCCGCCGCGCCAGCCGCGTTCGCCGATGCCGCGCCGCAGCCGGCGAGTTGCGCCGACTAACCGCCGCCGTTAGCGCGGCGCGAATCTCCTTGCAATAAATCCGGCCATGTTTTCTTTCCGCTTCTGGATTTGCCGCCATGGGTGACTCGAAACCGCGCGCTCCATTGAACGATCTGAATCGGCTGATTCGCGATAATCGCATCGCCAATTATCCGTCGCCGAATCTCGCGCTCGGGATGGCGCCGGTGGAGTTCGGCGCTGGAACGTCGCGCTGGCGGTG
The DNA here is from genome assembly GCA_021799495.1 of Deltaproteobacteria bacterium. Taxonomy (GTDB): domain Bacteria; phylum Desulfobacterota; class Binatia; order Binatales; family Binataceae; genus JADMIL01. Next base: position 9,275 of record JAJZAI010000018.1, read on the forward strand.
GAATGTCCAGCCCGCCGCCGCGCTCAATCCGTTCGGCACGGTGCAGGGCGGCTATATCGCCGTTTTTATCGACGAGCTTTTCTCGACCGCGATCGCGTCGGTGCTGGAAGAAGACGAGTGGGCGATGACCGCCGAGTGCAAAATAAATTTTCTGCGCCCGCTCACGCCCGGCCCGATCGAGGGCGCCGCGCGCGTGATCAGACGCAGCCGGACGCTCGCCTTTCTCGCGGCCGAGGCCGCGAGCGCCGACGGCGCCGTCGCCGTGACCGCCTCTTCAACCTGGGCTATTTCGCGGCGCTGACGCGGAACGGCCGGGATTGGACGCGTAGGCCCCGGCTTTATTGACCGAAAATCGGGCGGACAATATAACCGCTGCGCGTGACGCTCGCATGAGCGCGCCGCCAGCGCATTCAACAACGAGGATCGTTATGTCTGAAACGCCGCACAGCAACAATCCGGTCGCGTCGCTCGATTCACTGGCTTGGGAATTCAGCCTGCTGAAGCATCCGTTTTATCAGCAATGGACCGCCGGTGAACTTACCCTGGAGCGCTTGCGCAACTACGCCGCGCAGTATTACCGGCACGTGGCCGCGTTTCCCCGCTACCTGAGCGCGCTGCATTCCCGCTGCGACGATCTGCCGACGCGCCAGGCGCTGCTGGAGAATCTGATTGAAGAAGAGGGCGGCGCGGAAAATCATCCCGACCTGTGGTTGCGCTTCGCCGCGGCGCTTGGATTGGAGCGCGAAGCCGTGCTGGCCGCCAAACCCCTGCCGGCGGCCGGCGCGCTGGTGGAAACCTTCACCCATCTGACGCGCGAGGCGCCGTTCCCGGCAGGACTGGCCGCGCTCTATGTTTACGAGTCGCAAGTGGCCGAGGTCGCCGCCGTCAAAATCGACGGCCTCAAACGCTTCTACGGAATCGCGGACGAAGCCGGCCTGAAATTTTTTGCCGTTCATCGCGAGGCCGACGTTCATCATGCCCGCGCGATCGCGCGCCTGATCGAGCGCCAAAGCGAAACGGCGCAGGACGTCCCGGCGATGCTGGAAGCCGGCGGCGCGGCGCTCAGGGCGGTGTGGAATCTGCTCGATTGCGTTTGAAGGACGCTCTTCGGCGCTGAATCCTTTCGTATCGCGGGCGGCAACGACGAATCGTCACTCAAAAGCGGGAAGCGTGAATGGAGTTTATTGATCTGCAACTGGCCGAACTGGCCGATCGCGTGCTCGCGGGCAGCGAACTCGAACGCGCCGAGGCGTTGGCGATTCTGAATTGCCCCGACCATCGGCTGCCCGAGCTGCTTGCGGCGACGCTCAAGGTGCGCGAGGCGGCGTTCGGCCGCCGCGTCAAAATCTGCATCCTGCGCAACGCGCAGAGCGGCATCTGTCCCGAGGATTGCGGCTACTGCTCGCAATCGCGCGTCTCGCGCGCGGACATTCCCGTGTACAAGATGCAGAGCGTCGCGGAACTGCACGAGGGGGCGCGCAGCGCCGTCGCCAGCGGCGCCCGCCGCTATTGTATGGTCGGCAGCATGCGCGGACCGGCGGAGCGCGATATCGCGCATCTGGAGGAGGCCTGCCGGCGAATTCGCGCCGATTATCCGGAGCTGGAACTGTGCCTTTCGATGGGCCTGATGGAGCGCGCCCAGGCCGAACGGCTCAAAGCCGCCGGCGCCGGATGGATCAACCACAACCTCAACACCAGCCGCCGCTTCTATCCCGAAATCTGCAGCACCCATACTTGGGACGACCGCCTCCGCACGATCGAAAACGTGCGCGCCGCCGGTCTTTCCGTATGCTCGGGCGGAATTATCGGGATGGGCGAAACCGACGAGGACGTGGTGGACCTCGCCTACGCGACGCGGCGCATCGCGGCCGATTCCGTCCCGGTCAATTTTCTCCATCCGATTCCCGGAACCCCGCTCGAACATGCGCCGCGGCTCACGCCCGAGCGATGCCTCAAGGCGGCGTGCCTGTTCCGGCTGCTGAATCCGCGCAGCGAAGTCCGCGCGGCGGGCGGCCGCGAGCTGAATCTCGGCGCGCGCCAGGGCGAAATCTTCAACGCCGTCAATTCGATTTTCGTCAACGGCTACCTGACCACCGGCGGATGGGCGTACGAGCAGACGCGGGAGTTGATCGAACGCGCGGGTTTCGAGGTCGAGCCGCCGGCCGCCGCTTGAGTGAAAATCCTGTACGGCCGCGGGCCGGTTCGGCTATGGTCGCGGCATGGCGCAGGAGAATTTCGATCGTTCGCGGGCGGCCGCGCTTGCCCGTCAGGTGGGAACCGATTTCGGCGCCGCGCTCGCCGTGGCGCTCGCCTTTATCGGCGACCGGCTTGGATTGTTCAAGCTGATGGCAGCGGGCGAGGCGATGACGCCGGCGGAAATCGCCGCGCGCTCGGGACTTAACGAACGCTACGTCCGCGAATGGGCGGCGACGATGGCGGCGGCCGGCTATCTCGACTACCGGCCCGACGGCGGAACGTTCCGGATGGCGCCTGAGCAGGCGATGGTGCTGGCGCGCGAGGACAACACCTATTTTACCGGTGGCGCCTTCCAGTACGCGGTCGCCTGCTATCGTCAGATCGGCAAATTGAGCGACGCTTTCCGCAACGGCGGCGGCGTGCCGTTCGTCGATTTCGGCCCCGATATCGTCGAAGCGATCGAGCGGCTTTTCCATTGCGGCTACGAGGCGTGGGTCGCCGATCAGTGGATTCCCGCCATTCCCGGCCTCAAAGCGCAACTCGACGCCGGCGCGGACGCGGCGGAGGTCGGATGCGGCGCGGGACAGTGCATCGTGCCGGTCGCGCAGGCTTTTCCCAATTCGCGCTTCGCCGGCTTCGACGTCGACGCCGCGTCGCTGGATCGGGCGCGGGCGAAAGCCGCGCGCGCGGACCTCGGCGAACGGCTGATGTTCTTTCAGACGCCGGCCGAAAAAATTCCCGACGCCGATCGCTTTGACCTGATCATGGCGTTCAACTGCATCCACGACATGGCGAATCCGCGCGGCGCGCTGGCCGGAATCCGGCGTGCGCTCAAGCCGGGCGGAGTCCTGATGTGGTCCGAGGCGGACGCCTCGGACCGGCTCGAAGAGAATCTCACGCCGGTCGGCCGCACGATGTATGGGGCGAGCGCGATGCATTGCATGACCGTGTCGCTGGCGCAGGGCGGCGAAGGCTTGGGCGCGGTAATCGGCGCGGGACTCGCCCGCGAACTGGCGCTTGAAGCGGGTTTCGCCAGCTTTGAAAAACTGCCGCTGAAAAACCCGTTTCATCAGGTTTTTGCCGCCCGCAAATAATCGCGGCGGCGGCCGAATACGGTTCCGGTCGTTGGCGGGCGGAGATGACGCTTATGCCCGCGGATTCGGGCGCGCGAACGGCATCAGAATCCCGATCCATACGAATCCCATCAGGTACGCCGCCCATAGATCGCTTGGCCAGTGCGCGCCGAGCACGATTCGCGCGCACGCGCCGATTATCAACGCCAGCTTGACGAGCACGACAATCACCGTCTTCATCGCAAACCGCGGGCGGGTCCAGGCCAGCACTCCGATATAGCCGAAAGTCGCCATGTAGATCAGTCCGAATATCGACGGAAAGGCGTAACCTTTCGGATGACCGACGACGCGGATCAAATCCGCCGCCGGACGCGGCTGCGCGATATGCGGCGAAATCCATACGCCGAAACCCCAGAGCCCGAAGAACACCGGCAGCGATACCAACGCCGCCCGCCAGCCGTCGAGCGCCCACGCCGCGATCATCGTCAGGCCCAACAGCGCGAAGCACCACGGCATGTCGGCGGTTTGCGTGATCCATTGCGCCCATCCGGGCGGACCGGCGAGCGCGGATTGCACGGCTTTGGCGATCGCGAGATCGGTCGGAAAATAGGGCGCGCGCGACGCGGCGAAACAAACGATCGCGCTCGCGATCGCGCCGAGGACGATCAGCGCCAGGGATTTCGTTGTGTACATACCTCACACAGTCCGGCGAAACAGGTCAGCCGCATTCGCGGCGGCGCGCTTCAGCAAGGCGGCGCTCGAGGAAACGGCGCTCGGGTTCGCCGCCGACCAATTCGAGCGCGGCGGAATAGGCCGCTATCGCGTCAGCCCATCGCCCGAGCCGGCGCAGCAAGTCCGCGCGGGTGGCCGGGAGCAGATAGTATCCGCGCAACTCGCCGCGCGCTTCAAGTTGGCCGAGCAGCGCGAGACCGGCGGCCGGGCCCTTGGCCATCGCGACCGCGGCCGCGTGGTTCAACTCGACCACCGGCGACGGCGCCGCCGCCAGCAGTTTTTGGTAAAGCGCGACGATTTCCGGCCAGTCGGTTTCGGCCGCGCTGGCGGCGCGCATGTGCACGGCGGCGATCGCGGCCTGGATCGCGTACGGTCCGCCGTGCTCGCCCGCCGCCGCGAGTTCGCGCAGGCCCTCAGCGGTTTTCGTCCGGTCCCAGAGCGCGCGATTCTGCTCTTCGAGCAGCACCAGGTCGCCCGCGCTATCGGCTCGCGCTTCGCGCCGCCCATCATGCAGCAGCATCAGCGCGAGCAGTCCGTGCGGCTCCGCTTCGGCGGGCATCAGCGCGACGAGCATCCTGCCCAGCCGGATCGCTTCAGCGCACAAGCCGGCGCGCGTCAGCGCCTCGCCCCGGCTGGCGGCGTAACCTTCGTTGAAGACCAGATAGATTACCGCCATCGCGGCCGCCAACCGCTCGCCCATCGCTTCCGGCGGCGGAACTTCATAGGGAATTTTCGCCGCGCTGATTTTGCGCCTGGCCCGCACCAGCCGCTGCGCCATCGTCGCCGCGGGTGTCAGAAAGGCGCGTGCGATTTCCTCGGTCGAAAGTCCGCACAGCGTGCGGAGCGCCAGCGCCACCTGCGCCTCGGGAGCGAGCGCGGGATGGCAGCAGGTGAAGATCAGCCGCAAGCGATCGTCGCCGGCCGCGCCGCCGTCCACCGCGGCGTCGCTGGAATCCTGCCGTTCGTTTTCCTGGAAAGCGAGAACGTCGCCGAGCCGATCGGCGAAGCGCGCGTCGCGGCGCATCCGATCGATCGCCTTGTGCCGCGCCGCGCCGATAATCCACGCACGTGGGTTGCGCGGCGTTCCTTCGCGCGGCCATTGTTCGAGCGCGGCGGCGAACGCCTCCTGCGTCACGTCTTCGGCGAGCTCGAAATCGCCGATCAGCCGGATCAGTGTGGCCAGGATTCGGCCGAATTCCTCGCGATAGAGCCGTTCTATGCCGCCCTCGCCCATGCCGGCGCCGTCAAGCGGGAGCTTATCCCGCCGGGCGGCGCCGGGCCAGCGTTACATCGTCCAGACCGGCCGGACTTCGATCGAGCCGAAGCGCGCGCCGGGGATGCGCGCGGCGATCACGACTGCTTCATCAAGGTTCGCCGCTTCGACCAGGTAGTAGCCGCCAAGCTGCTCCTTGGTTTCGGCGTAGGGGCCATCGATGGTCAGCGTCTTGCCGTCGCGCACGCGGACGGTGGTCGCAGTGGCGGCGGGTTGCAGGCGGTCGCCGGCCTTGAATTTGCCGGCTTTCACGATTTCCTGCGTGAAGGTCATGTACTCGCCGAGGACCTTTTGCATCTCCTCGGCTCCCGGTTGCCGGCTTTCGTCCTGATAGATGAGCAGCATGTACTGCATGGTTCGCCTCCTGCTGATGTCGCGAGATTACATCGCATAGTCGAACGGCGCCCGGCCGGATCGGCATCGGGACAGCGCGGCGGACGAAAAATTTTCCGGCGCCGCAAAACGGGCGCGGGATTGCCCCCGCGCCCGCGCGATTCGTCGTAGCGGTTGGCGCGCCTTACGGCGTATAAGAACCCGAACCGGATCCGGCGTTGGCGCCGAAGTATCCGTAGCCGTCGGTTGCGGAGGTGTCGGTCAAGATTTGAAAGGTGAAATTGTCGGTTTCGGTCCCCGAGACGTTGGCGTATTTGCCGGTTCCGCCAAACAGCGTCACGGTTTGTTGGCCAGCCCCCGCGCCGGTGCTCGTGTCAAGGCATTCGGTCGCCGAACTCGGATAAGAATAGACTTGGTTAAGCGTCGCGTCATAAGTGCCGACCGTGATTCCTCCGACCAGATTGTAGGTCTCTCCCGGGGTGACGCCGTCCGGAAGCGTGCAAGTCTTTCCCGCGTCAACGTACTCGGTGACGCTTTGGCCGGTGAAGGCGCCGCCTGCGGTCGATCGACCTTGAAAGGTGGTAATTGAGGCCTGTACCGAACCGTCAAAGCTGAATGCGGTGTTGATAAAACTGCCGGCGAATTTGGTTTTGTACTTGATCGTCTTCGGCGACGCTTTCGCCATCGAAACCGAAGCCATCGCGGCCAGCGCGAAGCCGACGCCGATGATTGCGATCGCCATTCGTTGAGTTTTCATGCCCGTGTTTCTCCTCTGTTCGTTGCATTTGCATAAGACTGGTAAAAATTATTGCTCGTTAGCTAATTTAACACGTTAATACCTGCAATTAATCCATATCGCCGTCTAAAAGATTAATATAAAAAGATTTAGAGATTATGTATGCTAATACAAAATTTTAAGCCTTAATAAATAGTGATGATATCTTTTAGGAAGCAATATTGGGATGGCAACTCTCTTGAATCGCTGTTCGATCAAAGCGGCGATCCGTTCAGGATCGCTTGACTCGGCGCGGACAATCCGAAACCATCGCGCGACCACTCAATCGCTCGGAAAGGGGATCGCGCTTCCAGATGAAATGTTTGAGAATTCCGGTCACAGTAGCGGCCGTCGCATGCTGTATCGCGCTGGCGATGCCCGCGCGCGCGCAGAACCAATCGTCAGCGCCCGCCAAAGCCCAAGGCCACGCGCCGACGCAGAAGCAGCTCGATATCAAGGCTGCGCGCGCCGAACGCAAGGCGATCGTCGGTCAGAACATGGACTTGACTCCTGCGGAAGCGAAGGCGTTTTGGCCGCTTTACGACCAATATGAAGCCAAAATGGACAAAATCGAGGACCGTCATATCCGCGAGGTTCGGGATTTCGCGCGCCACTATGCGAGCCTGACGGAAGCGGACGCGAAGCAAAAGCTCGACGAGACGGTCGCGATCGCGCAGGCACGCATCGATGTGCAAAGGGCATTCATCCCCAAATTCCGGGCGGTGATGCCGCAGGTGAAGGTGACGCGATTCTTCCAGATCGACAACAAGCTGCACGCCCTGGTGCAATGCCAGATTGCGCAGATGGTGCCGCTGGCGCGTTCGGCGGGATCGTCCGAAAGCGGAGACCTTTAACTCGAACGATAGTTGTAAGGGCTGATTCGGCCGCTCGCGCGGAAACGCCGCGGCTAGCGCAAAATCAGCCGGCTCCAATTAAAAAAGGCCGCTCGAACCGGTGCGCAGGTTCGGGCGGCCTTTTTGGCGTTCCGCGTTCCGGCTAGCGGGCGGCGCGCCGGATTCGCGTCCGGCGCATCCGACGCTGGCGGGCTTTGACCTGCGTCGGATCGGTCCGGCGTTTGCGCGCGAGTTTATGGTTGCGGCGGTTACGTTGTCGCGATGCGGGCGTCATGGTTACTCCTGCAAATCTTTATTTTGGATCCGGCATTGTAGCCGATGGAGCGTCGGAGCGAATAGTGGTGGCGCTCAGCGTCGCCGGCGCCATCCCGACCGCGACCGGCGAATATACGTCAACTTTGGTCAGCACTTCCGATCCATCCATCACCGCCACTTTGCCGAGCAAAGTTCCTGCGGGCAACGGCCCCGTGACGACGCTGGGACCCTCGTAATCGTAATGAATATCCGCCGCCGGCCGTTTCGGCATCAGGATCGACAGGTTGTTTTCGGGCACGGGATGGATGGTTTGGCCGTTGTCGAGCCGCACGACCGCGGGCAGCGTCTGCCCGACGCGCAAAACTTCGACTTTTTGGAAATTGTTGAAACCCCAATCGAGCAATTTGGCGCTTTGAATAAACCGTTCGGGATTGTTCGGCGCGCCAAGGATGATTGAAATCAGGCGCATATCGCCGCGCTTCGCCGTCGCGGCCAGGTTGAAGCCGGCTTCATAGGTAAAACCGGTCTTGAGCCCGTCGCATCCGTAGTAGTGTCCGATTAGATGATTGGTGTTGTGCAGAAACGCCACGCCGCCGTCGAACTCGGCGGTTTGCAGCGACGACCATTGGAGCAGATTGGTGGTATGAATCAGCGCCCGCGCCAGCGTCGCCAGATCGAGCGCGCTCGTCCGATCGACGTCATGCATCGGACGCGGCGGCAGGCCGTCCACGGTTTCGTAATGGGTGTCGGTCATGCCGAGTTGCGCGGCTTTCGCGTTCATCAGCCGCACCGCGCCGTCGATGTAGCCGCCGCCCACGGTTTCGCCGATCGCGACCGCCGCGTCGTTCGCCGATTTGATCAACGCCGCCTTCATCAGCTCGCCGAGCGGATAGACCTGCCCTTCGCGCAGGCCCAGGCGCGATCCGCCGGTCATCGCCGACCGATATGAAATCCGCACCGGCGTGTTGTACGAGAGCCGCCCGGATTTGATCGCGTCGGTCGTGACCAGCAGCAGCATCATTTTCGCCATCGACGCCGGCGGCCATGAAAGATTCGGATTCACCGCGTACAGAACCCGGCCGGTGTCGGCGTCTTCAAGCAGCGCCGCGTGATACATCACGGCCGGCGCGTGATGGACCCGGCGATGGCGATGATGATGCGAGTGATGGTAACGCGACCAATAGGTCGCGTGCGCCGCCGACGCCGCCGCCAGCACGGCCGCGATCGCGAACGTGAATAAACCGGCGCACAGCCGGCGCTTTGACTTCCAGCGATTTTCCGCCACCTCATCCCCTCCACAAGCGTTCGCCGGCGCTTCCATGCGCGGCGTCAGGGCGCATGCGCCAAACCCGTCAGGCGCGGCGGCCCTTTGATTTCGCCACGTTCGATGCGATCGAGAATCGCGAGATTCGCGCGCGCTGGCGCATACTGCGGATTGGCGTTGGCCAACGCCGTCCATTCGTCATGGGCGCGCGCGAAATTCCCCTGCTCGGCATAGATCACGCCCAACTGATTGCGCGCGTCGATCTGGTCCGGATCGAGCTTGAGCGACAACAGCATCTCCTGCTGTGCATCGTTGTACATCCCGAGCCGCTCGTAAGCCAGCGCGAGATTGAAATGGGTCTCCGGATGGTAGGGGCCGAGCAATTCCGCCAGCCGCAACACCGCTGCCGCGTCGCCATAGCGATCTTCGCCGAGATACAGCAGCCCCATGTTGAGAAAAAGCTGCCAGTCGCTGAGGCCGAGATCGACCGCCTTTTGATAATCGGCCAGCTCGCCGCGATGGTCGCCGGTCATGCCGAGAGCGAAACCAAGATGGTAATAGGCAAGCGCGTTATCCGGATGCTCATGGATGACGATTTCGTGGCGGCGAATCGCGGCCGGATAGTCTTCCATGCCCAGATAATAGTCCGCGAGCGGATCGCAGACCTGTTCGTCGATTTCGCGGCCCGCCCAAACTTTAGCGGGAGACGAGCCAAGCGTCACCGCGATGGTCAACGCCAGCACGATAAGCAATTGGACGGCGCGGGTCGGCAATAACTCAGCCAAGAATCCGGCCCGTGTCGAACTCCCGAACGCGGGCGAGAGGAGCTTAGCGCACTTTGAACTGTCGCAAAAGGGATTTTCGCCCCACGGCGCCGTTGCAAACGCAAAAACGCCCACATGGCCACGACCCGCGCCAATTAAGGCTCGGTATCGCGGCCTATGCGGACGTATTGCTAACTGACGGCGTTGCTGACGAACGACGCAATCAGGACGCGGCGGGCGACGGGGCCGCCATTCCGCCTGAAGCCGCCTTGTGATGCATCATGTGGTGATGCATGTGATGATGCATCATGTGATGCACATGATGATGCATGTGATGATGATGCATCATCTTCGCCGGCGAGGCTTCAGCCGCCGGAGCCGCCGGCGAAGCTGGCGTCGCCGGGGCTTGCGCGAAAGCCGGCACAGCCATCGCGCCCGCGAACAATGCCGCCGTCAGAATCGAAACGGTACGTTTCATCTCTATCTCCTCTTCTTTCCGTTCCTCGCGGCCCCTTCGGGAACCGCCACGAATCTGTATCAAATGCCAAGGCCGTGCCAGCACGGCTGCCTGCTTCAAGCGCTGTAGAATAGAGACGTTTTCGTCAAAGCGCCAGCGTAACGATGACTTATTACGTGCAAACGATGACGATTTGCGTCGAACTCCCCCGCTGTCGTTTCGGACCCGGCCCCGGACGCGCCCGGCAAAATCCATTGCCTCAGACTCGATTAACCGCCATATCGCGCTCGCTTAAGCTCCCAATAAAGCGCAAACAAGTCTTTGAACGCTCCGATGATTGTCGAGGCGCTGTTCCCACCCTGCACGCCCGCAGTTCGCGGCAGGTGGGTAACGTCAACTTCGGCGATGCGCGCCCGGCGTCCCGCCAGCCGCGCCATCAACTCGGTCGTGATCATCGCGCCGCTCGAATGCAATTCGAGGTTCGCCACCGCTTCACGCCGGAACAGCTTGAAGCCGCAATCCATGTCCGTAACCGACAGTCCGAACAGGATTCGCGAGAAAATGGTCCATGCCTTGCCGTTGAAGCGCCGCATCAGATGGTCGGCGCGGCGCGCCCGGCGCCCGATTACAACGTCATAATCGGGAATGATTGCGGTCAGCAGACGCATATCGGCCGGATCGAACTGGCCGTCGCCGTCGCAGAGCAAAATGAAGGGATGGCGCGCCGTGCGAAAGCCGGTGACCATCGCGCATCCGTAGCCCTTGTTGACGCCGTGGCGTTCAAGCCTTACGCGGGAGTCTTCAGCCGCGAGCCGCTGGGCGATTTCGGCGGTGCGATCCCGGCTGCCGTCGTCGATCACCACGACTTCGAAATCTTCGGCGACCTTGGGCGCTTCGGCCACAAAGCCGCGCACCACGCGCTCCACGTTTCCTTCCTCGTTGTACGAGGGCAGGAAAATGGTCAGGCCGCTTAATTTCGCCGGCCACTTCTCCGCCGCTTCGTTCGGACGGACGCCATTGCCAGCGCCCGGCGGCGCCGCCGACGGACGCGCGTTCGTTTCCGGTTCGGAAATGGCCGGGGAGGATTCGTTACGCTCGGAGGGCACGTCAGGAATTACAAGCCGTGGATTCGCGAAGCTCGTTCAGTCGCCAATCTCGCGATAACCGCCTCTGAAGAATAACAGGGGTTTGCTTTCGGTGATTTCAGCTTGTTGGACTTCGCCAAGGTAGATCGTGTGGTCGCCGCCATCATATGCCGCGTACAGCTTGCACTCAATATAGGCCAGCGCGCCGTTGAGAATTGGCGCGCCGTTCGCGCCGATCCGGTAGGCCACGCCTTCGAATTTATTGCCGCCGCTGACCGCGAACTTGCGCGACAGCGCTTCCTGATCGGAGGCGAGGATATTGACCGTGAATACGCGGCTTTCTTCGAACGAACCGTAGCTTTCGGCCTTCTTGTCGACCGAAATGAGGCAGAGCGGCGGATCCAGCGAGACCGAAGAAAATGCGTTGGCCGTCAGCCCAAGCATCTGGCCGTCTTTGTTCATAGTGGTGATCACGGTGACGCCGGTGGCGAAATGGCCCATCACCCGGCGCAATTCATTCCTGTCGATCGGCATCGCACGACTCCCCGCATCAGATCGGCGCGGGATGCTAGCAAAGGGTTTCAGCGCCGGTCAAATTAGTCCTTCCGACCCTCCCGCCCGTCACCATCCCGTGCGATCGCGCGCCAGCACTTCTTTGCCGCCCAGATAGACGTAATCAAGCTCAAGCGAGGTCAGCGGCCGCTCCGGCTCTCCGATGCGCACGCCGATCGGCGCGCCGACGAAAATCGTATGGTCGCCGGCGATCATCTGTGAATGCACCCGCGCCTCGATCGAGACCATCGCCCGCTCCAGCCACGGCATTTTGAGGATTGGCGAAAGCGTGTGCGCGATTACGTCCAGATTGTCGGGCCGGCGCGCCGCCGCCGAATAGAAATAATCCTCCAGCTCCTTGCCACGCGCGCCCACGACATTCAGCGCGAACGCTCCCGCCCGCGCGATCATCGCGTTGGAAAAATGGCGATTGTCCACCGCCGCCGTGAACAACGGCGGTTCGCCCGAAACCTGCGCCACCCACGACGACGACATGCCGTGGCGATGCTCGCCGTCGGCGACTGTCAGCACGTAGATTCCGGTGGTCAGGCTGGCGAGCGCCCGCGCCAGATTTGAATCCATCCAGAACGCCTCCTTTGAGGTTAATTGCCGCTATGGGAAGCCCGGCGGCAATTGACGGACGGACCAAGGCTTAACACAATATGGCAGCCGAAACAGAGGACGGGGCAGGCAGATGCGCAGAGCGGAAGCGGCGGCGATCGCGGCGATAACAGGATTCCTGGCGTTGGCGGGATTGGCCATCGCCGGCGACGTTCCAGCGGCGGCGACTCCCGCGCATACGGCGAGCGTCGCTGCGTCTTTGGCCTCCCTGCCGAACGTTCCGACCGCCTCCGGCGCGGTACGCCCGGCGCCGGCGAGTGCGGTCTCCGCTCCGGCCGTGAGCGCGCCCCGGACGACGGTGGCGGTCTTCACGCCGCCGCATCCGGCCGCCGCTTCGTCATCGGCCCAAGCCGCGGTCGGAGCCGCGCCCGGGATGCGCCTTTATCTCGACGATCCGCCGTCCATGACGCGCGATTCAATCAATTGGACCGTGCACGCATGGAAATCGCGCCACCTGCTCGAAGTTTACTATCGCGGGTATCTGTTCAGGCGCTATCACGCGGTCTTCGGACGCAGCCGCTACGGCGGTCCCAAGGAATTTGAAGGCGACCGGCGCACGCCTGAAGGCGACTACCTGATTGTCTCGAAGCGCCGCAGCGCGCGCTTTCGATGGTTCATGAAGATCAATTATCCGAACGAGCAGGATCGCGAGGAATACGACCGGATGCGCGCGGACGGCGATCTGCCGCGCGGAATCGGCGAGGGCGGCAGCGTCGGCATCCACGGCACCGACAATCCGATTCTCAATGCGGGCGACGTCGACTGGACCACCGGATGCATCTCGGTGGACAACGCCGACATCAGGGAACTCGAAAGCCTTCTGCCGGTCGGCACGCTCGTGATAATCAAGCCTTGAACCGGCCGCCGCGCCTTGATCCAAAAGACCGCTGGCGGCGATCCGAGGCGCGTCCGAAACGCGGCGCGCTTCGCCGGAAGGAGATCAAAATGGAAGCGCCGGCTGGCGAATTCAATTTCACCAAACTCGAACGGGTGGTTTTCGGCCCGGGCAAAATCGCAACGCTCGGGCGCGAGCTCGAGCGCCGCGGCCTGCAACGCGCCGTGGTCGCGACCGGCAAGTCGCTCGGCAAATCGAAGCTGCTCGAGCGCGTGACCGGCGCGCTCGGCGGCCGTTGCGCCGCGGTTTACAAGGGATGCGCCCAGCATGTGCCCGCGGCGACCGTGCGCGAGCTGGCGGCCGAGATGCGCCGCGTGGACGCCGACGCCGTGATCAGCTTCGGCGGCGGCAGCCCGATCGACACGGTCAAGGTCGCGGCGGCGTCGATTCTGAGCGGCGGCGACGCGACCTCCGCCGCCCGCGGCCTCGAATTTTCCGGCGGCATCCGCGGCGACGGCCGCGACGTGATCCATTTCGCCGTCCCGACCACGCTGTCGGCCGGCGAATACACGCCCGTCGGCGGCGTCACCGACGAGCCCAGCCGCGTCAAGAACGGCGTCATCGACCCGCGCCTGCAGCCGCGCATGGTGCTCAACGATCCCGAACTCACGCTCGAAACGCCCGACTGGCTCTGGGTCGCCACCGGGATGCGCGCGTTCGATCACGCGGTCGAAGCGGCCTATTCGATCCGCCATCAGATGCTCACCGACGCGCTCGCCGCCAAGGCGATCGCGTTGCTGGTCGAGCATCTGCCCGCGTCGATCAGGACCAAAGGCGCGGAATCGGTCGCGCATCGCGGCAACTGCCAGATGGCGGCGTGGTTCTCGATTTTCGGCGGGATGAACACGCGCTTCGGCGTCTCCCACGCGCTCGGCCATCAGATCGGCCCCAAATGGGACGTGCCGCACGGCGTCACGTCATGCATCACGATGCCGCACGTGATGCGTTTCATGGCGGGAATCGCGCCGCTGCGTTTCGCGCCGATCGCCGAGGGACTGGGCGTCAAATTCGATGCGGCGAATCCGCGCCCCGGCGCGCTCGAATGCGCCGATCGGGTGGAGAAATTCATCCGGCAGTTCGACGTGCCGCACTCCCTGCATGAGGCGGGCGTCAAACGCCACGAGCTGGCCGAAATCGCCGACACGGTGCTGAGCGAGGTCGAGCACTCGAAAGTAGTCGATCGCCCGGTCAATCGCGAGGAGATCGTCTCGCTGCTCGAATCGGCCTACTGATTGTAGTGTCCGGATCGCCGCCGCTCAGCGGTTGTACGCGCCGAGCCAGCGGCGGCGATCCTCGATTATCGGGCGCTGGCGTTTGAGCAGCGCGTAGGCGTCGTCGAGCGACATCCCGCGCCGGCGGATCAGGAACCACGCGACGGTCAGCGGCGCGCGCTCGCAGCCTTCCTCGCAATGCACCAGCACGCGCATCCCGAGCCCGAGCGCGGAATCGATCAGCGCCGCCGTGCTGTCGAGCGTGGCGCGGCCGTTTTGCAAAAACGGCAGCATCACCGCGTGCGGCGGCTCGTCCTCGAAGCGCTCCGGCAGCACCGAGATAATCATGCCCTCGAAGCGCGCCGCGTCCTGCAAATCGCCGACAAAAAGGTTTTCGATAATTTCGCTCGCGCCCCAGATCCGCGCCATCGATCGCCTCCGCGCCGCGCGATTCTAGCACGTCAGGCGTCGGGTTCGCCGTCGAAGTAACCAACCTTCGCGCCGGTTCGGAAAATCCCTTCGAAGGTGCGGCGCGTCTTGTCGCCGCCCGGCGGCGATCCGACCATCACGCCGACTTTTTCCGAATCGGCGTAGAAGGAGACTTCGGGTTCGATCATGGTCGAAAGGCAAAGATAGACGAGCGGCGCGTCCGAAGTGTTCGCCAGCCGATGCGCGTGCGCGGCGCCCGCCGGCAGCGCGATAAAATCGCCCCGGCCGACCGGGAATTGCGCGTCGCCCAGCGTGAGCGTGCCCGCGCCGTCGAGGATGTGGATCGCTTCCTCGTTGGCGCTGTGGAAATGGCGCGGAAAGGCCGACGCGCCGGGAGGAACTTCGTACAGGCTCGCGCCGAGCATCCGCGCGCCCGCCGCCGCGCCGAGCTGCTTGCGGCGGAAACGGAACGCGCCGCTTGCGGGCGCTTCGACCCAATCGAGGTCGGCCTGATTGACGATCGCGCTGTGACGGCTCATCGGATCGCTCCTTCATCGGTTGATTGAAATCAAGATATATCAATTTAAATCAAGATATATCAAGTATCGTGGAGGCGCGCTGCCATTTGCGCGCATAATCGCTATGCTCTGGCGGCGCAGCCGGCGCGCCCTTCGATGCGCGCCGTCTCCGTCCCCGGTATTTGGGAGGTTTACGCGATGGCGCAATCGAAATGGATTATGAGCGCGGCGGTCCTGGCCGCCGCTTTGACTTTCGGCGCCCAGGCGCGCGCTCAGGCGCCGAACGCGGCGGGCGCGTCCGCCTCAGGCTCGATGCAATCGAAGCGGGCGCAAGTCGAAGCCGAAATCGAGGCGAATCCTTCTCTGGTCGACGATCCCAAATATCTCGCGGCCCATCCGCGGCTCGCCCGGATGCTCGATCGGCATCCCGAAGCCAAAGAGAAAATCAAAAAAGATCCCAAAGGGTTTTTCGAAGCGATGAACCGCCGGCGGCGCCTGTTTGGGGGGATGTAGGAAAAATTCAGCGCCCGCCCGCGCGTTGGAAACCGTTAGCTGCCGCCGTGAGCTCCTCTTGATCACCAAGTCAGGGCATCCATCGATTTGGCGAGCGCCCTTGAGTAGTCATGCCCGGGCTTGACCCGGGCATCCATCCGATATGAATTCGCGGGTTAAGCCCGCGAATGACGATTTGGTAGCCGCGATCGCGGCCGCGGAGCCGGGGTGGAACCGGCAGGCGCGGACGTGCGCGCGAACGTCGCGCCCGCGATCGCGCAACTTGACCAGTGCCGCGCCGCCGGCAGGTCGCGCCCGCGCGCGCGGCTGGCGCCGTATCGCCCCGCGGGCTAGGCTTGAATTCATCGGATGACTTCAGGATTGCGTCATGGATGACCGCGAAGCGGTGCTTGCGGCGAACCGCGAATTCTATCGGGCGTTCGAGAGTCTCGAACTCGGCCGGATGGAACGGGTATGGCTGCGCGAGCCAAAAATCGCTTGCGTCCATCCGGGATGGCGGCGGCTGACCGGATGGGGTCCCGTGATGACGAGTTGGCAGCGGATTTTCGCCGGCGCGTTCGAGATGACCTTCGATATCCGTGATTCAGGCGTGTCGATCAGCGGCGACCTCGCCGTGGTGCTGGTCGAGGAAAACCTGACCCAGCGCGGCTACGACGGCGTGATGCGCACGCAGGTGCTGGCCACCAACGTCTTCGAGCGGCGCGGCGGCGAATGGCTGATGGTGTTGCATCACGGGTCGCCGGTGATGGCGCCCGCGTCCGACGACGAACCCCCGCTGCAATAATGCGCGCGCCGGTGTGGTGCGCGGGGCTGCTCATGTTCGGCGTCGCGCTGTTCGCGAGCGCGAATCTGGCGTGCGCCGCCGCGCCCGCGCCGCTCGATCCCGGCGCGATCAATCTAATTTTCGTTCCGCCGGCTGAAGCGAATCCCGCGACCGGCGGGCTGACGCCGCGCGGACTGAATCGCGCGCTCCGGCTCGGGCCGTGGTTGGCGCATCTGAGCGGCGCCGCCGCCGACGGAATTTATGCGCTCGCTCCGGCGACGCATCCGGACGGTCCCGCAGGCGATATTCCGGATATGGCGCCGCTCGCGACAATCGAACCGTTCGCGCTGCTTTACGATGCGCCGGTCGCCGCCTCGACGGCCGCGGTCTCCGCCGCCTGCGCCCAAACGCCGTGCCAGGGAATCGATTACGCCGACAAGGACGGCGCGAACGAGGCGCTGGCCGAGCGGATTTTGCAAGACCGGCGGCCCGGCATATTCGTCTTCGCGGCGCCGCCCGCGACGCTCAACCGGATGATGCGCCGGATCGGCGCGGACGAAGGCTGGAAGCTCGCGCTTAAGCCGTTCAAAGCGGGTGAATATGATCAGCTAGCCGCGATCTCACTCGCGCCGGGTGCGGCGTCGGCGACTTTGCGCGAATATCGCACGAATCTGGCGCCGTCCTCGGCATATCCCAATCCGGGTTTGCGCGGCGGCGGCGCCTGTCTCGAAGCGCCGCTTGCGATCTCGTCGGCCGCGCGCGGCCTGCGTCCGCCTGCCGGCGTGAATCGCAACGAGACCGTCTATTTTATCCGCCACGCCGAGGCCCATCCGACGCCGCTCTTCGAGAACGGCAATTTGGTCTGCCAGGGCGAATGGCGCGCGCTCGGGGCCGGGCCGATTCTGCTGAAAAAGATCGGGCGGCGTCCGGATGTCGTCTATGCCTCCGATCCGTCGCAGCCGCTGCGCGCGCGGAGCGGCGCGGCGGGCTTTTCTTATGTCCGTCCGGCGTTGACGCTGGCGCCGTTCGCGACCGAATATGGCGCGCCGCTGCGGCTGGCGAGCGGGGTGGAATGGTGGAACGCGCAAGCGGTCGTGAAATTTTTATTCTTTGACGCCGCCGGGAGCCGGTTCGACGGCAAGACCGTGCTGGCCGCGTGGGAGCATCTCACGATCGGCCGGATCGCCGGCGCGTTGCTGCGGGATTACGGGCTTGATCCGGCGGCGCTGCCGCGATGGAACCGCGACGATTACGACACGATCTGGAAGGTGCGGCTCGACGATCGCGGCAATCTTGAATTCAGCGTCGATTGTGAAGGCATTCCGAGCGGCTCGCTCCCGCCCTCCTGCCCGCTTAAGTGATTACGCATTCCGTCAGGCGAGCTTATGCGCCAGTTGCTCGTCCAGGATTTCGTGGACGGTGAACGGCACGATTACCTTGCCCGACGCACGGAAGAAACGATCGATTTCAGTCAAGGCGTCCGAGGTGTAATCGAACGAGACGAAGAAGCCCTTTTTGCGTTCCTCGCGTATCATCACCGCTTCGAAGGAGTCGATATCGGGCCGGCCCGTTTTGTCCTTTTGCTTGACCTGAACGGGATACCATTCGTCCATGAAGCCGAGTTCCTGGGCGTTCGCTTCGCGCTCGCGTTTGGCGGAGGCGTCGCGGCGATGATCGACGGCGCCGACCGGAAAAATCTTGCCGTCGATGCCCTTGTCGCCGACCTTGGATTTGTTCGGAAGTCCGCCGAGGGCGATGACGGCCCAATTTTCGAACTCGAAGGGCGGAATTTTTCTCAGCTTGTCTTCCGTCCACGGCAGATCGCGCACGACGAAGCCGCGGCCTGCGCGCCATAGCGTTTCGTCCTCGCGCAGCTTGCAATCGTCGCGCAGCCGCTTCGCCATCACCTTGCATGCGGTGGGCGAGATGTCGATTCCGATCCATTGGCGGTCGAGGCGCTGCGCCGCGATCAGCGCCGTGCCGCATCCGCAAAACGCATCGAGCACGATGTCGTTAGGATTGCTGCTCGCCTTAATGATTCTTTCCAACAAGGCGACGGGCTTCTGGGTCGGATACCCTAAACGCTCGCGAGCCTGTGAGTTGACCGGCGATATGTCGGTCCAAACATTACCCATCACTTGGCCTCGCTCTTCGATCTCGTCGAGATAACGCTTCAGCTGCGGTCTGCGCGCCGTATTAAATGAGCCATCCTCAAAGCGCGGATACCAAATTCGACCGGCTGCATCTAGGCGCGCCATCGTTTCTGTCGCATACCGCCAGCCTTTCGGCGGCGGAGGGAAACCTTTCCATTCGTAGGTCATATTCGGACGCGGGTTGGGGCTGGTGATATTGTCAAGCCTATATCTTCGACCGTCGCCGTCGTCGTATTTATATTTATCCGCAATGTAACGGTCCGAATGTAGTTGACGCGGACCGTTCCACGCGAACTCGTCCGATTTTGTGTAGAAAAAAATTGCGTCGGAAACTCGGCTCCATGTCTTGCTATCGCTATGAACAGTGCTGCGCTTCCAGACGATTTCGTTCTGGAACTGGTTTTCTCCGAAAATCTGGTCAAGCATCACCTTGACGTAATGGCTGGCGTGCCAGTCGCAGTGATAATAAAAACTCCCGGTCTTCTTGAGCACCCGCGCCAATTCGACGCATCGCGGCCGCATGAAATCGATATACGCCTCGGTCGAGGCGTGCCGGTCTTCAAATGATCGCTTCTCGCGCGTCTCGCCCCAAAAGACCTCGTAATTGCGGTTCGAGTTGAACGGCGGGTCGATATAAATCAAATCGACGCAGCCGTCGGGCAGCTTGCGCAACTGGTCGAGACAATCGCCGCAGTAGATGATCCGGGTATCGACGAGCGCGGACGGGCGATTCATGGCGTAACTTTTCGCAAATGGCGCCGCTGTCCGTCAATTCGCTTCCGCGCCAAAACGGGCAGCGGCTTTGGCTTGCCAAAGGCGGGCGAGAATTGGCAGAGTGGCCGAATCTTCTCGAAGTGCGAGGCTCGCCGATGGCTGAAGCGAAATTGTTCCCGGTCACGACTGTGGGTTCATGGACGCGCCCGGAATGGCTGATCCATGCGCTGCGCCGGCGCCAATCCGGAGAAATCTCCGCCGAGGAATTCAACCGGATCGCCGACGACGCCGTGTTGGCCGCGATCAAGTATCAGGAGGACGCTGGCGTCGATATTGTCAGCGACGGCGAAACCCGCCGCGACAACTTCTACTCCTTCGTGGTCGAAAAGCTGGGCGGGATGCGCCTGATGAAGCTTTCGGAGTTGCTCGATTTCGTCAAGGATCGCGCCGGCTTCGAGGAAATTCTGCGCGGGCTGGACGTTCCCGCCTTCGCGATCAAAAGCCCGATCGCGGTGGAGAAGGTGCGCGAGCGCGAAGACGGAATCTCGCTCGACGAAGCGCGCTTCCTGAAATCGCATACGCATCGCCAGACCAAAATGCCGATTCCGGGGCCGTATCTGCTGACCCGGTCGAGCTGGTTCGAGGGACTCTCCGACAAGACCTATCCGACGCGCGAGGAGCTGGCCAAAGACGTCGTGCGAATCCTGCGCCGCGAAGTGCTCGCGCTCAAGGAGATGGGCGTCGATTTCATCCAGCTCGACGAGCCGTCCATCTCGCAGGTGGTCTATGGCGACGAAGCCGAGCAGACCTTCATGTGCGCGGCGCTCGGCTCGCGCAGCGATCCCACCAATGAGCTTGAATTCGCGGTGCGGCTGGTGAACGAAACGGTGGACGGAATCGAGGGCGTGCGCTTCGGCGTGCACGTATGCCGCGGCAACTGGAGCCGCAAGGAAGACGTGCTGCTCAAGGGCAATTATGGTCCGCTGCTGCCGTGGCTGATGCGGATGAACGTCGATCAGCTCGTGCTCGAGATGGCGACGCCGCGCGCCGGCGAGATCGAGGTCTTCAAGGAATATCGCAACGTCAAGGAACTCGGACTCGGCGTCTCGAATCCGCGCACGGATACGATCGAAAGTCCCAAGGAGATCGTCGGACGGGTCAAGCAAGTGCTCAAGTACTTCGATCCGGAGAAGATTTTCCTCAATCCCGATTGCGGTTTCGGCACCTTCGCCGAGCGCTGCGTGAACACGCCGGAAATCGCCTATCGCAAGTTGCAGGCGATTTCGGAGGCGGCCGAGATTCTGCGGCGCGAGTACGCCTGACAAAACGGGCGGCGCGGTTTTTCGTCAAGCGGAGAAAACGATCATGGCGGAAAAAGAACTGAACGGACTGCGGGTCGAAAAAATCAACGCGATCCTCGACTCGATGCGCGACGATCCGGAAGTGCTCAAGGCCGTCACCGGCCCGTGGAAGTCGCGCGTGGTATGGCAGGGCGGCTTCAAGGCCAAGGCCTACATGCGCAAGCATACCGTGCAGATGGACGAGCCGGAGGGACTCGACGCGGGAGATTCCGCGGCCAGCGCGCATGAGCAGTTGCTGTCGGCGATGGGGAGTTGCCTCACAGTCGGCTACGTGCTGAACGCGACGCGCCGGGGCGTCAAGGTCCACGACCTCGAAATCGCGCTGGAAGGCAATTTCGAGAATATCCTGAAGTGGGCGGGACACGCGCCGGACGGCAATCCCGCCTATCCGACCGTGACGGCGAAGTGCTTCGTACGCGCCGACGCCGACGAAAAGACGCTGCGCGAAATCTGGCAGGCGGCGATCGACGGTTCGCCGGTGACGCAGACCGTCGCCCGGCCGACCAAAATAATCGCGGAATTCGAAAAGGTGTAGGCGAGGCGGTGGCAAAATTGGTGACGGCGGATTGGGTCGCCGAACGGCTCGATTCGCCGGAGTTCCGCTTGATCGATCCGCGCCGGCCGATGAAGTACCTGTCGGGCCATCTGCCGGGCGCGCTGAATGTCCCGGTTTACAAGACCTTTGGCGCCGACGGGCGCCTGATGGCGCCGCGGGAATTGGCTGAGTTTATCGGCGGATGCGGGCTTGGCGACGGGCCGGCGCCGATAATCTACGATTCGCCCGAAGGACAGAACGCCGCGATGCTGGCGTGGATAATCGAATATCTGGGGCATCCGGAGCCTTTTCTGATGGATTGTTTTTTCGAGCATTGGAAGGCCACGGGGCGCGAAGTCACCTATCGGCCGGTCACGGGCGAATCGGTTGGTTTTACCGCCCGGCAGCCGCCGCCGATTCGCGCGACGCTGGCCGAGGTGCGCGACGCAAAGGGCGCCCGGCTGGTCGATTTTCGCAGCCGCGAGGAGTTTTCGGGCGAGCGCACGATGGCCGACGATCCGCCCGGCCATCTGGCGGGCGCGCTCAACGTCGTGTGGCGCGACCTGTCTGAACCGCCCGAAAAATTGTTGCGCGACACAACTCGGCTCGAACGCATTTTCGGGGATGTCGAGATCGCGCCGGGCCAGCAAGTGATCGCCTATTGCCGCAGCGGGCCGCGCGCGGCGCTCGGTTACATGGCTCTCAAAGCGATCGGATGCGATGTGCGCTTATTCGACGGATCGTATGCTGAATGGAGCAAAGCCGGTTTGCCGGTAGAGAAGTGACTGTGCGCGGAAATTTTTTCCGCTATTGGAATTCAAAACCGCCTAATCTTCTTTAATCAGGGACAACGCGAACAGCGCGCCCGCGAGAAATATCGCGATTGCCGGTCCCGCCAGTCCGAGGACTGTGGCACACCATCCGTTTGGCGTAGTCGCGCCGCGAATGATCGATCTGATCAATCGGGACGCGACCACGCCATTGACGGCGCCGCCAACGCCGAACGTCCAGAGACCGGCAAGCGCGGCGCGTGTCCGGCGGTACACGATCGCGCCGCCGAGCGCGCCTGCAAGGCCGAAAATAATCGCGCCGCCGGCGGCGCCGCGGATAAATTCGGCGCTCTCCGGATGGTTCGGCGCGAGCCATGCGCCCAGGGCGAAGACGAAAGCGGCGGCGCCGTTGTAGATCGCCGGCCGCAGCGCGAATGCGATCGCGAACCCGCATGCGGCGCCCATGCCGTCCAGCGCGAAGCCGCCCAAGCCGCCCTCGATCGCGCCGGCGGCCACGGCCAGCGCCGCGAACCAGATTTGGTTGAAGCCGCGCGCGAATAGGAATTGCGCGCCTGATACTCCCGCGATCAGATTGAACACGGCGCCGGCGCCGAACCCCAATCCGGCGACGGCGCTGCGGCGTATCGGGAATTTTCGGCCGCGTGCAGTCACAAGCGGCGAATTTTGCCATCACCGGCGTGTCGAGCAAACCGCCGCGCCATTTGTTGTGCGCCGCAGTTCGTTGACTTGGGCCGCCGATGGCCGGAAAATCCTTCTACGATGGCGCGAATAACCGTTGAAGATTGCCTGGATACGATCCCCAACCGTTTTGAACTGGTGCTGGCCGGCGCGCGCCGCGCCAAGCAGTTGCTTAAGGGCGCACGGCCGCTGGTCGAATCCGACAACAAGGAAGTCGTGACTGCATTGCGCGAAATCGCGGCTTCCAAAGTCACGATTGTCGAACCGGAGAGCTGAGCGCGCCCGCCAGCGGACGTTGGCGGCGCGGCCGCGCGAGCCGCGGATGGCGCGCATAATCCACATGCGATTGGCGCACGCCGGATCAGATAAGGGCCGCCTGATGGCGCGCGCTCGCGGCGCCGCGCCGCCGAGGCCGGCCGCATGACGCGGAAGGTCCGCAAACCGCGAACGCCCGTCAAACCGCCGCGCGATTCGCGGCCGCGCGGTGTTCCGCAGGCCGCCGCCGACGAACCGATCGAGGCGGAGGCCGAAGTTCTCGGCGTCGAAGACGAGGACGGCGGCGCCGAGGCGCCCGATCTTCAGGCCGGCCACGAAACGGCTGGAGACGGCGGCGAGCTCGTTCCCTTCGATCCGCTGAGCCGTTATCTCGCCGAAATTCGCCGCTTTCCGCTGTTGACGCGCGAGCAGGAGCTGGAAATCTCCAAGCGTTACGCGAAATATCGCGATCCCGAAGACGCCTACCGGCTGGTGACCGCGAACCTGCGGCTGGTGGTGAAGATCGCGAATGAATTCGCGCGCGCCACGCGCAATCTGCTCGACCTGATTCAGGAAGGCAACGTTGGCCTGATGGAGGCGGTCAAGCACTTCGATCCCGACGTCGGTATCCGCTTTCCATCGTATGCGGTGTGGTGGGTGCGCGCCTACATCTACCGCTTTCTGATCAACAACTGGCGGCTGGTGAAAGTCGGCACCACGCAGGCGCAGCGCAAGCTGTTTTTCAACCTGCGCAAGGAGAGCGAGCGTCTGGAGGCCGAAGGCTTCGCGCCCGCGCCGAAATTGCTGGCGCAGCGGATGGGCGTGAAAGAGAGCGAAGTCCGCGAGATGCAGGAGCGGATGGCGCAGAGCGAGGTTTCGCTGGATCAACCGGCGGGGCCGGACGACGAATCGAGCCTGATGGATTCGCTCGCCGATGCGTCGCCGAATCCGGAAGAACGCGCGGCGAGTGACGAATTGCGCAATTTCGCGCGGACGCAGGTCGCGGAATTCGAGCGCACGCTGGACGGCAAGGAACTGGAAATTTTCCGCCGCCGCCTGCTTTCGGAAGAGCCGCCGACTTTGCAGGAGATGGGCGGCGAGTTCGGCCTCAGCCGCGAGCGCGTGCGCCAGATCGAAAGCCGGCTCAAACGGCGCTTCAAGGAATTCGTCAAGGCGCACGCCGCCGACCTCGAATCGCCGGGCGGTTGATTTTATCGCCGCGATCGGGCGCGGCGCTTGCGCTCAAGGCTTGTTTCGAGGAACGATCAGTAGAAGACTTGGCGGCGCGCATGGTTGGTCGCGGCGATGGGGCCGCAAGGCCGGCGCGCGAACCAGCGGGAGTTCAACTCAATGCCTCGACGGCTCGAGAGCTTTTTGGTCAGCGGATCGGGATCGCACAACGGCCCCGTGCACGATGGCGGGGCGTTTCCGGAGAGTTTCGTCACGTCGCGCCTGCAGGATGCGATCAACTGGGCGCGCAAGTATTCGTTCTTTCCCTATCCGTTCGTGACCGCGTGCTGCGGGATGGAATATTTTTCGGTCGCGGGTCCGCGCTACGACCTCGACCGGTTCGGCGCCGCGCTGCCGCGCTTCACGCCGCGCCAGGCGGACCTGTTGTTTGTGGTCGGCACGATTACGCAACGCCAGGCGCCGATCCTGCGCCGCGTGTACGAACAGATGGCGGAGCCAAAGTGGGTGGTGTCGTTCGGCGCCTGCACCAGCTCGGGCGGTCCGTATGACAACTATGCCGTGCTGCAGGGAATCGATCGGATTGTTCCGGTGCATCTGTATATCCCCGGATGTCCGCCGCGGCCCGAAGCGGTGATCGACGGACTGATCAAGCTGCAGCATCGCGTGCAAACGGAACGTCCCGGCCGTCCGTGGCCGGACCTGAACCTTCACGGAAGCGGACGCAAAGTTGAGTAATCCCGTCAAGACCGTCAAGGTCACGGTCGATAATCAGGTAATCGAGGCGCCCGAAGGGGCGACGCTGCTGCAGGCGATGCTGGATGCCGGCCTCGACATCCCGCACTACTGCTACCATCCGAAGCTCAGCATCGACGGCAGTTGCCGGCTGTGCCAGGTCAAAATCGACGGCATGCCGAAGCTGCAGATCTCGTGCAATACGCAGGTGCGCGACGGAATGGTCGTGCACGCCGCCGATCCGGAAGTCGAGATGACCCGCAAGGGCGTGCTCGAACTGCTGCTGCTGAACCATCCGCTGGACTGCCCGATTTGCGACAAGGCCGGCGAATGCTGGTTGCAGAATTTCTCGATGCGGTTCGGAGCGCGCTATGCGCGCACGATAGATACGCGGCGCAAGCGGGGCAAGCGCCTGGATATCGGCGAGCGGATTCTGCTCGATCAGGAGCGCTGCATCCTGTGCCGCCGCTGCGTGCGTTTCTGCCGCGAAATCAGCAAGAGCAATGAATTGTTCGTCTTCAGCCACGGCGACAAATCCGTGCTGGATATCTACGACAAGCGGCTCGACAACGACTATTCAATGAACGTGGCCGACGTGTGTCCGGTGGGCGCGCTCGAAACCAAGGACTTTCATCATCGGATGCGGGTCTGGTTCCTGGAGGATACGGCGAGCGTCTGTCCGTCGTGCTCCAACGGATGCAACATCATGATTTCGTCGGCGCGCGGCAAAATCTGGCGTCTGGCGCCGCGGCGCAACGACGAGGTCAACGACACCTGGATGTGCGACGCGGGCCGGCTCAACTACAAGTTCGTCGGCGACAATACGCGGCTGCGCGCGCCGATGGTCGCGGGCGAAGGCGGTCCGGCCGAAGCGGGATGGGACGAGGCGCTCAAGCGCGCGGCGGGCGCGATCGCCGATTTTGTCAAGCGCAACGGGGCGCGCACGCTCGGCGCGTTCGCGTCGCCTCATCTGACCAACGAAGAAAATTTCCGCTTCGGCGAGATGCTGCGCGCGATCGGCGCGGGGCGGACCGCGATGGCCGTGCCGCGCGGCCGGCAGGACGATTTCCTGATCAAGGCGGAAAAGGCGGCGAACGCACGCGGCGTGCGCGAACTCGGCCTGGCGCCGGGCGACGACGACGGGCTCGAGGCGATGCTGCGTGCGTGCGAATCGGGCGAGATTCGCGGACTATACGTATGCGGCGGCGACCTGCTTGAAGTGGGACAGAAGGAGCGGGTCGACGCGATCCTTGGGAAGCTCGACTTGCTGATCGTGCAGGATCTGGCGATGCGGCCGCGTTACGACCGGGCGGCCGTGACGCTGCCCGCGACCACCTTCGCGGAGAAGGAGGGGACCTTCACCAACCATGCGGGGCGAGTGCAGCGAATCCAGCGGGCGATCGCAACGCCGCCCGGATGGCGCACGGACGGCGAAATTTTCACGGCGTTGATGAACGAATTGTCGGACCGGACGGAACGCTTCGAGCTTGAGTCGGTGTGGGCGGCGATGGCGGGAGACGGAAGCCGATTCGCCGGTCTCGCTTTCGACAAATCGGGCCGGAAGGCGCGCCGCTCGACGCCGCTTGACCGCCGTCGGCGCGCGCGGCGCTTGACATTCCACCGCGTAAAGGTTCATAGCCGGATGGCAGCTTGAGTCAGGGCAGGCACGGCGCAGATGGGCGAGGTATTGCGGCTTGAGGGGAAACAGCCCGCAAAATCCCGCCGAGTCCGGGAATCATCCGGATCAAACGCTAACGGATTTGCTGGAGCGGCAAGGGGACAGGCTCTTATGGCAAACACGGAGCGCACCGAACCTCGTGGATTGAGCGCGTATTTCGCCGCCAATCGCACTCTCGACGCCTATCCGACCGGGATGCGTCGCTGGTGGATGCTGATTCTGACGGTGATGGCGACGGTGGTCTCGTTTTACGAGTTCGGCTTTTCGCTGCTGCCGCTGTGGCTGCCCGCGCTGCATTTCTCATTGTCGCAGTTCGGTTATTTTCTGGCCTTCGCGGTTTTCCTGTCGGGCGCGTCCGCGATGTATGGCGGGCCGCTGGCGGATCGGCACGGACGAGTGGTCGTGATCGATCTGTGCCTGCTGGCGATGATCGTGCTGACCTTCGCCAACCTGCTGATGACGGGGTTCTGGTCGTTCGTGATCGTCCGCGGCCTGATGAATATCGTCGCGGGCCTGTCGTGGGGCGCGCTGGGCGGACTGACGCGCGACATGTCGCCGCGCGTGAGCCGCGGCGTCGCCTTCGGCTTGCTCACGCTCGGCGCGGTGGCCTGCCAGTTCCTGTGGAACTTCGTGCCCGGCGTGACGCTCCCTTATTTTCACACCTGGCAATCGCAAATCTGGATCATGGGATTGCTCGCCGTCGCGATCTATATTCCGGTCTTTTTCTTCCTGAAGGACCTTGCGCCGAATCTGCGCCTGATGGTGATCGAGAGCGAACAGACCGGGGCCGCGTATGAATCGGGCGAGATCGAGCAGGGACCGGCGCAGGCGGCGCCAGGCAGCGCCACCCAGGCGTTCGCGGAGCTGCTGAGCCATTGGTCAGTTTGGGCGTTGACGATCGGCGCGGTAGCCTTTTTGAGCATCGCGCTTACCGTGCAGAATTTCGGCTCGGAGATGTTCGCGGAGACGTATAAATACGACGCGGCGACGGCGACCAGCGCGGCATCGAAGTTCTGGCTGTTCAATGGCATGATGCTGGTGCCGGCCGGTTATCTTTCCGACTGGCTGGGGATGCGCAAGGCGTTGTCGCTGGCGCTGACTGTGCTGGTTTTGATCGGACTCGCATGGTGGATTCCGACTTTCAACCATCCGCTGTCGCCGCGCCAGCTTGACCTCGTGGTGCTGGTGATGGGCGCGCTGACGGCGTCGGCGTATATTCCGTGGACGGCGCAGTTCTCCGAATTGCTGGAGGATATCTCGCCGGCTTTGCAGGCGACGGGATGGTCGTTTTTCCAGATGGTCTTCCGGGTCTGGATCGCCGCGACCGGAATTCTGGTGCCGTATGTGAGCAAGCATTACGGCTGGTCCGCCTGGATGTGGGTGACGTTCGGATGCGCGACGCTGTTCATGGCGGCGATGTTGAGCGTGCGCGGCTATTGGCGGCCGGCTTCGTCGCCGGCGCCGATGCGCGGCGACGGCACGGGCGCGCCGGCGCCGGCGGGCGTGCGGTGAACCGGCAGGCGGACTGGCGCGCGCAAGCGAGAGAAAAAGTTTCGGCGGATGCGCCGGAAAAGACGCACGGAGGGTTTATCCCCGCGGAAATCGCGCTAGACTGGGTTGGATGGCTGTTCAGGTTGTAAAGGTCCGGCGTCCCGCGGCGACGTTTTCGAGCGCCAATCCGTGGATCGCGATCCTGAAGGGATTGTGGGTTTCGATCCGTCATTTCTTCGGCAATCTTGGCTTGTTCCTGCGCGGACGGCAGGATTTCGCGATTCATTTTCCTGAGCAGCGCCTGGTGCAGCCGCCGGCGCTGCGCGGGATGCCGGTGCTGGCGCAGATGGCCGACGGCAAGGAGCGTTGCGTCGCGTGCGGCCTGTGCGAGTGGGCCTGCCCGACCAGTTGCATCACGATTTACCCGGCCGAAACCGCCGACGAAGTCGAACGATATCCGGAAATTTTCGATATCGACATGTCGCGCTGCATGTTCTGCGGACTGTGCGAAGAGGCCTGTCCGGAAGAAGCAATAATCATGAGCCGGCAGATCGAAATCGCGAGCTACAGCCGGCGCGGCTCGCTGTGGAGCAAGGCCGACTTGCTGGTGCCGGTGGATCAGCTCAAAACCCGAACCGACTATATCCGCAGGAATTATGAGCGCTGAGAAACCGGACGAGAAAGTTCCCGCCGCGCCGGAGCTTTCTCCGCTGCTGGAAAAAGTGGTGTCGCGGCTGGGCGACCGCGTGCTGGAGCATCATACCGCCCGCGGCGACGATCGGATTCACGTCGCACGCGAGCGGATTCTGGAAGCCGCGCGAATCCTGCGCGACGATCCAGAACTGAGCTTCGATCTGCTGCTGGACGTCACCGCGATCGACTATTTCGGCCAGCCGGACAATTTTGAGGCCAAACTTCAGGTCTGGGATCGGAATCGCGCCGTGATGCGCCGGCTGCCGCAACGCCGCCACGAACTGGTGCTGCCGCCGCGCGGACCCGAGCCGCGGTTCGCCGTGGTCTATCACCTGACCTCGACCCGGCTCGCGCATCGCTTGCGGATAAAATGCCGCGTGCCGGAGGACGATCCGAAAATCCCGAGCGTGACCGCGGTTTGGCCGGCCGCCAACTGGCTGGAGCGCGAGACCTGGGACCTGTACGGCATCGTCTTCGACGGCCATCCCGACTTGCGCCGGATTTACCTCTACGAAGAATTCGTTGGCCATCCGCTGCGAAAAGACTACGCCAAGCACGGCGAACAACCGATTCAGGAATATGTTGGACCCGGAGCGAAAGAACCCCGCCGTCCCCATTGAAGGGAACCAGGCCGCCGCGCTCGAAGAACTGCATACGCCGCCGATGCGGCTGCAGTTCGGCCCGTCGCATCCGGCGACCCATGGCACGGTCAAGATTACGCTCGACCTCGAAGGCGAGCAGGTGGTGTGGTCCGACGTCGAAGTCGGCTACCTGCATCGCGGTTTCGAGAAAGAGTGCGAAACCGGCTATTACTATCAGAATATTCCGTACACCGACCGGCTGAACTATAGTTCGCCAATTCTGAACAACACTGGCTATTGCATGGCGGTGGAAAAACTGTTCGGAATCGCGCCTCCGGAGCGCTGCAACTATATTCGCACGATCGGCTGCGAGCTGTCGCGGATGGCCGATCACATGCTGTGTATCGGCGCGTCGGCGATGGAGTTGGCGGCGTTCACGCCGATGCTCTATTTGATCGAGGGCCGGGAACTGATCCTCGACATGGTCGACAGCCTGTGCGGCGCGCGGGTGACGACGAATTTCGTCAGGATCGGCGGCATCTCGGCGAACATGCCGGAGAATTTCCCGGAATTCGCGCGGCCGCGGCTCGATCGAGCGCTCAAGCTGTTCGAGGACGCCGACAAGTTGCTGACGGAGAATCCGGTGTTCCGGCAGCGGATGGAAGGCACGGGCTATCTTTCGCGCGACGACCTGATCGCGTGGGGCGTGACCGGTCCAATGCTGCGCGCGGGCGGAGAGCCATACGACGTCCGCAAGGTCCATCCGTACCTGGTTTACGGCGAACTGGATTTCGACGTCCCGGTCGGCGAGCATAGCGACAATTTCGACCGCTATCTGGTGCGGCTGGAGGAGTTTCGCCAGAGCCGCCGGATAATCCTGCAATGCCTGGAACGGATGCCCGATGGGCCGGTCGATGCGGACGATCCGCGCGTGCGATGGCCGGGCAAGGGGCGCGTGTTCAACCGCATGGAGGAACTGATCGATCAGTTCAAGCTGGTGACCGAAGGCGGGATGCCGCCGGCCGGCGAAGTTTATCACGCGGTCGAGGCGGCCAACGGCGAGCTCGGTTTCTATATTGTGAGCGACGGCACCGGCAAGCCGTGGAAATGCCGTTGCCGGGCGCCCAGCTTTTCGAATATGTCCCCGCTTTCGAAGATGATCACTGGAGGACAGTTGGCCGACGTCGTGCCGACCTTCGGAATGATCAACATGATCGGCGGCGAATGCGATCGGTGAAGCGATGGTTTTGTCGGCAGCGGCTCACGACCAGATACGTGAAGAAATAGGGCATTATCCGAACCCGCGCGGCGCGTTGCTGTACGCGCTGCATGTGGCGCGCGACGAGACCGGCCGGCTCGACCGGGAAATTTTCGCGGAGCTCGGCGAACACTTCGGGATGTCGGCGGGCGAAGTGGCCGAGGTCGCGTCGTTCTATTCGATTTTCAATCAGCCGCCGGCGAAGGCGATCGTGCAGGTCTGCACGGGACTTCCCTGCTGCCTCAAAGGTGCCCGCGGGATCGTGCGCGAGGCCGAAAAGCTGACCGGCGCCAAAAGCGGAACGGTCAGCGCCGATGGACGTTTCGCGATGGTCGAGGTCGAATGCCTTGGCTCGTGCGGCACCGCGCCGGTCGTGCAGATCAACCGCAATCCCTATATCGAGCGGGTTGCGCCCGACAGCCTCGTGACGTTGCTGGCCTCTCCGGGCGCGGCGATCGAGGCGCGGCCGCCGGCGCCGCTGGTGTCGCAAATTCCCGACGGCGTCGAGGCGTATCTGTTGCCGCCGAACGGCGAGCGCCGTCTTGCCATTGATGAGTACAAGCGCGCCGGCGGCTACCAGGCCGTCGTCAAAGCGGGCGCGATGGAGCCGAAAGATATCGCCGCGACGGTCAAGGACGCGGGACTGCGCGGCCGCGGCGGCGCCGGATTCGCCACCGGATTGAAATGGACGTTCATGCCGCCGCCCGACGGCGGCCCGCGCTATCTCGCGGTCAATTGCGACGAAAGCGAGCCCGGCACGTTCAAAGACCGCCAGATTATGGAGCGCAATCCGCATCTGGTGCTCGAGGGCGTGATGATTGCGTCGATGGCGATTCAGGCGAGCGCCGCGTTCATGTATATCCGCGGCGAGTACGTGGTCGCCTATCGAATCATGCGCGAAGCGATTCGCGAGGCGTACGCGGTCGGAATCCTTGGCGAAAATGCGCTCGGCTTCAATCGCCGCTTCGATATCCATATCCAGCCGGGCGCCGGCGCCTATATCTGCGGCGAAGAGAGCGGGATGCTCGAATCGATGGAGGGCAAGAAGGGCCAGCCGCGCAAACGGCCGCCTTTTCCCGCGCAGCGCGGCCTGTGGCAGCGGCCGACGACGGTCGACAATTGCGAAACCTGTGCGCAGGTTCCGGCGATTATCATGAACGGCGTCGATTGGTACAAAGCCCGCGGCATGCCCAACAGTTTCGGCAACACGCTTTTCGGCATCAGCGGGCACGTCAAGCGCCCCGGCATCTACGAGCTGCCGCTGGGTGTGAAAATGCGTGACCTGATCTACAAATACGGCGGCGGTCTGGAAGAGGGCCGAACCGTCAAGGCGGTGATTCCAGGCGGAATCTCGATGCCGGTGTTGCGCGGCGACCAAATCGACGTGCCCGTCGATCACGAGTCGCTCAAGACCGTCAATACGCTGCTCGGCACGGCCGGCGCGATCGTGCTCGACGATCGCGCGTGCATGGTGCGCGCGGCGCTGGTGATTGCGCGATTTTTCGAGCACGAGTCCTGCGGCCAGTGCACCCAGTGCCGCGAAGGCACCGGATGGACGTACCGCACGCTCAAGCGAATCGAAGCGGGCGAAGGTCGTCCGGAAGATTTGGAGACGCTCGCAGACACCTTCAACTTCATGGACGGCAAGTGCATCTGCGCGCTCGCCGACGGCGCGTCGTGGGCGGCGCGCGCGTTTCTCAAACAATTTCGCGCCGATTACGAGGCCCATGTGTCAGCGCGGAAATGCCCGTTTCCCGAGAGTTTCGCGGTATGAAGCAGAGCGTTTCCCGTAACCAGATTGTGGCGCTGCTCGGCACCCCGGACCGGACCGCCGGCAGCCTCAACAGCCCGATCGAACTCGAAGAGAACGGAATTCCGTTCAACGAGAAGTGGATTTACGAACATCTCGTTGACGACCCGGCGGGCGCGCCGATGCGCGTGATCTATTGGCATCGCTACGATCTGACGGGGACGATGGTGCGCGGCGGCGCCGATGACCAATGGCGAAGCGACGCGAAGCTGGCCGAAGCGGTGGCCGCGCGCAGCTCGCGCCTGGCGCGGATCGAAGATCGCCACGAAGCGGGCAAATCGACCAATCAGTATAGGCCCGTTTCGGAAACGTCAGGGCCGGCCGATCTGGGCGGTTATATCATGGGCCAGAAACCCGGTTCCGGTCCGGTTATCGAGTAAGGGCCGCGCGCAGCGCGGCGGCGCCGTCGTCGATCGCCTGCCGGGCCTTGTCCAGAACGCTCGCCATCCCGAAAAATCCGTGGGTTACGCCGTCGTAACGTCGCATTATCGTCGGGACGCCTGAATCCTTGAGGCGCGCGGCATAGGCCTCGCCTTCGTCGCGCAGCGGATCGTATTCCGCCGTGATCACCATCGCCGCGGGCAATCCGGCGAGCGACGCGGCGCGCGCCGGACAGGCGTAGGGATTCGCCGCGTCGTTTGGCGCAGTCAGGTAGTGGCTCCAGAACCACTCCATGTCGGCGCGCGACAAAATGTAGTAATTGTCCGCCGCGAACTGATTCTGCGACGGCGTATTCAGCTCGCGTTGCGTGGCCGGATAAATCAGCAACTGATAGGCGAACCGCGGACCTCCGCGATCGCGCGCCATCATCGCGGCCGCCGTCGCGAGCGTGCCGCCCGCGCTCGAGCCGCTGACGGCGACGCGCGCCGGATCGCATCCGAGTCGCCCGGCATTCTCGACCGTCCAGCCGGCCGCCGCGTAACAATCTTCCGGGCCGGCGGGGAATTTATGTTCCGGAGCGAGCCGGTAATCCACCGATACGACGACGCATCCCGCCGCGTTCGCGAGGCGCCGGCAGGTGTCGTCAACCATCGCGATACTGCCGACGACCCATCCGCCGCCGTGAAAATAGACCAGCGCTCCGCGTGTCGCATGGTCCGACGGCGTGTAGATGCGAACCGGAATCGGCCCTGAAGGGCCGGAGACGGCGCGATCTTCAACGCGAGCGACGGGAGTCGGAGCGCCTTTCGGCAAGCGCCGCTCCATCAGTTCGCGCGCCGCGGCCGGCGTCATTTGATGGAACGGCTTGTCGTTCGCCGCGGCCATCTGATCGAGGATTTTCTTCATTTGAGGATCGAGAGGCATATGCGGGTCCTGCGAAATTCCGGTTGCGGCCTGGGAGCGCGCGCGACGTTCGATTTCGAAGCTAGATATACGACTCGGCGATTCGCTCGAGCTCGGATTCGAAGTTGTCCGGGCCGAGCCTTTTGGCGATGAGCATCACCACGAAGCGCGGCACGCCGAGATCCTCGTACTGGCGCAATCCGGCCTGCACTTCAGCGCGGCCGCCGCGCAGACCCTGGCGCATGATCGTGAGATCGAGGCGGTCGTAGCTCGTCCCCGCGCGATCGCACTCCTCGCGCAGTTTGGCCAGTTCGGCTTTCATCTGTTCCGGCGTGAGCAGGATCGGGCACCATCCGTCGCCCCATCGCGCGACCCATCGCAGGGCATTTTTATCCTTGCTGCCGATCAGCACCGGCGGGCCGCCCGGACGAGCGGGTTTCGGATAAAGCCGGACGGGCGGAAATTTGACGTAACGGCCTTCGAACGAGGCTTCGTCTTTCGTCCACAACTCCCGCATCGCGGCGATATATTCCCGCGTCTGGGTCCATCGATGCGGATAGTCCGCGCCGAGCAGTTCCGATTCTTCCTTGAGCCAACCGGCGCCAATTCCGAACAGCACGCGGCCGTTGGAGAAGGCGTCGAGCGTGGCGACTTCGTTGGCGGTGAGGATCGGATTGCGCTCGGGCACGAGGCATACGCCCGTGCCGACCTTGAGGCGCGTCGTCGCGCCGGCGGCCATCGCCATCGCCACGAACGGATCGCACATGCGCGAGTAATGCTCGGGAATTTCGCCTTTGCCCGGCGGCGTTTCCGGCAGAGGGGTGCTCGTATGCACCGGCATCACCGGATGGTCGGGCAGCCAGATCGATTCGAAGCCGAGCGCCTCGGCGCGGCGCGCGAACGTCGCCGGATCGACGCTGTGCTCGTTGAGCACGGCGAGCATTCCAATCTTCATGATATTTCCATTCCCGCCCAAAATGACGCGGCCGCCGCTGGCCGCGCGCCGTGCGAAGAATCAGCCTTTCCTGGGTTCGGTGACTTCGCGGAACGCGCGAATCGCCTCGACCGCCGTAGGCACGCCGCTGTACTGGGAGATGTGGATGATCATCTCCTTGATCTCTTCTTTCGTCACGCCGATATTGAGCGCGCCGCGCATGTGCAGGCGCAATTCGGGACCGCGTCCCAGCGCCATCAGCGCGGTCATCGTGATCAGCGAGCGAATTTTGGTGGGCAGTCCGGGGCGGCCCCAGATGCCGCCGAAGAGCTGATCGTTGAGAAACGTCGCAAAGCCCTCGTCGAACTGCTTCAGATATTCGTTGCCGGCCACGGCGGCCTTCTCACCGAACAGCGCGGTGCGAACTTCAAGACCTTTTTTCGCCAGATCGTCAGCCATTTTCCGTTCCTCTTTCCGTATTGGTGAATAGTTGATTGATGTGCGCGCAGGTGCGCCGCGCTTCAGGAGCGAACTTTCACGTTCGCGCGATCCTCCTGCACGGTGACGGCCGCGGTCGAATCCTTGTCGCCCAGTCCGTGGGCGAGCGCCGACAGGAAATCCTGCTCGACCAGCGCCGCGATCGGCATCGGCACGTTGAATTCGCGCCCGACCTCGGTGGCGAGCCCGAGGTCCTTGCGCGCGAGCTTCAGCGCGAAAGTCACGCGATCGAAATTGCCCCGCATGATCATCTTGGGCAGCGCGCCCTTGAGAATCATGCCCTGGCCGTACGCGCCGTCAGACACCGCCTTGAGCAGCGCGTCGGCGGACACGCCGGCTTTCATGCCCATCGTGAACGCTTCGACCAGCAACTGCGTCGAGCAAATGGCGACCATATTGTGGACCAATTTCGCGACCGCGCCGGCGCCGATCGCGCCGATATAGGAAACCTTGTCGCCGATCGCGTCGAAGACCGGTTTGACCCGGTCGAAGGTCTCCTTGTCGCCGCCGACCATCACCGCGAGCGTCGCGTTGCGCGCGCCCGGAATGCCGCCGCTGACGGGCGCGTCGAGCATCGCGACGCCTTTTTGCCTGAAGGCTTCGTGGATGCGCCGGATGACGGTTGGCGAATTGGTCGAAAGGTCGGCGTAAACCGCGCCGCGTTCGATTCCGCTCAGGATTCCGTTCGCTCCGAGCGCGACCGCGTCGACCTCTTTTGGCCCCGGCAGCGAAGTCAAAACGACCTCCGCCCTGGCGGCGACGGCGGCCGGCGAATCCGCCCATTGTGCGCCCGCCGCGAGATGCGGCTCGGCCATCTCGCGCCGGATATCGTTGACCACGGCGCTGTGACCTTTTTTGAGAATGTTGAGGGCCATCGGTCCGCCCATGTTGCCCAATCCGATGAATCCAACTCGCATGTTCGGCCTCCCGAAATTTCGGCCAGGTTGAATGGCGCGCGGCCGCGGGCGTCGCGCTCGCGGAATCGATGCGATTTACGCGCCGTGCGCGCCAAGGGCGCGCGCGCCGAAATTCGATTTTCCTGTTAAAGCACCGCCGCCGCACGCCCGCAAGGAAAATCGCGCGTCGGCGCCGATCAATCCGGACTCGTGACTTCGCGCAGGGCGCGAATCGCCTCGACCGCCGTCGGCACTCCGCTGTACTGCGAGAGATGGATGATCATCTCCTTGATCTCCTCGGGCGTGATTCCCAGATTGAGCGCGCCGCGCATGTGCGTGCGCAATTCCGGCCCGCGCGCGAGCGCCATCAGCGTCGCCATCGTGATGAACGAGCGGATTTTGATCGGCAATCCGGGCCGCGTCCAGATTTGCGCGAACAACTGCTCGTTCACGAAATCGGCAAAGAATTTGTCGAATTTGCTGAAGTCCTCGTGGCGCTGGCGAGCCGCCTGCTCGCCCCAAAGCTGCGCGCGCAGTTTGATGCCTTTTTCGTGCAGATCGTCGGCCATGATTGCAACCTCCGTAAAAACCGCGGAACGCCGTTGGCGCACGCCGCCCGTGTCGTTGAATGTCGTGGTCGTTCACGTCTCCTTAAGCATCGGCCCGGATTAACTGCAAGAGCACCGCGGCGAACGGGAAATTCGCGCGCGCAGGGCGTATGGCGAACGCCCTGACCGGCTGGTCGGGCGGTTGACTTTTGCGATCCTGTGTTGCATGCTTGATGGCCGGAATTTGTGGCCTTATCCAGAGCGGCGGAGGGACTGGCCCGACGATGCCGCAGCAACCGGCCCTTTGGGGTGCTGGTGCTAAGTCCTGCGGGATCCCCCCAGCGATGGGATCCTGGAAGATAAGGCGAGAGTAAAGTTACCCTCGTCTTATCGCCCGACGAGGGTTTTTTGTTGCAACCTTTCCCGGCGGGACGCGACGCAGGCCGCAATCTGAGGAGTGCG
This sequence comes from Deltaproteobacteria bacterium, assembly GCA_021799495.1. GTDB lineage: Bacteria > Desulfobacterota > Binatia > Binatales > Binataceae > JADMIL01. Next base: position 46,381 of record JAJZAI010000018.1, read on the forward strand.
CAGCGTGGCGTCGTTCGGCAAGATCGAAATAAAGCGCAAGCCGCCGATCCTGATCGTCGGCGCGGGCGGCCTCGGCGCGCCCGCCGCGCTGGCGCTTGCGCGCGCGAATTGCGGACCGCTGTTGCTGGTCGATCCCGATCCGGTCGAACTTTCCAATCTGCCCAGGCAAATAATTTACGGCGAAGCCGATATCGGCTCGGCGAAAGCGGTTGCGGCGGCGCGTCGGCTCGCGATGCTTGCGCATAATCTCCCGGTCGCAACGGCGGCGGTTCGGCTCGACGAACGCAACGCCTCAGGATTTATCTCCCGCGCCGATTTCGTGATCGACGCGACCGACGATCCGGCGGCGAAATTTCTGATCAACGATGTATGCGTCGAACTTGGCCGGCCATTCGTTTATGGCGGCGTGCTCGGTTTGAGCGGGCAGGCGATGACCGTGATGCCGGGCGAGACGGCATGCCTAAGATGTCTCTTCGAGACGCCTCCGGACATTGAGGAAACCGCGACTTGCCGCGACGCGGGCATAATCGGACCGGTCGCGGGTGCGATCGGGACGTTGCAGGCGTCAGAGGCGATCCGCGCCGTGGCCGGAATCAGACCGGCGCTCGCCGGCAAAATTCTCACGTTGGACGGTTCGCGCGCCGGGCGTGTCCGGATCGCGCCGATCGCGGCGCGGCCCGGATGCGCTTGCGGCGCCGCGCGAGCGCAGCTTTCAGCCGCGAATGCGGCTCACTAGGCGAGGAAGCGATGAGCTACGTCACCAGTCTCAAGTGCCGCGAGTGCGGCCAGGACTATCCAATCAGTCCGCTCCACGTATGCGAGACCTGCTTCGGTCCCCTCGAAGTGCAGTACGACTACGCCAAAATCCGCGCCGCCGTTTCGCGCCAGGCGATCGAGCGCCGGCCGCATAATTTGTGGCGCTACCGCGAGTTGCTGCCGGTCGAGGGCGAGCCGGAAATCGGACCCTGCTCGGGCTTTACGCCGCTGGTGCGATGCGAGCGGCTGGGCGCCGAACTGGGAATCAAGAAGCTCTACGTCAAGGACGACACCGTCAACCATCCGACGCTTTCCTACAAGGATCGCGTCGTCTCGGTGGCGATCAGCAAAGCGCGCGAATTCGGCTTTACCACCGTGTCGTGCGCATCGACCGGCAACCTGGCGACGGCGGTGGCGGCGCACGCGGCGCGCGCGGGACTCAATTGCGTGATTTTCATGCCCGAGAGCGTCGAAACCGGCAAAATCGTCGGCTCGACGATCTATGGCGCGCGCGTGATTACGATCCGCGGCAACTACGACGACGTGAACCGGCTGTGCAGCGAAATCGCCGATAAATACGGATGGGCGTTCGTCAATATCAATCTGCGGCCATACTACACCGAGGGCGCGAAAACTTTCGGCTTCGAGGTCGCCGAGCAGCTGGGATGGCGGTTGCCGGACCATATCGTGATGCCGACCGCCGGCGGCACGATTCTGCCGAAGGTCGCCAAAGGCTTCAAGGAATTCCGCGAAGTCGGGCTGATCCGCGACGGCGAATTCAAGATTCACTGCGCGCAGGCCGCCGGTTCCGCGCCGGTGGTGCATGCCCTGCACAAGGGCACGGACCTGATCACGCCGGTCAAGCCGGATACGATCGCGAAGTCGATTGCGATCGGAAACCCCGCCGACGGCTTCTACGTGCTGCGCGCGGTGCGCGAGTCCGGCGGATGGGGCGACGTGGCGACCGATCCGGAAATCATCGACGCGATCAAATTGCTCGCTTCGACGGAGGGCATTTTCGCCGAGCCCGCCGGCGGCACCACGCTGGCCGTGGCGATCAAGCTGATTCAGCAAAAGCGCATCAAGCCCGACGAAACCGTGGTCGTCGCGATTACCGGCAACGGCTACAAAACCGTCGAAGCGGTGGCGCAAGCGATCGAGCAGCCCTGCGTTATCGAGGCGCGGCTCAAGGAGTTCGACGCCCTTTACGAACGGCTCGGCGGCAGCCGGCGTCCGCTCGCGGGCGCGGCCTGAGGCTTGCGGGACGGCCTTGCGCCGCATAACGATTAAGGACTGGCATCGAGAGTTTTCCAGGGAGGTCGCATCTGACGCCATGCCGATAAAGGTTCGAGTTCCAACCCCATTGCGCCGCTTCACCGGAGGAGTCGACGAAGTCGTCGCCGACGGCGATTCGATTAAGAACGTGATCGAAGACCTCGAGCGCCGCCATCCGGGAATCCGCGAGCGCTTGCTCGACGACAGCGGCGAGCTGCGCCGTTTCGTCAACGTCTATCTGAACGGCGACGATATCCGGTTCCTCAACCAGCTCAACTCGAAGGTCAAGGATGGCGACGATATCTCAATCGTCCCTGCGATCGCGGGCGGAAGGTAGCGCGGAAACCGTTCCGGCGCCGCGCGCCCAGAGCGTGCTCGAGCTGATCGGCAATACGCCGCTGCTCGAAATCACACGCTTGACCGACGGCCTGCTGCGTCCCGGCGTGCGGATTTTCGCCAAGCTCGAAGGATTCAATCCGGGCGGCTCGGTCAAAGACCGTCCCGCCCGCAAGATGATCGAGCTGGGCCTCGCCCGCGGCGAGCTGCGCCCCGGCAAGGTGATTCTCGATTCGACTTCCGGCAATACCGGAATCGCGCTGGCGATGGTCGGCGCGGCGCTCGGTTATCCGGTCGAGCTGGTGATGGCGTCCAACGTCAGCCGCGAACGCAAGAAAATTATCGAGGCGTTCGGCGCCAAACCGATCTATTCCGATCCGCTCGAAGGCTCCGACGGCGCGATCCGCCTCTGCCGCAAGCTGATCGAATCCGACCCCGGCCGCTACTTCAAACCCGACCAGTACAACAATGAAGCGAATCCGCTCGCCCATTTCGAGACCACCGGCCCCGAAGTCTGGCGTCAGACCGGCGGCGCGGTGACGCATTTCGTCGCCGGAATCGGCACCAGCGGAACGGTGATGGGCACCGGCAGGTTCCTCAAGTCGCGCAATCCGGACGTGCGGATAATCGCCGTCGAGCCCGACGATCCGATGCACGGCCTTGAAGGACTCAAACACATGGCGTCGTCGATCGTTCCCGGCATCTACCGCGAGCGCGAGCTCGACGGCAAAATCGCGGTCAGCACCGAAGACGCCTACGAGATGGTCTATGCGCTGGGCCAGTTCGAGGGTTTGCTGGTCGGCCAGTCGTCAGGGGCCGCGATGGTCGCGGCGTTGAAGGTGGCGCGCGCGCTGCGCGAGGGCGTCGTCGTGACCGTCTTCTCCGACTTCGGCGACAAATATCTTTCCACCAACCTCTGGATCGGATGGCAGGAGTGGCGCCGCGAGCATCTGCAGCGCCTGATTCGCAAATGGAACGTATCCGCGAACGTTACTACCTGAGCTATCCGCGCGCCTTGATCCGCGAGCCGATCCTCTATCATCTGGTCAAGAAGTTCGACCTGATGTTCAATATCCGCGGCGCGAGCGTCTCGGAAGAGATGGGCCTTGTCGCGGTCGAATTCGAGGGTTCCGCGGATCAGCTCGAACGCGCGCTCGCATGGCTCCGCATCAGCGGCGTCACCGTCGAGCCGATCGAAAAAAACGTTATCGAGTAATCGCCCGGCAAGGCGCGCGAAGCGCCGGGCGGCCGTATCAACGATGACTCTCAGCGATCGCCAGATCGAGCGTTACAGCCGGCAGATTATCGTTCCCGGTTTCAGCGGCGCCGCGCAGGAACGCCTGCTCGCGTCGCGCCTCGCGATACTCGCCGATGCGAACGAGGCCGAGCCGGCGCTCGTATATTTCGCCGGCGCCGGAATCGGCCATATCACGCTGGCCGGGCCCGGCGGGCGCGCCGCCGCCGAAGAGCGCGCCGCCCGGATCCGGGATTTGAATTCCGACGCCGTGCTGGCGCATGCCGCGAGCGTTCCCGATGAAATCGATTTGCTGTTCGCGCTGATTGGCGGTCCGGAATCGCGCTCGGCGCTCGACGCCGTCGCGGGCCGTCCGCGATCCGGCGCGATGATCGTAGTTCGGATCGACGCGCCCGCGCGTATCGCGATTATTCCGGATGGAGCGGGATGTCCGCGATGCGCCGGCGGGGCGCTGCTCGATCCGCCGCGGGCGCGCGCGGAACATGCGGAGTTTGTCGCGATGGTCGCGGCGGTCGAAGCGCTCAAGCTGCTGGCGGGACTCGCGGAGGCGAACGCGGCCGCGCTGATCGAATTCGACGGCCTTGCCGCGTCGGCCCGTCCGCTGCCGGTTCACGATCTGATCGCCGCCGCGAGTCCCGCCTGCGGATGCCGCCGTGCGGGAGAGCACGCTTCCGCTTCCCGATGATTGCGCCATTGTCCCGCTTTCGCGTCTGGCTGTTCGATTTCGACAATACCCTTGCGGCGCTCGAGCGCGAGGTCGATTGGCCGGGCGGCCGGCGCAAACTCGAAGCGTTTTTGCGCGCCGAGTTTGCCGCGCACGGCCTCGACGACGCCATCTTCAGCGAAATTCCGCGCGGCAATCTTCCGCTATACGCGGCTTTGCACACGCGATGGCTGCGCGGTGGGGCGAATTCAGGCGTGACCGGCGCGGTCGCGCTGCTGGCCTCCGCGTCGGCGCTAATCGAAGCAGCCGAGCTGGCCGGCGTCGATTGCGCGGTTCCCCTCCAGGGCGCGGTCGAATTGCTGTGGAGCCTGGCCGGCGGCGGCCGCACGATTGCGATCGTCACTTCCAATTCCTCGCGCACGGTCGCGCGCTGGCTGGAACGCTATCGGCTGGCCGGGGTGGTTCCGACGATTGTAGGCCGCGATTCGGCGCTGGCGCTGAAACCGTCGCCGGAAACGATTTATCGTGCGCTCGAATTGTGCGGCGCGCCGTCCGAAGACGCGATTTTCGTGGGCGATAGCGAGGCCGATTACCGCGCCGCCAGCGCCGCGCAGGTGCGCTTCCTCGCGATAAACCCCGACCATTCCGGCGACGCATGGTTGGCGGCGCTCAAGTCAGCGGACATTTTTGCCTCGCCCGGAGCTATCGCCGCCAGGCTCGATGCGGATTCGGCGTCCGGGCCACGCCTTCCGGATAATCGATGAACGGTCGTCGCGTGGGTTGCAAGAGTGCCGGAAATTACATAACTTAACAGACCAGACAAGTAATCTATTTGGGAGATACGTCCTTTCAAAATGAGCGAAGGTTTCACCCTGTGGTTCACCGGATTGTCCGGCGCCGGCAAATCGACGCTGGCCAATCTGGCGGCTGAAGAGCTGCGCCGCCGCGGCCATCGCGTCGAAATTCTCGACGGCGACGAGGTTCGCACCAATCTTTCCAAAGGCCTTGGATTTTCCAAGGAAGACCGTGACACCAATATCCGGCGAATCGGATGGGTCTGCCGGCTGCTGGCGCGCAACGGCGTGATCGCGATTTCGGCGGCGATTTCGCCCTATCGCGACATCCGCGACGAAGTGCGCAAGATGCACGAGCGCTTCTTTGAAGTTTTCGTGAAATGCCCGATTCCGGTACTCGCCGAACGCGACGTCAAGGGTCTCTACAAAAAAGCGCTGGCCGGCGAAATCAAGAATTTCACCGGCGTCTCGGACCCATACGAAGAGCCGCTCATCCCGGAGCTGGTGGTGGAAACCGACCGCGAATCGCACGAGGAGAGCCTCGGCAAGCTGTTGAGCGCGCTCGAAGCGCGGCGGCTTATCCGCAACGGAGGCGCGCGATGAGTTCGGAACATCGGGACGCAATCACGCCGCATGGCGGCGCGGAATTGGTGGATCGCGCGGTTCCCGCGCCGGAACGCGCCGCCGCCCGCGCGCACGCCGCCAAACTGTCCGTCATCGCGCTCGGCGCGCGCGAGCTTGCCGACCTCGAAATGCTGTCCACCGGCGCTTTTTCGCCACTTACCGGCTTCATGGGCGAGGCGGATTATCTGCGCAGCCGCGACGACCTGCGCCTTGCGAACGGGGTTCCGTGGTCGATTCCGATTACGCTCGGCGTGGACGACGCCGGGGCGCGCGAACTCAAACCGGGGCAGGAGATAGCGCTTGCGACCGACGGCGGATCGCGAATTGCCACCTTGAAAATCAGCGAAATTTTTCGCGTCGATCGCAAGCGCGAGGCCGAGGCCGTCTTCGGCACGGCCGACGATGCGCATCCGGGGGCAAAAAACGTCACGTCGACGCCCCCATGGTGCGTCGCCGGGCCGGTTGCGCTGTTCGAGGACGTGCCGGGCCGCACCTTCCTGGAGTATCCGCGCGAGCCGCGGCAAACGCGCGCGGCGTTTCGCGAGCTGGGATGGCGCCGGATCGTCGCCTTCCAGACCCGCAATCCCACCCATCGCGCGCACGAGTATATCCAGAAGGCGGCGCTCGAAATCTGCGACGGCCTGCTGGTCCATCCGCTCGTCGGCGAGACCAAGGGCGACGACGTTCCCGCCGCGATCCGGATGGAAACCTACAAGGTGCTGCTCGATAAATACTATCCGAAGGGCCGTGCGATGCTGGCAGTGATGCCGGCGCATATGCGCTACGGCGGGCCGCGCGAAGCGATTTTGCACGCGATTATCCGGCGCAATTACGGATGCACCCACTTCATCGTCGGGCGCGACCACGCCGGCGTCGGCAATTATTACGGCACTTATGACGCGCAAAAGATTTTCGACCGCTATGCGCATCAGGAGATCGGCATCACCACGCTGAATTTCGAAAACACTTTCTATTGCGGCAAGTGCGGCGGGATGGCCTCCTACAAGACCTGCCCGCATGCGGACGCCGACCGCCTGCTGCTCTCCGGCACCAAGGTGCGCGAGATGCTGCGGGCGGGCCAGGCGCCGCCGCTGGAGTACACGCGCCCCGAGATCGCGGAGATTCTGGTCCGCGCGATGCGCGCGTCGTCGTAGTCCTGCCCGGCGATCGGCAAAATCAAACGGGGCGAAGCCGTCGCGGCTCCGCCCCGTTTCCATTCGCGGATTCCTGCGCTTGCGTTCAGCGCTTGACGCTCACCGGCGGCGTGGTTTCGCTCAGCCGGCGCAGAACTTCCTCGTCCGACATCTCGTAGATTCGTTCACGCCCCGGCGGAAACTGCATCATCGGCTTCGACGGATCGGGCTTGGGATTGGCGACCTTGCCGCCGCGTGATTCGAATTCCGGCGGATTTTTGTAGCGCTTCAAATCCGATTGGGAAATTCCGGCCAGCTTCACCACTTCAGGATCGATCCACGCCTCCGCGTCGATCGGCTTGCCCTCGGAAGTCGAAAACTCGAGCATGATTCCTTCGGGCGCGGCCAGATAGATCGATTTGCAGAAGCCGTGGTCGATCGGACCCATCACCCAGTAGCCGTGCGAGCGCACCCGATCGCGAATCGCCAGCAAGTCGGCTTCGCTATCGACGTTGAGCGCCAGATGCTGCATCACGCCGGCCGCGACCGGCGCCGCGGTCCATGCCGGATGCGACACGCCCATCATCGGCTGAATCTCGCCGATCTCCTGCGATTGCACGAAGGCGATCGAGCCGTTTCCCATCTTCAGAAAACCGTGGAAGGTGCGGTCCGCGCCGTGCATCCAATAGAGCGCGACCAACTCCATCCCCACGACCTGGGTGTAGAACTCGATCTCTTTCTTGATGTCCTTGGTGCAAATCGCGATGTGGTGAACCCCGTTTGGCAGACCCATGGCGGCATCCTCGCTGCGGGAAGTTCGCGGGACGTCAACCGACGACGCCTCGCGGCGTCGATAATGGCACGAAACGCCCGCGACAGGTTAGCGCCTTAAACCGGCAAACATGGATGGTCTATGCGCGGTTCGCGGGACAAGGATGTGATTCTATGGCGGTCGCAAGCTCGCTGAGCGCGCGGATGACGTCGCGCGGCGAATCGACCCGGTAACGCGCCGCGCTCCGCCGCTCGGGTCCGACGAAGATCGAGAAGCCTTCGTTGCCGATCGCGGCGAAAGCGTCTTCGTCCGAAAGATCGTCGCCAAAATAGACCGGGACGAATCCTGAAAATCGCCGCCGCAGCGCGCGCATCGCATGGCCTTTGCCGGCGATACGCGGCAGCGCCTCGACGACGCATTTGCCGTGGGCAAGCGTAAGCGCGGACATGTTGTCTTTCACGAATTCCGCGAACGCATCGCGGACCCGGCTGGTGGTTTCGGCCGGCGCGCCTCGATAGTGCAGCGCGATCGAAAATTCCTTGTCTTCGATCCGGAATCCAAGGTCGCCCGGCACATTGGCCGAGATCCATGCACGCAGCCGCGTGAGGTCCGCGCGCGCCGCTCCGGCATTCATCTCGCGCGTGCCGTCGGGCCAGAGAATTTGCAGTCCATGCACGCCGATCAGGATCAAGCCGTCGTCAATGCCGAGAAACCGGCGCAGCGCCGAAATTTCGCGTCCGCTCACGATCGCCAGTACGGCCCGATCCGGCCGCGCCGCTATCCGTCGCAGCAACGACGGCGCTTCGGGATGCGGCGTGGCGCGCGCCGGATCGTCCACGATTTCCGCGATCGTGCCGTCGTAGTCGAGGCAAAGCAGGACCGGCGAGCTTCGCGCGAGCGCCGCCAGCGCGCCCTCCGGCAGCGGCGTCATGCGTGGCTCAGACGGCGGCATCGAACGCGGCGCCGGCTCTCGGCGCGGCGGCCGCGCCAAGCGCGTCGAGGAAACTTTCAGACCAGGTTTCGAGACTGTTGGCGTGAACCCGCCGGCGCATCGCGCTCAAGCGCCGCGCCCGTTCCGCCGGCGCCATCTCGACGGCCTGATGGATTCGCTCGGCGAGCTGATCGACGCTGTAGGGATTCACCAGCAGCGCTTCTTTCAATTCTTCCGCGGCCCCGGCGAATTCGCTCAGGATCAGCGCGCCGGTGTCGTCCAGATGCGATGCGACGAACTCCTTCGCCACCAGATTCATGCCGTCGCGCAACGGGGTCAAAAGGGCGATATCGGCGGCGGCGTAATAGGCGACGAGTTCTTCCGCGGCGAACTGGGTGTAGAGATAACGCAGCGGCGTCCAGCCTTCAGACGAAAATCGGCCGACGACATTGCCGACCAGTTCATCGAGGTCGCGTTTGAGCTGGGCGTAATCGCTGACCTTGGTGCGCGACGGCACGGCGATCAGCACGAGCGTGATCCGCCGGCGCCATTGCGGATGCTGTTCGAGAAAGCGCTCGTAGCCGCGAATCCGCTCCAGGATGCCTTTGGTGTAATCGAGCCGGTCGACGCCCAAAATAATCGTGGGCGTGCCGACGGCGCGGCGGATGCGCGCGACGCGCGCCTGGACTTTCTCGCTCGCCGCCAGTCCGGCGAAAAAATCCCCCGGAATGCCAAGCGGAAAGGCGTCAACCCGCACCAGCCGCGATCCGATCGCGACCTCGCCGCTCGCGCGATCGACCCGCAGCCCCATCACGCCCTCGCAGCAATTCAGAAAATGATTCGCGTAGGATCGGGTATGAAAGCCGATCAGGTCAGCGCCAAGCATCCCGTTCAGAAATTCCTCGCGCCACGGCAAAATTCGCAGCAGTTGCTCGGGCGGGAACGGCACATGCCAGAAAATTCCGATTGGGATGTCGCCGCGCTGCTCGCGCACGAACTGCGGCGCCAGCGCCAGATGGAAATCCTGCACCCAGAGAAAGTCGCCGCTCTGCGCTTCGCGCGCCGCGATTTCCGCGAAGAGCCGGTTCACCCGTTCATAGCGCTGCCAGTGCTGGCGGCTGAAGTGCGTCCGCGGAATCATCAGATGCATCAGCGGCCACAGCGCCCGATTGCACATCGCATAGTAATAATCCGAGATGTCCTGCTCGCCGAGCGGCGCAAACACGATGCGAAAGCGCGGCTCGCCGCCCGGCGGCATCGCCAGCGGCGTCGGCGAACGCGGACCTCCCGACCATGCGATCCACGTGCCGCCGTGCCGCTCGAGCAGGCGCAGAAAAGTGCTGCCGACGCCGCCGACGGTCGGTTCGATCCGCTCATGCCCGTGCTCGCGCACAATCCGGATCGGCGCCCGGTTCGACATCACGATCAGCCGGCCGTCATGGCGGCGGGCGTCGCCCTTGTGGCGTCCGTTGGAGGCGATCGCGTTGTTGCTCAAAACCGTCATGCGAGTCATGGCGGCCTCCGATTGGAGCCGCCGTCTATCCGAAATCGAAAACGAAGGCGACGGTTAAAAGTTAACTCTTCGCGGCGCGCGTCCGCAAACTAATTGTGGCGGTCTTTCGCGGATGAGTTCACGTCGCGCGGCGTGGAGCGTCCTGTCGCTTAACGTCGCGCGGCGCCGTGCAAACGTTCCGAATTGAGTGACGTCGGCCGGCAAAGCCGAGCAGAAGATGCGATCCGCGCAAGTCGCGTCAGGCCAAAAGAAAACGCCCGGCCTCGCAAAGAGACCGGGCGTCTGGCTTCGAACCCTACGTTCGCGCTTACTTGTTCGGCTGAGGCGTCATCCGCAAATACGGCTTCAGCTCCTTCCAGCCTTTCGGGAATTTCTTCTTCATCTCTTCCGGATCCTTGAGCGACGGCACGATCACTACGTCGTCGCCGTCCTTCCAGTTGCCCGGCGTGGCCACCGAATAGTTGTCGGTGAGCTGAAGCGAATCGATCACGCGCAGAATTTCGTCGAAGTTGCGCCCGGCGCTCTGCGGATAGGTGATAATCGCGCGGACTTTCTTCTTCGGATCGATAATGAAGACCGAGCGCACCGTGGTGGTGTCGCTGAGGTCGGGATGGATCATCTCGTACAGGTTCGACACCTTTTTGTCGGCGTCGCCAAGAATCGGAAAATTCAGCCTGGTGTGCTGGGTTTCCTCGATATCGCCAACCCATCCGCGATGTGACGCGACGTCGTCCACGCTGACCGCAATCGCCTTGACGTGGCGCTTGTCAAATTCCGGCTTCAGCTTCGCGACCAGGCCAAGCTCGGTCGTGCACACAGGCGTGAAATCCTTCGGATGGGAAAACAGGATCACCCAGTTGTCGCCGACCCAATCGTGGAACCGAATCGTGCCGTCGGTCGACTCCTGCACGAAATTCGGCGCTTCGCCGCCTAGACGAATTGACATGATTAACCTCCGAAACGGACTTTTTTCAAATTTTACGCCATTACCGTACGCTGAAAAAAACCGCCGCACAAATAGATGACTTATCAAGTCTGGCTAATCATATAACATGAAAGTGCGGCATGAAAGAATTTTGATCGCCGCCGGCGCACATGGATAAAACCGCTCGCCGGATTCAATTCAGCGCCGCAAGCGGCTCAAATCCGGTTTGCGTTTTTCCATAAAGGCGCTCACGTATTCCTTGTGTTCGGCGCTGGCGGAGCATTTGTCAAGCGCGAACATCTCGAAGTCGATCGCGGACGCCAGCGTGCCCGCATCGGCGTTGGTCAGCGCCCGTTTGGTCAGCGCGATCGAAAGCGGCGCGCCCATCAGTATTTCGCCCGCGATTTCGCGCGCCTTGTCCATCAATTGGCCGGCCGGCGTCACCTGGCTGACCAATCCCGCCGCGAGGCAATCGGCGGCCGTGTAATGCCGCCCGGTGAGCATCATTTCCGCCGCCCGCGAGGCGCCGACCAGCCGCGGCAAAAGGTAGGTCGAGCCCAGCTCTGGCATCATTCCGACCCGCGCGAAGATGAAGCCGACCTTGGCCGAATCAGCCATGATCCGGATATCGCACGGCAGCGTCATCGTCACGCCCACGCCGAGCGCGTAACCGTTGATCGCGACTATCGATGGCTTGCGCATCGCCGCGACCGTCGCCGGAAATTCGAGCATTCCGCCGCGCCGTTCTGAATTGCCTGAACCACCGTCTTCGCGCGAGCGGATATTGTCGGCGAATCCCGCGATATCCGCGCCGGCGCAAAACGCCTTGCCCGCGCCGGTCAGGATTACGGCGCGCACGTCGCGATCGTCGTCCGCGCGCCGCATCGCGTCCACCAGCTCGACGCCCATCTTTGCCGTGTAGGCGTTGAGCTTGGCCGGGCGATTGAGCGTTACCGTGGCGATTTCGTCAGCGGTTTCGTAGCGAATCGTTTCGTAGTTCATGGCGGTCCCCGAGGATCGTTGCGGGCGCGATGCGCCCTCGGCCCTAACGTTTCTTCTTGCGCGTGCGCGCCTCGCGAATTCGGGCTTTGAGCCGTTTTTCCCGCCGCTTGCGCCGGCGCTTGATTTCACGTTGCCGTTCAGTCGCCATCGAGGTCTGTCCTTGTCTCCCGCTGCTTGCGATTTGCCGTCGTCGCGCCGCGCCTGATAGCGATGCGCGGTCATTTCACGGCGATTGGCCTCGCCTATCATATGAGCACCGTCCGGCGGGCGCCAGCGTCACGATTCGCCGCTTCAGCGCATCGCGCAGGGCGAAGCGGCGGGTCTGGTTCAGTTTTCCAGATTGACCTTCTTCATCAGCGCATGGAAGCGCGGATCGGAACATAGCGGATCGAACATGCGATCCATCTTGAGCCAGCATGTAAACTGCGAATGGACCACGAAGTCCGCTTCCAGACCGGCCAGCGCAGGCCCATGCTATCAGCGCTCCTGGTACGTGGAGGAACGTACATTGTTCGGACGAAGCTGGAGAAGCATCTGTGCCGCGAAGATTGTGCTTGGCTTGCTGTACGTTGGGATGGCGGCTGCACAAACGCCGATCCCCATCCCGGAACAGCATTACCAACCTTGGCCGATTCCATTGAATGTCTCCGGCGGCGCGCTCGACTCGCTTTCCGCGCCGCCGGTTTACTGCATTGGCGGAACTCTGGGCGCGCTGGTCGCGGACGAAAACGGCCTGCAATATGTGGCCGGCTGCAATCACGTGTTGGATGTCGGGCCGAACGGCAATTTGCTAATAGGCTTGGAGATCGTTCAACCCGGTCTGATCGATAGCGGTTGCATTCAAAACACCAGTTACGCGATTGGAACGTTGAGTGCGGTCGTGCCGCTGGTTTTAGGTTCAACGGCGGCCAACAAGGCGGTCGGCAGCGCTCGCGTCTCCGCTGCAAACCTTGCTCAGGCGTCGGACCTCGAAAAGGCGACGGCTGACGCCGAGGCGGTGCGCAAACGGCATCTGGCCGAGTTGATGAAGATTCCGCACGTGACCGGCGTTGCGATCGCCAGCGGACCATATGGCAATACCATATTCCAAATCGAAGTTGACAAGCCCGAGAATGTGCCAGAGGTCGAGCGGCACGTGCCGTCTAAGCTTGAAGGCTACGACGTTGATGTGATTCCCGAGGCGACCGGCATAGGCGCCTGAACCGATCTCGCTCAATATCCGACAACCTTCCGTATTCCAGCGCCAGCGTCGCGCTTGCGGGACGGCGGCGGGTCGGGCTAGAAGCGACCCTGAAACGCAGGCGTGGCTTGGTGGCGCAGGGAGCGGGTACATGGGCCAACGAATTATCATAGAAAAAAACATCGACATTCCGATGCGCGACGGATGCGTGCTGAAGGGCGACCTGTTCCGGCCGGACAACGCCGAAAAGCTGCCGGTGCTGCTTAATCGCACGCCCTACGACAAGAAATTTCCGTTCATTTCGTCGCTCACGCTCGATGCGATTCGCGCGGCGAATCGCGGCTACAACGTGGTCTTCGTCGATTGCCGCGGCCGCTTCGCCTCCGAGGGCGTCTTCACCTGCTTCGTTGACGAGGGGCGCGACGGCTACGATACGATCGAGCATGTGGCGCGCCAGCCGTGGGCCAACGGCAAGGTCGGGACGTTCGGCACCTCGTACATGGGCGCGACGCAATGGCTGGCCGCCGCCACCCGTCCGCCCAGCCTCAAGGCGATGGTCCCGTCGATCACGGCGAGCGACTATCACGACGGATGGACCTATCAGGGCGGCGCCTTTTCGCTCTTTTTCAACGTGAGCTGGGCGATGACCTCGCTTGGCCTCGCGCGGCTGATGCGCGAGCGCGTGACGAATCCCAAAGCGGCGGAGGAACTGGGCGTCGTGATGGGGTCGATCGACACGATGCGCGAGTGGATGGACCATCTGCCGCTCAAGGATTTTCCGATGTTCCGCGCGGGCGCGCCGTACTTCTTCGACTGGCTCGACCATCCCTATTACGACGACTACTGGCGCGCGCTGTCGATCGAGGAACGGCATGCGGAAATCGACGTGCCGACGCTGAATATCGGCGGATGGTACGACATCTTTCAGGGCGGCACGATTCGCAACTATCTAGCAGGGCGTTGATAAACGCCTGAATTTCACTCGCCTATAATTCGTCTGAGTGGGTAATCGTGGTTGAGGAGGAAGTGGCGGATGCGCGGTGAGGAGCGGCGGCAGCGGCCGATGCTGAT